>JAQTZQ010000023.1 GCA_028687645.1 Rhodocyclaceae bacterium
TTTATGGCTCAATTGGTGCGGTGGTTAGCGCTGAACGGTGGCATCAGGGTTAAATCGAAGCAGCCCGTTTAGTGCACCGTGCACACCATGCACGGGTCAAATGATCTGACTACATGCTCAATCGTCGGCAAGGCGGCATCGCCTACAGGTAATCCAACCAGCGCCTGCTCCAGTGGGCCGGGTTGGTCTTCGCTGTCGCGTGGGGAGAAGTTCCACGTCGTTGGAGCGATGATCTGGTAGCGGTTGATGCGGCCATTTTTGATTGACAGCCAGTGGCCGAGACTGCCACGGGCGGCTTCGACGAGGCCGATGCCTTGTGCTTCATCGGGCATTTCCGTGCGAGAACAAAACGGCTCATCGGGGATGATGTCGCGCACCCAGCGCTCCATCGCCGGAACAACGCTGGCCAATTCAATCATGCGGGCAAGGACTCTTGCCGTCACACTCGCACCGTAGTTTTGCACCAGATCGCGCAACAAGGGCTGGCCGCTCACCACTTGCCGAGCCAGCGCACCGGTTTCGACGACTTGCCCGGCGTAGCGCGGGGCTTTGCACCAGGTGTAGGCGTCCGGCTTATCAGCGGCGACGATGGTTTCACCTTGGGCGGGTGGTCTGTTGCTGTCCAGCAGCCAGGCGTGACGGGTGTCTTCGCTAATTTTCGCCGGGTTTACGGCGTTGACCGTAACATTTGGTTGCCAGAGGCCAGAAGCGAACAAATCATAGGCGCCGTAGGACATGAAATGATCGCTGGCACGCCCGGTTTTTTCCAGCTTCAAATCACTGGCAGCCAGCAGAAAGGCCGGAAAATCGCCTGCACGACCAACAGCCCAGGCGCACAAGGCATCTTCTGAATTCAGCGCAGAAAAGCTTTCCAGCGTATCGCCGAACAAGGTGGATTCAAGAAAGTGGCGAAAATCCCGCAGCAGGGCAAGGATGCGGATGCGTTCGGCAGCCGTCATCGCCTTGGTGCTACCACCCGGTTGCAAGGCCAGGGTGTGCGGCCAGCGCCCGGCGAGGAAGCCGATCAGTTTGAAGAAGCCGGCACGGGCGCTGAGCATGGCCGGTGCGGCACTGCCTTTGATCGCCGCAAACCGAGGCGCCAACGCGCCGTACCAGGCACGATCAGCGTAAGCGGCGCGGGCAAAATCGGGCATGAAGAACAGGTAAAAATGGGTCAGGTGATCGGCCAGATTTTCGGTAGCCTGAATCAAATTGAACGCCAAACGACCATTCGGCGGCATTTCGCAACCTGCAGCATCGGCCAGAGTTGCTGCTGCAGCGGCTGACTGGGCGACCGAACAAATCCCGCAAATGCGCGGCACAACGGCCAAAGCATCCTCCGGCGCGCGCCCGATGAGAATCTGCTCGAAGCCACGGAAAAGTGGCGAATTGACTCGCGCAGAAATAACCCGCGCTTGCTCAACCTCAAGACTGACTTCGAGATCGCCTTCAACACGATTGAATGGACCAAGCAGGATGCGGGTCATTTGCCGATTTTCTTGAGCGCCGGGCGCACGATCAGATGGTCACCGCCGGCGTTTTCCCGCACGCGCTTGGGGGTGGCGGATTTGGAGAGGGCAGCGAGGGCGACGAACCAGGCTTTTGGCATGTCGGTCGGCAAGCCGATCGGGATGCCGGCAACTTTGGGGGTTTCCTGAAAAGCATGGCCCGGCGCTTCAAAACCCGGTTCGGTGCAGGCGATGCAGGCAAAACCGCCCTTCAGGCAGGAGCCGGCACCATTCCACAAACGCAAATTGCAGTCAGCATGAGCTTGCGTGCCTTTGCAGCCTAAATTTTCCATCAGGCAGCCAAGGTCGGAATGCTTTTTGGCGCTGGCCTTGAATTCGTAATATTCGTTGCGGGCGCAGGCGTGATGCACCAGT
The DNA here is from genome assembly GCA_028687645.1 of Rhodocyclaceae bacterium. Classification (GTDB taxonomy): domain Bacteria; phylum Pseudomonadota; class Gammaproteobacteria; order Burkholderiales; family Rhodocyclaceae; genus Azonexus. The sequence goes on from JAQTZQ010000023.1 coordinate 1,884, forward strand.
TGTTCGGCGTAGAGCAGTGGGCGCCCGAGGGCATCGAGATCACTGGCGGCCAAGCCTTCGATGGCCAGTTTTTCCAGCGTATCGACGATCCAGCCGGGATGCACCGGGCAACCGGCAATATTCACGACCGGCAAGCCAGCCGCCGAGCGAAAACCTTCGCCGAGCAAACCGCCCGGTTCATCGGTATCAAACTGCAGGCCGCAGGCTTCGAGCGGATTTCCGGGCGTGTTGGCAGAAAACCCGCCATAGGCGGTGCATGAACCGATGGCAAAGACCCATTGTGCCTGCTTGGCCAGACGTTCGACCCATTCGGTCAGCGGTTTGCCGCTGCCCGCCATCAAATGAAACTTGCCGCTGCCGTTGGGACCGCGCAGCATCGCCCCCTCAACGCACAGCACGTCAAAGGCGACATGCCCCTCGGCGCAGTCATCGAGCAACTGCAAGGCCTCGGCACCACTTTCCAAAGACAAGGCCGGATGCCAGACGAACTCGATGCCGGCATCGCGCAGTTCGTCAAAAAGCGGACGCGACTCATGGCACAACAAGGATTGCGTGCACCCGCCACAACCACCGCTTTGCAACCAGAGGACACGCATCAGCTTGGCTCCAGCCCATAGCGCACCAGCTTGGCACGCAGGCCAACGCGCGATAACCCAAGCTCTCGGGCGGCCTGCGATTTGTTCCAGCGCAGGCGGATCATCGCTTCCTTGAGGACCTGCATTTCCAGCTGATCCATACGTTCCTTGAGGCCGCCCGTCAGATTGGCGGCCCAAGCCATGTCATCGCCCGGTGATTCGCCAACCGGGGTGCGCAGGACGCGCGGCGAGAGCAGATCGGCGCCGAGTTTCGGGCTGTCGCTGAGCGCCACCATACGCAGGATTTCATTCTGCAATTCCCGCACATTGCCCGGCCAGCGGTAGGCAACGATGCAGGCCAGCGCCTCATTGGTGAAGCCGTCCACAGCCTTGCCCAGCGCCTGACAACTGCTGTCGAGCAGGCGCCGGGCAAGCAGCGGAATATCCATCGCCCGTTCGCGCAAGGGCGGCACATGCAGGGCAATGGTCGCCAGGCGATAGTACAAATCCTCGCGGAAACGCCCGCTGCGCACGCCTTCTTCCAGATTGCGATTGGTCGCGGCAATGACACGCACATCGACGGTTACCTGGCGGTTGCTACCGAGCGGACGAAACTCGCCCTCCTGCAAAACACGCAGCAGTTTGACCTGAAAGGCCGGGCTGGTTTCACCGATTTCATCGAGAAACAGGGTGCCACCATCGGCTTGCTGAAAGCGCCCGATTCGATCCTCGACGGCACCGGTGAACGCGCCACGCTTGTAGCCAAAAAGCTCGGATTCAAGCAGCGTATCGGGCAACGCACCGCAGTTTTCGGTGATGAAAGGCTTGGCTGCGCGCCGGCTTTCGTAGTGGATGGCACGTGCCACCATTTCCTTGCCGGTGCCGGATTCGCCGGTGACCATCACCGACAGATCAAAGGGGGCAATCCGGCCAATCAGGTCGCAAACGCCATTGAGCGGGCTGGCCGGGGCGCGGATCAGACCAGCCAGGCCGAAGGCGTGTTTGGCCTTGTCAAATTTGGACTCAACCCGGCGTTTGAGCACCGGTTCGGCGGTACGCAAATCGAGCGACAGGCGCTGGTTTTCCTGCTGCAAACGCCAGACTTCGGCGGCCCGTTGCAGCGTGAGCAGCAACTGATCCGGTTGCCAGGGCTTGAGCAGATATTGCCAGATACCGGCTTCATTGACGCCGGTGATGATGTCTTCGGCGTCGGTATAGCCGGAGAGGATAATGCGTACGATATCCGGCCAGCGCAGTCGCACTTCTTTTAGAAACTGAACGCCGGTGGTGCCCGGCATGCGCTGGTCACAGAGCACGATGCGTAGGCTTGCGGTCGACTGCTCTTTTTCGAGAATTTCCATGCCTTCCGCAGCGCTCGACGCGCAATGCACCTCGAAATCTTCCTCCAGCGTGCGGCGCAAGGCCTCCTGCGAACGCACCTCGTCATCAACGATGAGAACGGCAGGCAGGCGGCGCAATGTGCTCTGGCTCATAGCGGGATTTCCCAGTCGAGATCGCGATGGCGGGCAAGGTGGCGCGGCGTCCAAGAATGCAGCGTCCGCGAGACAAAATGATAGCGCGCGACATGGTATGAGGGGTCAAAACCGTAGAAATTGCGACGCATTTCCTTGAGCTCTTCGGCGCGGTAGGCGGCCAGCGGTTTGGCCGCTTCATCGGCTTGACGCTTGGTATTTTTAATCGCCAACTGCGCGGCAAAATCGGGAGAGGCGGCCAGTTCTGCCGCGCGTCGTGCGACATCGACGGTGAATCCGGGGCCGGGCAGACAGGCATCGTAAAAGCCAAGTTGCACCGCCTCCGGCGCCGTCATCGGCAGACGATGGCGCATGATGGCCTTGGCGCCCGCCTCGCCGACCCGTGGTGGGAGCAGGTAAGTCCAGAACTCCGAGCCAAACAGGTTGCCCATGTTTTTGTAGTGCGGGTTGAGCATGACGCCATCGCGCACCCAGACCTGATCAGCGGCGCGCGCCAGAAAACAGCCGCCGGCCCCGGTATTGCCGCCGACAGCGGCGACGGTCAACTGCGTTTCACAGCGCAAAATCGCTTCAGCCAGATCGTCGATGGCGTTGATGTTGGCCCATGACTCGTCAGACGGGCTTTCTGCCGCCTCAATGGTGTTGAGATGAACGCCGTTCGACCAGAAATCACGACCGCCGCGCAGCACGATAACGCGCGTCGGCCGGCTGCTTGCCCAAAGAAAAGCAGCGGTCAGGCGCTGGCATTGGCGCGTGCTCATTGCGCCGTTGTAGAACTCGAAACTGAGGAAACCAACGCCGGCAACTTCCTCATAGGCAATATCCTGCCAGGTTGCGTGGGCTGACTTCCTGTAATCGGTGAGTGGCAGTTCCGGCAAGGTCAGCGCCTCGGGAAAGGCCTGCGTCGCTGGCAGTTTGATCCCGCCCGACTTTTTGACATGGCCAATCCACAAGGCCCCATCCGCTGTCGCCCGGCAAATGGCAGTTTGACGATAGCCGAGCAGGCTGCCCGGCGTTCCTTTGAGGATGGCTTCCGGCCAGGCATCAAAGAGGTGGCAGGGCTGGCCGAACAGCTGGTCGGCAATACCGGGAAAGCCATCAGCCGCATTCAGTTTGGCCAGGATCGCAGCGCTGCTTTCCGTCTGCCAGTTGATGGCGCGGTCGCTCTGCTTCATCAAGGCATGCGCTTGCCCCGGCACTCGTTCCGGCTGAAAATTTCCGTCCTTTACGCGGTTCACCGCAACAATCACGGCCTGAACCGCCGCTTCGGTCGTTTCGTTACGGTAAATCGATGATTTCTTGGCCTGGCGTAGCGGAAAGTTGGCCGCAGCCCAAACCGGGCCGGCATCCATTTCGGCTTCAGCCTGCAAAACGGTGACGCCCCATTCCGGTTCGCCGTTCTGGATCGCCCAATCCAGCGCCGATGGCCCACGGTCGCCGACGATGCCGGGATGGACGATCAAACACAGATGGCGTGACCAGATTGACTGAGGAATCGCCCGCTTGAGAAAGGGAGCGAGGATCAGATCCGGCTTGAACAAGGCCACCGCCTCCTCGCTCACCGAATCGGTGATATCGAACTCGATGCTGATCTGATGGCCGAGCTGGCTCAATTCGCAATACAAACGTTGCGTCAGGCTGTTGAAACTGTGGGTGAGGAAAAGAATGCGCATCGCAGTCAGGTCTCAACAAATGCGTGGCAATTGCTCGCCGCTCAACCAGTCCACAATGCGCTTGCCACCGAAACCGGTAGTCATCTGGACAAAATGATGGGCATCTTCGTGCACGCGGCCAACAATCGCTGCATTCACCCCCAACGGATGAGCCTGCATCGCTGCCAATAGCTTTTCGGCATCATTTTCGGCGCAGATCGCTACCAATTTACCTTCGTTTGCCACATAAAGCGGATCAAGCCCGAGAAATTCACAGGCTGCATTGACGGCAGGGTGCACCGGCAAGGCCTTCTCCTGCAACATCATCCCGACCCCGCTTTGTTTGGCGATTTCGTTGAGCGTGGTCGCCAAACCACCGCGTGTCGGGTCGCGTAATACATGAATTTCCGCGCCGCTGGCACGCATGGCGGCAATCAGGCCGTGCAACGCTGCCGTATCGGAAACGATGGGCGAATCGAAACCAAGGCTTTCACGTTCAGCCATGATCGCCATGCCGTGATCGCCCAGGGTGCCGGAAACCAGGATGACATCGCCGGGTCGCGCCTTGTTGCCGGACAGCTCCATGCCTGGTGCCACGACGCCCACACCGGTCGTCGTAATGAACACCCCGTCGCCTTTGCCGCGCTCGACGACCTTGGTATCGCCGGTCACAATCGGCACGCCAGCTTCTTTGGCTGCGGACGCCATACTTTGCACGATGCGCGCCAGATCGGCGAGCTTGAAGCCTTCTTCGAGGATGAAGCCAGCGGCCAGCCATAAAGGCTGAGCGCCCATCATGGCTACATCATTGATCGTGCCATGCACCGACAGGCAGCCGATGTCGCCGCCGGGGAAGAATAGGGGGGAAACGACGTGGCAGTCGGTGGCCATTACGAGTTTGCCTTTTTCTGTGGCGGGTAACAGGGCGCCATCATCGCCTTGGGCGAGGTATTCGTTGCCTAGGTATTTGGCGAATAGCTCTTCGATTAACTGCGCCATGGCGCGGCCACCGGAGCCGTGGGCCATGTCTACGTGGCCGTGTTTGATGTCCAGGGGACGGATGTAGGGTTTGCGGGAATCTGTCATGGGGCTATTTAATTGGGTCGCGGCTAATAGGCTGGGGTTTCGCCTTGCGGGCGAGCGTACTTTCTTTTGCTTCGCCAAAAGAAAGTAGCCAAAGAAAAGGCGACCCCAGGGTCGGCGCCCTTCGGGTTCCTTGCGCTACTCGAAACGCCGGGCGGCTGGCTAAACTCGCCTGCGGCTCAGACAACGCCAGCCGACACCCCCCGGCGCTTCTGCGTTGCTCAGCGCCTCTCATGGGGACCCGAAAGGCGTCTATGGCCAACGATGGTCGTGCTCTTTCTAGATTCTTCTCGGCGTTTTTTTCGGGATATTTCTTGGGCCTTTTTCCGTGTTGACCGTAACAATCTGCTTCGCGCGCGAAATTCAACCGCGTGACGCCTTGCCCCATCCCCCTGAGAGGCGCTGAGCAACGCAGGTGGGCCGGGGGATTTCTGCTTGCGTTGTCTGAGCCGCAGGCGAGTTTAGCAAGCAGCCCGGACCGCCGAGTAGCGCAAGGGACCGGCATCGCCGGCGCCGACCCGGGGGTCGCCTTTTCTTTGCTTACTTTCTTTTGGCGAAGCAAAAGAAAGTAAGGCCGCCGGCAGGGCAAACCCAAAAGCCAAGGCTCACCCCTCTCCCTAACCCTCTCCCCGCAAGCGGGGCGAGGGGACTGGTTTTGTGCCTTGATTAATTTCCCCACCCTGGACTCAAACATCCTTATACCGCCCATAAGTGTAGTGCGCCGCACAAGCCCCCTCCGAAGACACCATGCACGACCCAATCGCATTCTCCGGCGTACAAACCGTACCAAACAACTTGCAATCCTGCGGTTTCTTAACCCCACGCAAAATCGCCCCACACTCGCAAGCCTTGTGGTCAGCCACCGGCTTATAAGCCAAAGAAAACCGCTTTTCAGCATCAAATTCGGCGAACTGGCTGCGAATGCGCAAAGCGGAGTAAGGCAACACATTCAAACCCCGCCACTCAAACTGCTTGCGCATCTCGAACACCTCGGCGACCAAGTTCTGCGCCTTGAGATTGCCCTCACGATCCACCGCCCGCGAAAATTCGTTTTCCACCTCAGCCCGGCCTTCGTTGACCTGACGGATCAACATGCGGATCGCCTGCATCACATCGAGCGGCTCAAAACCGGCAATCACCACCGGCTTGCGGTATTCCTCGGCGAAGAACTCGTACGGTCGACTGCCAATAATGGTCGAAACATGCGCCGGACCAATGAAACCATCGAGCGGCACGGTGCCCCATTGGCGCACTTCCGGCGATTCGAGAATGCTGGAAATCGCCGATGGCGTCAGCACATGGCAGCACAACACGGAAAAGTTTTTCAGCCCAAGCGCAGCGGCCTGCTTGATGGCAACGGCAGTCGGCGGGGTGGTTGTCTCGAAGCCAATGGCGAAGAAAACCACCTGCTTTTCCGGGTGCTTTTGCGCCAAAGCCACCGCGTCAGCACTCGAATACACCATGCGAATATCGCCACCACGCGCCTTGGCTTTCATCAGCGACAAGCCATCGGAAGCCGGTACGCGCAGGCAATCGCCATAAGTACAAAGCGTAACGCCCTGTTCGAGCGCCAGGCGGATGGCCTGATCGACGCGACCTATCGGCAGCACACAAACCGGGCAGCCGGGGCCGTGAATCATTTTGACGTTGGCCGGTAGCAGGTCACTGACGCCGTAACGCGAAATCGCGTGCGTGTGGCCGCCGCAAAATTCCATGAAATGATAGCTACGCGCCGGATTGGCCTCACGGGCAATCGCCCCGGCAATGCCACGCGCTACGTCACCATCGCGGAATTCGTCGATGTATTTCATCAGTGCACCGTTGTATCGTCGCCCAATTGACCCAGTTCGGCAAACAACGCCAGCGTTTTGGCCGCCTCGTCCGGATCCAGCTTGTTCAAGGCATAACCAACGTGAACGATGACGTAATCGCCAAGCGCTACGTTTTCAACCAGCGACAACGAGATTTCCTTGCGCACGCCGGCCAGATCAACCACGGCATTGTCGCCGTCACGCAATTCAACCACTTGAGCGGGGATCGCCAGACACATGGAATTTGCTCCTTGGCTTTAGGGCCGCTTACCGGCCAGACGACGGAAAAACCCACGCCGCGTGACGGGCGGTTTTTCGGTATTGATTTCATCCACTACCGGCGGCTCGGCGAGCGGGGTAAAAACCGACTTCATGGCATCGACCGCCGCCTGACGCGCTGCCGACATATCCGGCAAATTGCTGACCGGCGCTATCAATGGGCAATATTGATAAGGGCCAATATCGGGATCGTCGTCGGCGATGAATTGCAAGGCGCCGCAGGGCAACGCAAGGTAGCGCCGTTCGCCAGCCGGAATGTCGCCCCACAGTTTGCCGCCGCCGGAAATCAGCAGCAGATTGAGGAACCACGGGGTAATCACGACGCCGATCCAGTCACCTTCATGGCGCATGAAACCGATGGCATCGACCTGCAAATTGGCATTCACAAAGGGCAGATCGTGCATGCGCGTTTCCCAGACGTGCTGGTAATGCGCTTTGAGAAAGCTGCTTGGGTCGTCCGCGCGCGGCTCCGCGGGGCGAATCGGCGGGGGTTGCAGAGCGGGCTGGCGGATGCGTTCAGTCATGGCGTCCGGGCAGCATATCCTGAAAGTGCTGCGCCGGATCGTAGTCGTCTTCAAGCGAGGCGGCGAGCGCGCTCAAGGCATCTTCAATCAGCTGGCGCTGATCATCCTCGATTACCTCCTTGGCCAAACCCATTGAGGTCAATACCCAGGTGCCGACCGGCTGCGCGCCGAGCAGCATCATGTTGATCTGCTCGCGCTGGCCGTCGCGTTCGACCCAGGCAAAATCGCCTTCACCCTCCCAGGCCACGACTTGTTTGGGCACGGAAAGACACATCAGGAACGCGCCTCAACGGTGATGCCAAGCGCCTTGAGTTCGGCGATGGTCGTTGCCAGCAACTCCGGCACGCGAGCGGCAACTTCCGGCGTCAACTCCATGCCGAGCGACATGGAGGCCGGCTGGATGCCGATAATGACCGTCGTTTTTGGCGCCGTGTCGGTCAATTCGAGACTGGCCAGCACATCGGAAAGACTGATTTGGTGCGGCGACAGCTTGGTCTTGAAAAACACCGGCACCTGATCGCCTCGCAATAAAATCGGCGTTGCTGGCGGTTGACCGTGACGAACGCAATCAACGACGATCAAGCCATCCAAATCTTCAAGCTGATCGAGCATTTCCATGCCACAAGTACCGCCGTCAATGATTTCGACCTCCGGCGGCACGATGTATTCCGCCTCCAGCTTTTCAACGACGCGCACCCCGACACCCTCATCAGAGAGCAGGATATTGCCGATACCTAGAACAACGATTCTCATAGTTCACCAAAAAAATGGGGCGCGAGTAGTGTCGCGCCCCGAACGACAGAACGACTTGCTTTAGATCAAACAGCCCGCACAGTGACGACCGGATTATTCTCCTGATCCACCACATGCACGGCGCAAGCCAGGCAGGGGTCGAAGGAATGCACGGTGCGCAATACCTCCAGCGGCTTCTCGGGATCAGCCACCGGGTTACCGAGCAGGCAGGCCTCGTAAGCGCCTGGCTCGTTTTTCTCGTTACGCGGCGCGGCATTCCAGGTCGTCGGCACGACGCACTGATAGTTCTTGATCACCCCGGATTCGATCACCACCCAGTGCGAGAGCACGCCGCGCGGCGCTTCGTGGAAACCGACCCCCATCTGCTCGCCCTTGGGGAAGGTCGGCTTGTTGAAGGTTTTCATGTCACCCTTGCCCATGTTGGCGAGCAGCAAATCCCATTGCTTCATCAACTCGTCCGACTGCACGGCGCAACCGACGGCGCGTGCTGCGTGGCGGCCTATGGTCGAATGTAGCGCATCCAGCCCGACTTTGGCACCGGCAATCGTAGACACCAGATCGAGCGCTGCCGTGGCATATTTTTTGGTCGGCTCATGACCGGCAGCCAGCATGTTGAGCACACGCGGCAGCGGGCCAACCTGCATCGGCTTGCCGTAGAAAGTGGGCGACTTCAGCCAGCTGTATTTACCGTCATCCTGGAAATCGGTGTAATTCGGCGTCGTTTCGCCCTTGTACGGATGCAGCGATTTGTCGTTGCCACCGCTGTAGTTGTACCAGGAATGGGTGACCGCCTCAGAAACGCCATCGAGGAAGAACTTGTCGTTAAAGCTGGTGATCGGCTTGTGACTTTCGATCTTGCCGCCTTCGATGTAGCCGCCGGGCAGCGCAAACACAGTGCCTTTGCCGTCGAGCGGAATATCCGGCACGCTCAGGTAATCGGTAATGCCGCGTCCGTACTTGGTCCAGTCGGCGTAGAAACCGCCAATCGCTGCCACATCAATCAGGTAGACATTCTTGACGAAGTCGTCGAGCTTGATCATCCACTCCTTGACCGCCAGCAAACGCTCCATGGTCAGCACCGATTGCGAGTCGAGCGACAGCGCATTGGCCACGCCACCGACTGCGACGTTCTGGATGTGCGGCGATTTGGAGCCGAGGATGGAAACGATCTTGTTCGCGTAGCGCTGCACTTCCAGCGCCTGCAGATAGTGGGCAACCGCCATCAAATTAACTTCCGGCGACAGCTTCATCGCCGGGTGGCCCCAGTAACCGTTGGTGAAAATACCCAGTTGGCCGGTACCAACGAAGCCCTTGATCCTGTCCTGCACCTTGGTGAATTCAGCCTTGCTGTTGCCGTTCCAGTTGGACAAACTCTGCGCCAGGCTGGCTGCCTTGCCCGGATCAGCTTTCAACGCCGAAACAACGTCCACCCAGTCGAGCGCCGACAGGTGGTAGAAATGCACGATGTGGTCGTGAATGCCGTGCGCCAGCATGATCATGTTGCGGATGTACTGGGCGTTGATCGGGATTTCCAGTTGCAGCGCATTCTCGACGGCACGCACCGAGGCCATCGCATGCACCGTGGTGCACACGCCGCAGATGCGCTGGGTAATCGCCCAGGCATCGCGCGGATCGCGGCCGATCAAGATGTTCTCGACCCCGCGCCACATCTGGCCCGAGGCCCAGGCTTTTTTGACATGACCGGCTTCAACTTCAACATCGACGCGCAGGTGGCCTTCAATACGGGTGACCGGATCAATCGTTACTCTTTTGGACATATTTTTCTCCTAAGCCTCGAATTCAGTGGGCCGCCTGGGCTTCTTCGCGCGGTAGCACGGGGAAGCGACGGGTGATGATGATGTAAGCCAGTATCTCGATTGCGAACATGCCGATGGTGACCAGCATCTCCGCAATGGAGGGGAAATAGTTCCAGCCGTGGTCAACGCCGAGACCGGTGTCGTAGCCGATCAGGAAGCCATTGATCCGCATCAGGATGCCGCCCATCATGATCGAGCAGCCTGCAAGGAAGAGCATTGCCGGGTTGCGCCGCGCGCCTTGCGAGCCGATCAGCAGGAAGGGCATCAGGAAGCAGCCAATTTCCAGCCAGAAGAAAAACGCTTCCAGACTGGGCGCAAAGGCATGGCCGAGGGCGCCACGGACGATCAGATCGCCAGCGCGCAGAGCGACGAAAACGGCGAGCACACCAAGCATGACCTTGGCCATCGGTTGCAACAGATGCATTTCGATTTGGCGGCGATAGGCGGCTGCGGTGACGCAGGATTCAAAGAGCACGATGCCGTAGCCAATCGTGATTGCCGAGAGCAGATAAAGCAGCGGAACAATCGGCGTCTGCCACAAGGGATTGACCTGCGGGCCCATGACGACGAGCAGCGTTCCGAGGGAGGACTGGTGCATCATCGGCAACAGGGTGCCGAGCGCGATGAAGAAGAACAGCACCTTTTCCAGCTTCTGCTTTTGCACCTTCATGCCCCACTTTTCCATGAAGACCGGCGAAAACTCGATCCACATGACGATGATGTAGGCCGAGATGCAGAGCGCCACCTCGAACATGACTGAATTGGGGTTGGCGTAAGTCGGCCACAGAATGTGCCAGAAATTCCACCAGCGACCGAGGTCGAACAGCACCCCGACACCAGCCAGCGTGTAGCCAAACAGACTGGCCAGCAAAGCCGGACGAACCAGCGGGTGGTATTGCCCCTTGTTGAAGATATAGACCAGCATCGCCACCGAGAAACCACCACAAGCGAAGGCTGAGCCGATAACGACGTCAACCACGACCCAGATGCCCCAAGGGTAGCCATCATTGAGGTTGGTGACCGCCCCGAGACCGAAGATGAAGCGGACGATCAGGATGGCAAACATCACCGCAACCAGAATGCCGAGAATGAAGGTAGCGGTGTTGAACAGCTTGCCGCCCACCGGTTCCGGGGCGGCGTGAGAATGAACACTCATGATTTTCCTCCTGCTTTCTGCGCCCCTCCCCCGCTGGCGGGGGAGGGGCTGAGGGAGAGGGCCGCCTTGTCGTCAGCCACAACATTGCGCTTGGCGACCCAGGTCAGTCCTGCCAAAACGGCAATCGGCATAATCAGACCACCATAAAGACTGTGCTGAATGGTTTCCGAAGTCGCTGCCGAAGATTTCGGCGGCAAATTCGGCATGCCAACTTTTTCAAAATTGACCGCCGACAGCTTGAGCACCTGCGTGCCGCCGTATTCCTTCTCGCCATAAACGTGTTGCAGGTAATTACCGACCTGCGCCTCGTAGCTTTGGTCGAGCAAGCCCTTCCACTTGGCTGCCTGCTCCGGCGTTTCATTCTGGGCCGGCAGTCGACCGCGTGGCATGGTTGCCCAGTCACCCGGCTTCAAGGCCAGACGGCGTTTGGCTTCGGCCAGCAAATCCTCGGTGCGACCAAAGAGCGTCGCGCCGGTTGGGCAGACTTCGGCGCAGGCCGAGTAATGACCTTCATCATGGCGATGACGGCACAGCTCACACTTGCCGATCTTGCCGGTTGGCGAGTCATATTGATATTTTGGAATACCGAACGGGCAGGCGGCAACGCAATAACGGCAGCCGATACAGGCATCGGCGTCGTAACCAACCACACCCGTCACCGGATCCTTGAACATTGCCGTCACCGGGCAGGCCGACACGCAGGATGGATCAGCGCAATGCATGCACGAAGTCTTCATGAAGGAGAAGCCGTTGAGCTCGCTGTCCTTCTGTTCCATCGTCCCGTTGCGGTACATCTTGATCAGGTTGAAAGTGTGGCCGCTGGTATCGAGTGGCGTATCCCACAACTTGTCCATCGCATTGAATTCAGCCGGGTTGTCGTTGGCCTGTTTGCAGGCCGCAACGCAAGCCTGGCAGCCAACGCAGAGCGTCGCATCGTAAAGCAGGCCGAGACCTTCCGGCGGGCGTTGCAGCGTGTCGCGGGCGCAGGCTTGCTGCGGCGCTACGCTGGCCGCGACCGCACCGCTCGCGGCGAGGACGCCTTTGAGGAAGTTGCGGCGCGAAGTTTTTTCGAGTGCCATCTCAAACCTCCGTGGTTTCGTTGGCTTTTTGTCCCTTGTTTTTCGCCTGTTCGAGTTCTTCAGCCTTGTGCGACAAGCCCAAATTTTTCGCCACCATCGCCCCGGCACCGGCGGCAGCGCCGGCAACGGCAGCCAGCACGGCAGCGGAACCAAGCGAACTGCCAACGCCTTTTTCCTCGACAATGCGCGGCAGGAAAACGCTGGGCTCAATGTTCTTCATCTTGGCCATGGCGTGAATCGGCTTCTCGAAACCCACCCCTTGCTCGGTACAGCCGATGCACGGGTGGCCGCAACCGACCGGCCAGGTACCACCGCCCGCGTCGCCGAACATAACGGTCGGGCAGTTGGCGTAGGTTTCCGGTCCTTTGCAGCCAAGCTTGTAAAGGCAGTAGCCTTTGCGGTGGCCTTCATCGCCAAAATCCATGGCAAAGCGGCCGGCATCGAAATGCGCCCGGCGCTCGCAGTTTTCATGAACCAGGCGCGAGTAGGCAAATTTTGGCCGCCCCAACTGGTCTAGCGCAGGCAAGGAGCCAAAAGTCAGGAAGTGCACCACCGTGGACATGAAGTTGTACGGATTGGGCGGGCAACCAGGGATGGTGACGACCGGCCTCTTGAGCACCGAGGCAACGCCTGACGAGCCGGTTGGATTGATCCCCGTCGAGGGCATGCCGCCCCACGAGGAGCAGGAGCCAATGGCGATGATCGCCGCCGCATCCGCCGCACATTCCTTGAGCAATTCGATGGCCGTCTTGCCACCGATCTTGCAGTAAATGCCGCCATCCTTGGTCGGAATCGCGCCCTCGACGACGAGGATGTATTTGCCCTTGTTTTCTTCCATCGCCGTCTTGCGCGCGGCCTCCACCTGATGGCCGGCGGCGGCAAACAGCGTCTCGTGATAATCGAGCGAAATGACGTCGAGAATCAGCTTCTCCAGCGTCGGATGCTCGGCGCGCAGCATGGATTCAGTGCACCCTGTGCATTCCTGAAAATGCAGCCAGATCACACTCGGCCGCTTCTTGGTAGCGATGGCTTCGGCGACCGCCGCGTCGGCACCTTGCGGCAAGCCGAGCGAGGTAGCAATCGCTGCGCAAAATTGTAAAAACTCGCGCCGCGACATACCGAGGCGCTCGGCTGTTTCCTCGACGCGATGGTCGGTTTCCAGCGAAATCAGATCTTGGTTGGCCATTAATTTCCCCTTTATTCTCAGATCGGCAACGAGCCGACACTCTGTCTCAGTTGAGTGCTTGGCGTTCTTTATGTTGGCAATCTCTATGGCAAGAGGCATGCCATAAAACAAAACCGATAAATTTCAATCGGTTAGGAATAATCCGAAGTAGCAAGAAGGGGAATTTAGCGAAAGCGACTTTGCAGGTGGAATCGCAAGGTGATCAGTTGCTAATCACCCGAAGGAACTAGGTCTTATTGGGGGGGCAGGGTTAAGACAAGCCGGAGAAGTTATCGAGCAAGCCTCAGTTCGGTAATCGCTGCGCCAAGCGGCATGACCCGAATATCCTCTGCGCTCCGATACGTGTCAGAACCCGGGTAAATGACCCACTTGCGAATCGGATTCAGATCCTGGCAGGCGCTATGGAATCCGCGCTCCAACTTTGGATTCAGGCTGCGTTTGATTTCGATCGCCCACAACTCAGCGTTGGGCCAAGCCAGAAGCAGATCAATCTCCGCCCCACCACTACTCCGGTAAAAGTATCCCTGAACCCCTTCGGGTGCGCTGTTCAGCAAATTTTCAATGACGAAACCCTCCCAGCTTTGGCCGATCACGGGATGGGCGAGCAGGGTTTCCTTGTCAGGAATCGCCAGCAAGGCATGCACCAGGCCGCTATCCCGCACATAAACCTTGGGCGATTTGACCAGGCGCTTGCCGAGATTGGCATGCCAGGGGTGCAAGCGCCGAACCAGCAAAAGATCAACCATCAAGTCGAGATAAGCGGCTGCGGTTTTGCCGTCAACCCCAAGGTTTCGGGCAAATTGTGCAGTGTTAAGCAGCCCGCCCTGATGGTGGGCCAGCATGCCCCAAAAGCGGCGCAGGGTTTCGGCGGCAATGCGCGGACCAAATTGCGGAATATCGCGCTCCAGATAGGTTCGGATGAAATCCTGCCGCCAGCGCAGGCTTCTGGCATCGCTTACCGCCAACAAGCTTTCCGGAAAGCCACCGCGCACCCAAAGCTGGTCAGCGGAAAAATTTTCCGCCTCGTGCAAATTGAATGGCGCCAGCTCCAGATAGGCGATACGCCCGGCCAAACTCTCTCCCGATTGTTTGAGCAAATCGAGAGAAGCTGAACCCAGTAAAAGATATTGCCCGGCGCGGCGCCCTTCACGACGGTTGCGATCAATCAAGCCGCGCAATATCGGGAACAAGCCTGGCGCACGATGCACTTCATCAAGAATCACCAGTTTGTCGAGATGATCTGACAAGTAAAGCTCAGCTTGCGCCAGTTTGCTGCGGTCTTGTTCCGATTCAAGATCGAGATAGACAAAGGGTCGCCCCGAAGCCTTGGCTGCTTCAAGCGCCAAGGTCGTCTTGCCCACCTGACGCGGGCCGATCAGTGCTGTCGCTGGCGAATAGCTGAGCGTTTCAAGAAGAAGCGGGGCAAGATCACGGCTTATCATCCTTGCAATTATGGAATTTCACTTCACGTTTTGCAAGGTTATTTTCCTCGCTAGCCAGGCCTGCCCCAGCGCCAATCCACCATCATTGGCGGGCGCCAGGTTTGCCTCCAAGACGGTGAAGCCAGCGCTGGAAAGTTGCTGGCGCAGGGCAGTCATCAAGACGCTATTCATCGCGCAGCCGCCGCCAATGGCAATTTTTGAGCAATTTCCGCGGTTGACCGTAATAAGTTGGGTCAAGCCGGCAGCCACGGTGGCATGGAAGAGCGCGGCACCGTAGCCGGGATCAGCGCAATCCGCCAAGGCCATGAGCAAGGGGGAACAATCGGCGATATTTTCATTCAGCACCATGCCACCGGGCATGGCTGCGACCGGCCCATAAGTGGCGGCAAGTCCTTCCAGCTCCATCGCGGCCTGACCTTCATAAAGCGACTCGGCACGCAGGCCGAGCATGCCGGCGGCGGCGTCGAACAGGCGGCCCAGGCTGGAGGTCGGCGGGCAGCGCAGGTTTTTATCGAGCATGGTGAGCAGCGGTTTGGCGTCGCGCGCCGGATAACGCCGGGCCAACCAGGCCGGGATTTGCGCGCTTAAGCCGGCCGCGTGCAGTGCCGAAATCGCCATGCGCCAAGGCTCGCGTGCGGCGCGGTCACCACCGGGTAAGGCCAGGGGTTGCAGGTGGCCGAGGCGCGCGCAACTGGCACCATCGACACGCAATAATTCACCGCCCCACAAACCGCCATCGGGGCCAAGGCCAACGCCGTCAATCGCCAGACCGAGCAGCGGCTCGTCAAGGCCATGTTCGGCGCAAATGGCTGCGATGTGCGCGTGGTGATGGCCAACGGCGATGGCTGGCACATTCCACTCGGCAGCAAGACGCAGGGCCAGGTGAGTCGAGGCAAAATCGGGATGCAGGTCGTGGGCGATCAGATCGGGCTTTACATCCAGAATGGCCAGCAGGTGCGCCACGGTTTCCTCCAGAAAACCAATCGCCGCCGCGTTATCCAGCCCGCCGATGTGCTGCGACAAGTAGGCCGCACGGCCCTTCTGCACGCACACCGTATTTTTCAGGTAAGCACCCAGCGCCAGAACGGTTGGGCCATCCTGGCTCAAGGCAATCGGCAGCGGCGTGTAACCGCGTGCCCGACGCAGGACAGCGCCGGTTTTGACCACCGAGTCATCACAACGAATGACGATTTCGCGGTCATGCAGCAAGTAGGCATCGGCAATCCCGGCCAGCCTTTGCTGCGCCTCTTCGTTGCCAATCACCAGCGGTTCGCCATGCGGATTGGCGCTGGTCATCACCAACAGAAGTTCATGCGGCTGATGCAGCCAGTCAGTGCCAGCCGGCCGCCCTGCCGCTTCGTGCCAGAGCAGCAAATGCAGCGGTGTCGCCGGGCGCATGATGCCGAGCCAGGCCAAGTCGGGCGCTACTCCCGGAAGTTCTTCCTTACCTTTCGGACAAAGCACGATGGGCGCCGCCGGGCTATCGCGTAATGCTTCTTCCGCCGGGCCAATCTGCGCGTAGGCAGCTAGCGAAGCGCTGTTCAACGCCATGATGGCGAAAGGCTTGGCTTCACGTTGCTTGCGCCGGCGCAACTCAGCCACAGCGTCGGCATTGCGCGCATCGCAGGCGAGATGAAAACCGCCAAGCCCCTTGATGGCAACAATCTTTCCGGCACGCAACAGGCCCAAGGTCTTTTCAAGCTCCTCCCCTTTCAAGGGGGAGGCTGGGAGGGGGATGGGTTGTTGATCGGATTCCGTGCTACTTGACACCCATCCCCACCCCAGCCCTCCCCTTGAAGGGGAGGGAGCAACATCTAGCGCCAGCTGCGGCCCACAATCCCCACAACAAGTTGTCTCCGCATGAAAGCGCCGATCCGCCGGATCGGTATATTCCGCCAAACACGGCGCGCAGAGCGGAAACGGCGCCAGACTGGTTTGCGCTCTATCGTAAGGAATGCTCCGACTCACCGTATAACGCGGCCCGCAATGGGTGCAGGTGGTGAAGGCGTAACGCCAGCGCCGGCTTTGCGGATTACAGATGTCGGCAATACACGCCGGACAAATCCCGGCATCGGGGCCGATGGCAGTTTTGACCTCACCGCCCTGGCTTTCCAAAATGTTGAAGCCACTCAAACCAGTGGCGTCAATTTCCTCCACTTCAAGCGCATCAATCCGCGCCAGAACGGGTAACTCACGCGGCAAGCGAGCGAGAAAAATCGGCACATTTTCGCCGTCGACCGTAACCGTCACACCGGCGCTGTCATTACGCACCCAGCCGCTTAATCCAAGCTCATTGGCCAGTCGCCAGACGTAAGGGCGAAAGCCGACGCCTTGCACCAGGCCGCGCACACGGATGCTGCGAGCACTCATCCTCTACTCCATTGATGAAAAGCCAGAGCTTACGCCAGACGGCAGCAAGTGGGCGTCCTGCACATTTCCGCCCGGCAGTCTGGACAATGCGCTCGCCAGACGTAATCAGCTATCCGAAAGCGCCGGCTTTTGGAAAACAATGGCCCCCTTTTGTCTGTGCTCAGTACGCTAAAGCACAGGAGAAACTACCAGCTAGCCCTTTTTTTTTCGAGTAGCATCATGATCGATACTTCTGATGCGACAACAAGCATCCGGGGCCCACATTTATTAATAATTTCTTGAGAAAATCATGGTCGACCGTCGCAATTTTCTGAAATATTCAGTGCTCGTTGTTCCCGGAATTCAGCTGGCAGGGTGCGACGGAGAAGAAAGTACAAACGCTCAATTTCAGGCCTGGCCGATTGACACAACCAGTGTCGCCACCACTGCCGAACGACAGATTTTGCCCCGCGCCTTGCCCGCTGGCACGCCGCAGATCAAACCGGCCGAAGTTGCCAAATACGCGCAATACGGCTACAGCGCCTGGCAGATCGGTGGCGGGCTGGGTTATGAAATCCGCACCGAACTGGCACCCGCATACCGGGCAACCGGCCCCAGCGTTCGTCTCCTGAGATTTTTTGCGATGACTGACATCCATCTCTCCGACAAGGAATCACCAGCGCAGCCGCTTTATGGCGACTGGAGTGCGGCGTATGGGGCTACCCCGTCGGGCGGAGCGGGCTGGTCGCCGGCCGTCGTGGCAACAACTCATGTGCTCGATGCCGCCGTGCAGACGATCAATGCCCTGCATACAAAAAAGCCGTTCGATTTCGGCATCTCTTTGGGCGACAACATCAACAACAGTCAATACAACGAGTTACGCTGGTTCATCGATGTTCTCGATGGCAAGACCATCACGCCCAGTTCAGGCGCCCATGCCGGTGCCGAAACCATCGATTATCAGAAACCCTACAAGGCAGCCGGACTCGACAAAAGCATTCCCTGGTATCAAGTGATCGGCAATCACGATCAGTTCTGGATGGGCTCGTACTATCAAAACGCCATCACCCAGCAAGCCCACGTTGGCTCAGTGATTCTCAACATTGACTCCAGCAACATGGAGCAAGAGTTCGAGCGGCCCGCTTTCTATCAAGGCGTCGTCGACGGCTCGACCCCTTACGGCACCGTCATCGGCGCTGGCCCACAGGCCGATTTTGCCAGCCCGCCAACGGTGGTCGCTGATGCCAATCGCCGGTCGCTGGCAACCAGCACTTCGTCAAGCCTCAACTGGATGCGCGAATTCTTTACGACGACCTCAAGCCCGCTCGGTCACGGCTTCTCGCAGGCTAATCTTGACCAGGATTTTGCCTGTTACAGCTTTGCGCCGAAAGCCAACCTGCCAATCAAGGTCATCGCACTCGACGACACGGTCGGTGGCTTGGGGCAGAATTTGCCGCAAGTCGTTTATGCCCGGGCGGCGCTCGACCAAAAGCGGCTTGACTGGCTCAAGGCCGAACTCGACGAGGGACAGTTGCATAACAAGTTGATGATTATCGCAGCACATATCCCGATCCGTCCGCAAAAAACGCTAGACCCAAAATCGGGAAATTACTCCCTCTTTGTTTCGCCACCCAGCGTCGTCGGCGATACGCAACTGCTCGACATTCTGCATAACTATCCGAACCTGATCCTCTGGATTTCTGGCCATCGTCACGTCAATGTCGTCACGCCACAGCCCGCGCCAAGCGGCAAAGGGCCGGAATTCGCATTCTGGGAAGTTGAAACAGCTTCGCTGCGTGATTTTCCGCAGCAGTTCCGCACTTTCGACATTCTGCGCAATAGCGACAATATGCTTTCAATCGTTGTCACCAATGTCGATCCCGCCGTTGCCCCAGGCTCGCCAGCCGCTGCTTCTCGCGGCTATGCCATTGGCAGCGGGCGAATCTTTTCCACCCCAGCCATAATCCCGCCCGGCGATACCACCTCCCATGCCTACAACGCTGAACTGGTGATCCAGCTCAGCCAAACCATGCAGACAGTGATCAGCCAATTGCCGGTTTAAGGGGAAGGATCAAAAAGGTCATAGTGAATTCATAAAAATGATCTCGCTACTGAATGTGGATTAATTCGCCCCGG
This sequence comes from Rhodocyclaceae bacterium, assembly GCA_028687645.1. Classification (GTDB taxonomy): domain Bacteria; phylum Pseudomonadota; class Gammaproteobacteria; order Burkholderiales; family Rhodocyclaceae; genus Azonexus. The sequence goes on from JAQTZQ010000023.1 coordinate 21,219, forward strand.
GCCCTTTGATTTGTTTGATTTTTGGCCCTTTTGGCAGTTGACCGCAGTTGATGTAAAAACGCCAGTGGAGTGACCTGACCGGCGTTTTTTTCTAGCTTTTTGTGAATCGCAACCCAGCTTGCGCTGACGCACTTGAACCATTGAGGACTGGTGTCAGCGTTTGAAGAGCGTTAATTCACCCTGGCCCCCATGGCACTACTTTAAGCCTTAGTCGTACCAGTCCTGGTAAATGAAAGAAGGCTGAGAGCCTCCTTGCTAAGATGGTGATATCAGAAGTCACGCGCCATAGCAGGAGGATCAGGCATGTTGGATGCTACCAAAAAGCGGCTGCGCCACGGGGTAGAACGATTCCGTCGGCAATTTGGTGACCAGCCGACGAAAGCCTTGGGTTCGATACTGCCGAATCCGATTCTGACGTCATTGATGACAGAGGAGGTTGGCTGTTACCGGGAACGGATTTACTCACCGCTGACCACGCTGAGTCTATTTATCGGGCAGGCGCTCAGCCCCGATGGCGCCTGCCAAGATGCGGTTGCCCGTTGCTTGAGCGAACGAATGGCCCGAGGTTTGTCCGGCTGTAGCCTGACACGGGGCCTTACTGCAAAGCCCGCCAACGCTTGCCGTTGAAGCTGATTTCCCGGCTCGCCCTGACCGTGGGTGAGCGCCTGGAACTTGAAAGTCCCGTCGACTGGAAGTGGCGCGGGCGCACCATCAAGCTGATGGATGGCACGACGATCTCCATGCCCGACACGGCGCGTAATCAGCAAGTCTATCCACAAAGCGGCGTCCAGCGTGTCGGGCTGGGCTTTCCACTGGCGATGTTGGTGGCGGTCATGTCGTTATCCACGGGCGCTGTGCTGGCGTGGGCTTTGGGACCGTGCCGGGGAAAGCATACCGGCGAACAGGCGCTATTTCGCCAGTTGACGCCGAAACTGACTGTGGGCGATATCCTCCTGGCTGACCGCTATCACTGTAACTACTTCACAGCGGCACAATTGCTGGCACAAGGCGTTGATCTGGTTACCCGGCAGCATCAACGGCGAATTACGTATTTCCGGCGCGGCCGACGCCTGGGGCGCCGTGACCACTTGGTGGACTGGCTACGACCGACTCGACCGAGTTGGATGGATGCCCAAACCTATGCGCACATGCCGGAACGCTTGGCGATGCGTGAAACCGATATTGGCGGGCGCGTTCTGGTCACGACACTGACGGATGCCCAATGTGTCAGCGCGGCAGATATCGATGCCCTGTATCGCCGACGGTGGCAGGTCGAGGTGGATTTGCGCTCGATCAAGGCCGAAATGGGCATGGACATCCTGCGCACCCAAACCCCATCGATGATTGACAAGGAAATCGCCGTCTATCTGCTGGCCTATAATCTGGTTTGTGCCTTGATGGTTCGTGCCGCCATGGGCGCGGGGTTATGCGCTCGTGCGCTGAGCTTCAAGGGCAGTGTTCAGCTTTATCTGGCTCTCGCACAACAACTCCGCTTCGCCTCTGGCGCTTGTGCAAAGCGGATGACTGCACATCTGCTCGGCGGAATCAGCGAACTTCGTCTCCCAATTCGCCCTGGTCGCGTTGAACCCCACGCAATCAAACGAAGGCCGAAAAACCATCAACTGCTCACCGTGACAAGAGACGTCGCGCGGGCAACCATCCTCCGTGCTCGGGAAAAAACAGGCTTAAAGTAGTACCATGGGGACCTGTCCCTTTTTGTTTTATTGATTCATGCGCCTGCTGATCATCGAAGACGACCGCACCATTGCGGAGAACCTCTACGAGTACCTCGAGTCGCGTGGCCATCAGTGTGACTACGCGGACTGCTTGGCGACCGCCTCGCGGCTGCTTGACGAGCAGGTGTTCGAAGCTGCGGTGCTCGACCGCAACCTGCCTGACGGCGACGGCCTTGCCTTGGCACGCCGTCTGCGAGCCAAAGGCAATCCCCTGCCTCTGTTGATCCTGACCGCGCGCGACACCCTAGAAGACAAACTGCTTGGCTTCGATGCCGGGGGGGACGATTACCTGGTCAAGCCCTTTGCCCTGCAGGAGGTGGAGGCTCGTCTAGCGGCGCTGGCAAGACGCAGCGGTGCGAGCAAGACGAACGGCATCCTGCGCCTGGGAGCGCTGGAATATGACAACGCGGCCAAGGAGGTGCGTTTCGCCGGCCGGGCGCTGCGACTGCCGCCGAAAGCGCTGCGGCTGGTCGCGGAACTGTTGTCGCAGCCCAACCGGGTGTTCTCGCGGCGCGAGCTGGAGATCGCAATTTGGGGCCACGAGCAGGAGTCCAACGACAATCTGCGCAGCGTACTGTACACGCTGCGGCGTGCCGTCGGTGAAGACGCCGGGATTGAAGTGGCGAACATCCATGGTTTCGGATACAAGCTCATCTGCCGCTAAAGCGGGCCTGCGCCCAGCTTCCCGTCGGTGGTTGCCATTTAGCATGCGGATGCGCATTGCCGTATCGATGTCTGCCGCCCTGCTGTTGCTGATACTCGGCCAGGCCATCGCTCTCCTGATAACGTATGAAGAGATGGAGCAGGACTTCATCGACGAAATTCTCGGCGGCCAGCTTGCCTACAGCATCGAAATTTCCCGCTATTCACCCGAATTGGTACTTCCCAACACGCCGACCATGAAGCTTTACCGGCTGGTGTCTGGCAAACCCCTGCCAGCTGTATTACCACCTGCGCTTGCGGACTTTCCGGTCGGCAATCACGAATTTCGTGAAGGCGATCGTGAATATCAGGTCGCGGTGCGGGAGGCAGATGGCTCCCGTTTCATTCTGCTCTACGACTGGTCGGAGACTGAAGCCCGGGAAATTGCGTTCAGCACGGTGGTGATTGTCAGCGCGCTCTGCCTGTGCGTGCTGGTGATGATTATGGTGTACGCCATTGCCGGACGCCTGACGCTGGGGCTCGAAACCCTGGCCACCCGGGTCGTGGAGGGACGTGGTGACACGCCGTTCGCGAAGCCCGACATGGAACTTGAGCTGCTTGCCGTGGCGCGGGCACTGGACGCCACCGAGACGCGCCAGGCCGAGTTGCTGGCGCGTGAGCGCGACTTCAGCGCCAACCTGTCGCACGAACTGCGTACCCCTCTGGCCGGCATTCGCAGCGATGCCGAAATGCTCGCCACCAACGAAGCCTTGCCCGACGGAGTGCGGCGGCGTGCGGCAAGGATCATCACCGCCACCGACAGTACGACGCAGTTGGCTGAAACACTATTGCTGCTGGCTCGCGAGGCGCGCCCGCAACTACTGGAGGCAGTGAGTTTGGCCGATGCGACTCACTGCGCCTGGGGCGGCATCCAAAGCCAATCGAACAAGCCGGTCAAGCTCGAACTTCAGATACCGGAGTCGGCAGTGTTACGGGCTGATTCAGCACTTTTGCAAATAGTTCTGCGCAATTTGCTGACGAACGCGTTGCGGCACGGCGAGGGGCTGGGGGTGAGCTGCGTACTGCAGGGCAGCCGACTGTCCGTGCGGGATCGTGGCCCTGGCCTCCCGGAAGGTGACCCAGATCAGATTTTCCAACGTTTCCATCGTCGCGGCCAGAAGCCGGGTCACGGCCTCGGTCTCGCGCTCGTCAAGCACATCTGCACGGCTTGTGGTTGGTCAGTGCTGGCATTCAACCGACCTGGCGGCGGCGCTTCCGTCGAAGTAGACTTCGGCACGGCTGTCAATCTCTAATTGGCGTTTCCCGGGGCGCTATTCGCGCCCAGGCATCACAATTCCCTCACTTTTCGCTCACTGATTCCTCACAGCGGCAAGCATAGATTGCGGAGGTCATCCGCAAACAAGCACCGCAATGAAAGAATCCAGCCTCGCACTTGCCCCAGCCCACAGCAACGATTCATGCTGTCAACCGCTGCCACAAATTCCGGACTCGGTGACCACCCGATTGTGGCGGGTTTGCTGTGGCTGGCGGCCGGAGATCAGTCAGGAAGCGCTGTTAGTAGCTGTGCTTCTGTTTTTTGTTTTCGCCAGCGATTTTCTCTTCTGGAAAGCCCTCCTCGCCGACCGCTCCTTGGCCGATGCGGCCAGCTGGGGTTATTTGCTGGCAGTGGGAACTGGAATTGCCGCACTACAGTTCATCATCTTCGCCCCGTTCCTGAACCGCTGGACGGCGAAGCCGCTGCTCGGCCTGCTGATTGTGATATCCGCTTTCGCCAGCTTCTACATAGACAAATTCGGGATCTACCTCAACCCCGAGATGCTGCGCAACGTGCTGCGCACTGACGTCACCGAAGCGCGCGAGCTGATCACCCTCGATTTGCTGCAGCATCTGCTGCTATTCGCCGTGCTACCGCTGGCCATCCTGCATCGGCTGCGCCTGCGCCAGCGCAGCCTCGGCCGCGGCATTTTGCTGCGCAGCGGGGCGATCCTTATTGCGGCAATGATCGGTACCGGTGCGCTGTCGCTGGTGTTCAAGGGCTTTGCCGCACAGATGCGTAATCACAAGGAAATTCGTTACCTGATCACGCCCGCCAACGCGGTATATTCGCTCGCCAGGGTACTGGTCAATGATGCAAAGGCCGCGCAGCAGCCGCGACGCCCGATCGGCACCGATGCGGTGCTCGCACCGAGCTGGCTGCAGCGAGACAAGCCGGTGCTGTTCGTGATGGTGGTGGGCGAGACTGTCCGCGCGGCGAACTGGGGTCTGAACAATCACAGCCCGCATCCGACCACCCCCGAACTGGCGCAGCGCGACGTGATCAACTTTGTCGATGTGGACAGTTGCGGCACCAATACCGAAGTCTCGGTTCCCTGCCTGTTCTCTATGCAAGGGCGGCGCAACTACGACGAAGACGCAATCCGGGGCAGCGAATCCCTGTTGCACGTACTGCAGCGTGCCGGCCTGAAAGTGGTCTGGCGCGACAACCAGTCGGGTTGCAAGGGCGTATGCGACGGCCTGGAAGTGCAGCGGCCCGATCCGGTGGCGAACCCAGCCCTGTGCAATGGTGATCGATGCCTGGATGAAGCCCTGTTGCAGGGCACCGAAGGCTTGCTGCGCGACACCCACGGCAACCTGATACTGGTGCTGCACCAGTTGGGCAACCATGGCCCCGCTTACTACAAGCGCTACCCGGAGGAGTTTCGCCGCTTCACCCCGACCTGCGACACTGACGATCTCAGTCGCTGCACACACGAGGAAATCACCAATAGCTACGACAATGCGGTGCTTTATACCGACCATGTCCTGGCCAGCACCATCGATATGTTGAAATTGCAGCAGGCGAATTACGACACTGCCTTGCTGTATGTCTCCGATCACGGTGAGTCGCTCGGCGAAAACGGATTGTTTCTACATGGCATGCCCTATGCCATTGCACCCAGCGAACAGACAAAAGTACCGATGGTGATGTGGTTCTCGCCGGGATATGCAAAAAGTTTCGGACTCGATCTCGCCTGCCTAAAACTGCGCGCCCGACAACAGGCGTCGCACGACAACGTGTTCCACTCTATACTAGGCCTGCTTGAAGTGCGTACCGGAGTGCTGGATACATCCATGGATCTGTCGGCAACCTGCCGGAGTTGATTGCTATGTCCGATACACCAGACACCTCGGCGCCTGTCCGCCCGTTGTCAACCGCGCGCTCCTGGATGGCAATGCAGGCGCTGTGGCTGGTGATAATCGGCGGGCTTTTACTGTGGGTGTTCCAGAGTACCGACATCGACCGCCAGATCGCGCACCTGTTCTTCGACGAGCAGCAGGGGGTGTTTCCACTGCGGCGCACTTGGCTGTTCGAGGACCTGCTGCATCACAGTGCAAAGCAGGTGACCTATCTCGCAGTGGCAGCAGCCTTGTACGTCTGCTACCTCGGCTACCGTGGCGCACTCGAATGGCTGCCGCCGCGCAACGCCCTGCTGGCCGCTCTCGGAATGTTGCTGATTCCACTGGGTATTGCGACCCTAAAGGTGTTGATCAGCCGCCACTGCCCGTGGGACATGGTGGATTTCGGAGGCTACTTACCCTATCTCCACCTGCTAGATACACCGCCGACGACAATTCAGGCGGGCGCCTGCTTTCCGGCCGGGCATGCATCGACCGGCCTCCTGTGGATCGTCTGGGGGGTAGCGTTACGACCTGCGGGCCGTAGCTTGGCGCGGCTAGGGCTGTTGACGGGGCTATTGCTGGGGGGCGTACTGGGAATTGCACGAATGGCTCAAGGGGCACATTTTCTCTCGCACACTCTATGGTCGTTCTGGTTTGCCTGGGCTATGAGTCTGGGACTTGCCCATGTCGTGGCTGCGGATCTCCGACTGGGGGCAGCACGCGAGCGGCAAGACTGAGCAAGGTAGAGTGGAGAACAGGCTCTCACCTGCCCTCCCTCATCAAACCGTGCATGCGGTTATCCCGCATTAAGCTCTCCCGCATACGGCTTTCCGATGTTCTTCATGCAGAGCGCCAGCCCGCCACCGCAGGAGCCTTGTACAGCCCATAGTGAGGGTGGAAGGGGTCAGGGTGCCATGGCACTACTTTACCCCAAGTTTGCCACCCCGAAAAAAATCTTTTTAATCATCAACAAGATGCGGCGAATAATTTCCTCGAGTGGCACTGCGTTCGCGTTTTTGCTGGGTCAGGAGATCAGTTTTTGAACGCCTCCGGGTTGATGAGCCAGGCCAAGCGCCTCATAGAGGCGCAGGAGATCGGGCTTCGGTCGGGTGGTTTTGCGCACGTGTAACGTTCGGCCATCCTTCTGTACAAAGCTGGCGGTGACGCGTCGCTGAACCGAGAGCACCACGCGCAGGCCGGACCAGGCATCGTGAATGCCGTGCGCACTCAAGCGCCGGCGGATCGCCTGGACGAACTGATAGGCCAGCACCGAAATGAACAGATGGCCGTCGGTGCGTTCCTCCTTCGAATGGAAGATCGGCCGCAATCCCAACTCGCCCTTCAGGCTGCGGAAGACCGCCTCAAAATCGGTCAGCATCGTCCCGGGGATCGGCATCTTCTCCCAGCGCAAGGCCGTCACCGCCGTGCCGGTCGCATCCGTGTCCATCGTGATCGTGTAATGCTGCCCCGCGCCACGGCTGGCCGCCTTCAGGCGCCCGATGCGCTCCTGTATCCGGTCGGGGCGCTTTTCCCCGCGCGGGCTCGTCAAGCCGGTCGCCAGCTTGCTCAGGCCCGCCTCGAAGCGGGTGCAAAAGCGCGCCATGATCCCGGACTCCTTCGTCTCGCGCCCCGGGGAATGGCAATGCAGGCGCACCTCCTGTCCATCCTCGGAGCGTTCCCGTACTACCTGGATCGTCTCCTCTCCAGCCGACACCAATGTCGTCGCCCGGTCGGCGTCAAAGTGACGCTCCCGTTCGCGGCTCACCACCAGATAGCGATAACCCTGTTCGACCAGCCAGGCCAGATTCGCCGCCGTGGCAATCCCCCGATCCATGATCATTACTGTCTTGACTCAGGGGGCCACTTCAATCCTGGTTCCCCCACAGTACCTCTTCCAGTTTGCCGGCGCTGACTAGCGTTTCAATATCGTGGCAATACAGACCCTTGTCGCGCTGCACGTAAAACCCGTAAGTTCGGCAGGCCACCGGGCGCTGCGCGTAAACCGGGCAGGCGCCCGTTTCTTGATCAAGTAGCGGGCAGACGACAGGACGGCTTGGCTGTTTCGCCAAGGCTGCCACGCGCGCTCTGATCATGGCCTGTTGCGATGGCGGCAAGGCTGCCAGACCTTCGCGCAGCAAGTCCCATTCACTCTCGGTTAATGACGGAATTTCAGCCAGCCGCCGACAGCAATGGTCGCAGCCTTTAGCGCACAGCCAGTCGGGGTAGGTCTCGCGAACGTCCTGCACGCGTTGATCGATAGCGAAGTGAAGTTGAGTGAGTGGTGTCATGAGCGAGGGCATTTTTGGGGAAGCGCTGAATAATTCCGTTCGTGGTGAGCTTGCCGAGTCATATTTCAACTTGAATCAACGGGTTACATGGGGTCTGTCCGAACGGTTGCGAATATATCAGCGTCTCCCTTAAATACCAAAAACCCAAGGCGTGCTGACCTTGGGCTTGGCTAACGTATTTCGTCAGGCGCGGATCGTACTTTGATGTTTGGCCTATTGCTCGACAGCACGTTGGGCGCGCTCGTGTTTTGTGCCCGGTAGGCTCCCTGGCTGGTTTCGGTGATTCATTCTTTAACCCAACTCAACACCCCTGCCCATCCCCCGCCTTTGAAAACCCAAACCCGCCGCTGCGCGAGGGCATGATGCAGATGCGTACTGCCATCGATTTTGCCGAGCGGTTCAAATCAGGAGGAAAAGGGCTGAATGGTGCGGCGCGCTCGACGACCGCCTTGATGAAGGCAATTTCCTCGCCCTGATCGGCGGCATTGAGGATGACAAAGGATTTCAGCGTGCCATCCGGATTGACCCGAAACTGCACGGCAGCCGGTCGCACGCCTTTGCTCCGTGGATCGTTTTTGACATAAGCCGAGCTGCGGTTGAGATTTTTGAGCAGCCCTTCAAAGTAAAGCTCAAGACTGAACGGGTCGGGTTCTGGCGAATTGGGGCGGCGCTCCAGACTGAGTAACTCGGATTTTTCCCGCTGTGCTATTTGCCGCGCATCGTCCCGGGCCATGGCCAGCGAACGCTGCGCTAGTGTTGGCGCGGGGTTTGCCTTGGCTTCAGCGGCCAGCTCGTTGAGGAAATCATTCATTTCTGCTTTTTGGGCGACCGTCCAATTTGGGGTGGTTTTCGCCGTTGACCGTGAGGTTTTCGGGATCGCCATCACGCGTGGTCGCGCTTGCTGCTTGTCGGGTTTTTTGGCCTGCTTTTTGGGTGGTTCAGACGGTTTTGGTGCTGGCGTTTTGACCGGCGCAGGTTGCCGCGCCAGGTTCGCTTCTATGCGCGGCAAGGGGCTGCCCTGCTTGGGGGGCGGTTGATTATTAACGAACAAAAGCAGCCCGTGGATTGCCAGCGAAACCACAACGGCAACAGCCAGAGCACGCCGTTCGAGTGGGTTTTCCGGAAAAGTCATTAGCGGCATTCTAAGCTACCTTGAATCTCGCCGAAGTTAAGGCACGTTAAGTAGCGGTGCGATTGCATGAATATCCACTCCCTCCCCTTCAAGGTGAGGGCTGGGGTGGGGATGGGTTAAGAAAGATGTCGCACGAAATTAAATCCTCATTTTTAAACCCATCCCCCTCCCGACCTCCCCCTTGAAAGGGCAGGGGAAAACCGGCGCGTGCCGAAGCAGTTATGCCGCGTTAAGCCCCGCTTAAGTTTCAGCTAACCTGCCCTTAAGGCTGGCTGCCTAAACTTCTTCTCCATAAACACCACAAGGAGAACAACAATGAAAACCCTCGCCACGCTCAGCCTGATGCTGATCAGCATCGCTGCCCACGCCGAAACGCCGCAACAGATTCGCCAGATTTACGCCACCGAAGCCGCAGCCCAGCAAACCGGCTTTAGCCCTTCAGCCAAACGCGGTGAAACGCTATTTCGCCAACGCTTCGCACTCAACGACAAAATGCCGGCGTGCACCAGTTGCCACACGGACAGCCCGCTTAATGCTGGCCAGCATTCCGTGACCGGCAAATCAGTCAAAGCACTGGCCGTTGCCGCCAATGCCGAGCGCTTCGCCGACCCGGCCAAGGTGGAAAAATGGTTTGGCCGCAACTGCAAGGAAGTCGTTGGCCGCGCCTGTACGCCGGCTGAAAAGGCCGATTTTGTCGCCTACATGAGCGAGGTACGCTGAAATGAAACGTTTAGCCCTGATTACCCTCCTTGGCTTTGCCTTGCCAGCTTTTGCCGACCGCATGCCCTTGCCGGCCAACACGCCAGCGAGTTTCAAGGCGGAATGCGCTAGCTGTCACCTCGCCTACCCGCCGGCTTTGCTGGCCGCCAAAGATTGGCAGCGGACGATGGCCGGATTGAAGGATCACTTTGGAACGGATGCTACGGTCGACGCCAAAACAGCGCAGGAAATTACGGCCTTTCTCGAACGCAATGCCGGCAATTCAGACAGGTTAGGCAGCGCTGGCGAGCCGCCACGCATAACGCAAACCGCCCGATTTATCCGCAAGCACCGCGAAGTGTCGGCCAAAACCTGGAGTGACCCACGCGTCAAATCAGCAGCCAATTGCGAAGCCTGCCACCGTGGCGCGGCCAATGGCAGTTTTAGCGAACGCGAAATCACCCTGCCTTCAGGATTGAAGTAATCATGCAAAAAATTCTCGTCTGGGACTGGCCGGTGCGCCTCGGCCACTGGCTGATGGTCGGCGGCTTTTGCCTGGCCTGGCTGACGGCGGAGAGCGAAACCTTCCGTCTGGTGCACGTGATTTCCGGCGCTATCGTGCTCGGTGTCGCCACCTTTCGCCTGCCCTGGGGCTTTATCGGTTCGCGTTACGCCCGCTTTGCTGAATTCGTGCGCGGGCCAACGGCGGTCAAGGATTACCTGAGCAGCATTCTCAAACTGGAACCGGCGCATCACGTCGGCCATAATCCGGCGGGCAGCTGGGCCATCGTCATTCTGCTTGGCCTCGGCATTCTGACCAGCTTGGCCGGCTGGGCGATGTACAACGACATTGGCGGGGATTTGTTTGAAGAACTGCATGAAGGCCTGGCGACGTCGATGTTGATCGTGGTTTTGATTCACCTGGCCGGCGTTTTTTCGGGCAGCCTGCTGCATGGCGAAAATCTGGTTCGCGCCATGCTCACCGGCTTCAAAAAAGGTTTGCCGGAGGAAGCCATCGCCTCCGCCCGCCCCATCGCCGCCATCTTGCTATTGGCCTGGGTTGCCGCCGCCGGCTGGTTCATAGCCAACTGATAGAATCCGGCCATGCGTATCCTGCTTGTTGAAGACGACCCCCAGCTTGGCGACGGCCTGACCATCGGCCTGCGCCAGGGCGGTTTTGCCGTCGATTGGGTACGCGACGGCCATGCTGCCGACCTCGCCCTGCAATCGGAGATTTTCGATCTGGTGGTGCTTGATCTCGGCCTGCCGCGCCTCTCCGGCATGGATGTTTTGAATCGTGCACGCGGTCGCGGCCAAACCATGCCGATCCTGGTTTTAACCGCCCGTGACGCCACCGGCGACAAAGTTTCCGGCCTCGATGCCGGCGCTGACGACTATCTGGTCAAACCCATCGACCTCGACGAACTGAGCGCCCGCATCCGTGCCCTGACCCGGCGCAGCGCCGGTCGTGCCGCGCCGCTGCTGACACATGGCGAAATCGCCCTCGACCCGGCAGCACATACCGTCACTTTGGCTGGCCAGCCGGTTGAACTATCCAGCCGCGAATTCTCCCTGCTGCAAATGCTGCTCGAAAGCGCCGGTCGTGTGCTGACCCGCACCCAACTCGAACAATCGATGTACGGCTGGCGTGATGAACCGGACAGCAACGCGCTCGAAGTCCACATTCACCACCTGCGCAAAAAGCTGGGCAGCGAGCTGATCCGCACCCTGCGCGGCGTCGGCTACACCATCGCCAAGTGAATACCGTCTGGTTCTCACTGCGTCGCCGCCTGCTCGGCCTGCTGCTTGGCGGCGTCGCCATTGCCTGGCTGGTGACCATGGTTTTCAGCTACATCGATGCCCACCATGAAGTCGATGAGCTGTTTGACGCCCAACTCGCCCAGGCCGCCCAAACCTTGCTCGCGCTGGCTGGGCACGATGAAGGCGACGACATTGAGGAACTCGGTGATATCGCCCACAAATACCAGCGCCGCCTGCGTTTCCAGATCTGGAGCGGCGACGGCAAGCTGTTGATGCGCTCAAAAAATGCCCCGGAAACGGCGTTGACCGTAACGAATGGCTTTTCCGAAACGCGCAACCGTAACGAAGGCCATTGGCGACACTTCAGCCAATGGAATCACGAGCGCAGCCTGCAAGTTCAGGTCAGTGAAAACCACCATATCCGCGATGACCTGATTGGCCATATCGCCTGGCGCCTGTTGCTGCCGGCGCTCTTTGGCTTGCCGCTGATCGGCCTCTGGGTCTGGCTGGCAACGCGGCAAGGGCTTTCGTCACTTGATGGCATTGCCCGACAAATCGCCAGCCGCGAACCGCAGCAATTGCAGCCGCTCAACCCGGCCAGCGCTCCCGAAGAAATCCGCACCATGCTGGAGGCGCTCAACGGTCTTTTCCGCCGCGTCGCTGAAACGCTGGATGCCGAGCGCCGCTTCACTGCTGACGCCGCCCACGAACTGCGCACCCCGCTTGCCGCGCTCCAGGCGCAATTGCAGGTTGCCCTGCGGGCCAGGGACGACGACGAGCGCGGGCGCTCACTAACGCAATTGCAACACGGTCTGACCCGTGCCTCGCATCTGGTCGACCAGATGCTGCAACTGGCTCGCCTCGACCCGGAATCCAGCCTGCCCGACAGCCAGGCGGTCGATCTTTCAAGGCTGGCCGAAGACGTTTGCGCCGAACTCGGCACCGCCATTCTTGATAAAAATCTCGACTTTGATCTTCAGGCGGCACCGGGCTGCACGGTCACGGGTCAGCCTGAATGGTTGCGCGTCTTGATGCGCAACCTGGTGGATAACGCCATCCGCTACACGCCGCCGGGCGGAAAAATTGTGGTCAGTCTGAGTGAGGAGCAAAACGGCTGTCGCTTCACGGTCTGCGACAACGGGCCGGGTATCCCGGCAGAAGAACGGGATGCCGTCCTGCGCCGCTTTCATCGCCTGAATCACGAAGATCAACCCGGCAGCGGCCTTGGGCTATCCATTGTTTCTCGGATTGCCGAATTGCATGGTGCACAAATT
>JAQTZQ010000174.1 GCA_028687645.1 Rhodocyclaceae bacterium
GCCTCAATGGCGCTTTGTGCCATGGCAGCAGTTGCAGCCAACGTTGCCACTATTGCACATACGGCATTTCTGTAGTGGTTCATAATCCAGATATTTTTCGTTATCATTTCTTTCCCTCCTGCAGGTCAAGCGATGCGGTGCGCTCTATCCAATCTCCAGTGGCGTCTTGCACTATTTCGCGCAACTCAACCGCCGTTTCAGAGATTTTGGTAATTTTTCCATAATTCTGACCCAGGTAATTTCCCAACCGAACCTGATACAAAAGATTGTCAACCTTGAGAAGGGCGGTGGGTGTTCCTGTCTTGTTGAGACTGCCAACCATTGTCATGGCATCCAGCGGAAAGGCCTCTAAAGGTTCTTTTCTGCGCGCCATTTCCGGAGCAATCAACGAGGCATTGGATGCAATCTGGACAGAATCACGTCTCAGAGCTTGTGTCAGCTTGATTTGATTGAACGGTTCAATTCCATTTTCGACGGTATACGCTTGCGGCTGAAACTGCTTGGGTTCAGTAAGAGGAGTAATGCGTGGTTTGGTTGTAGCACGTTGATCGGCCATCCATTGGCGCAGCTCATCTTCTCCCGTGGGGCCGCAACCGGACAAAAACCCAACACAACCAATCAAAACCAGACGACCGACCCACATCATTGCTTGCCTCCGGCATTCTTTTGCGCCTGAATTTCTTCAGGATCCAGGTAACGGAAAGTTCTCGCGGTAGCGTCCATAGACAACGTTCCGGACTCCTTTCCACCAGGAGCAATCGAGATATTGTTCAGCGTAACGATACGAGACAAATGTGCAACATCAGACGCAAATGAACCAATGTCATGGTATTTGCCAGTTACCCGAACAGCGATCGGAAGCTCGGCATAATAATCTCTTACAACGATTTGGCCAGGGCGGAACAGATCGAATTGCAAACTCCGACCTAAGCCGGCCTGGTTGATATCAGACAACAAGGCAGCCATTTCGGCCTTGCTGGGCAATTGCTTTTCCAATTGAATAACATATTGCTGAATCTGCTCGCGCTGCTTCTTGAGCGCCTCAAGACTCACCGCCTTCACGAGCTTCTTCGTATAATCCTCACGGAGAACAACTTCTTTACCGCGCTCAAGTTCGAGCTCTGCCTGGTAATCCGTCAGCTTGACAAACCAAAGAGCTACGGCTACGCCAATTGCGATAAACGCACAGAGCAAAACTTTCGGCAAGACCGGCCAAAGCGATGGATCCTTGGTGTCGAGATTTTTAAACTGTCGTTGCAGATTGCTTTGTAACGCAGCGAAATCAATTTTCGGAGATTGTGTTTTTGCCATAGTTACTTTCCAGCCGGAGCAGCAACATTCGAGCTGGCGGCGTCCATGGTCTTTTGAGCCTCACTTGCCCGTACAAGCTGAAATCTCAAATTGAAAGCGCCCACACGACGCTGATCGCGCGGAGTCAAGGCTACATTGCTGGCGACGATTTCCACCAACTCCGGCTTGGAAAACCAAGGGGTGTTGTTGGTGAGATTGCGCAACATCTCAGAAACACGCTCGTTGGACTGGGCCATACCTTGCATGGTGATGGTCTGCCCGGCTTGCTTCATGCTGGTGATGTAAACGCCATCGGGCAATTGCTTGACGAGTTCGTTCAGCAAGTGCACCGGCAAATTGCGGTCAGATTGCAGGTCCTCAACAGCCTTCTGGCGAGCGCGCAAGGAAGCAATTTCTTCTTCAATGGACGCAATTTCCTTGATCTGATTTTCGAGAACCTTGATTTCACTCTGAAGAAAGCTGTTTTTCCCTTGTTGGTCCGTGATCATCACTTGAAACCACCAATAGATGGATCCCGCGATAGCAAGGCCCAACAGTAACGACGCGAACATCGTTGCCTGAAACGCCTCACGCCTGCGTTTACGCGCAGCCTCCCGGTGCGGGAGCAGATTAATCAATATCACTGCAAAAACCTCCGCATTGCCAAACCGCATGAAGTCAAATACGAAGGGGCTTCACGCACCATTTTTTTCAGCCGCACGGAACTTCCAATTTCCATGCCATCAAAAGGATTGACCGCACTGCAAGCAAATCCGGTTTGCTGTGTGACGGCTTCCGTCAACCCGGGGAGCGGCGCCGACCCGCCGGCGAGCATGATGTGGTCGACCCGGTTGTGGGGGGTGCTGGTAAAGAAAAATTGCAACGCACGGCCAATTTCTTGCGCCATGTTTTCGACAAACGGGCGCAGTACGGACGCTTGGTAGTCTTCAGGAAGGTCACCATTGCGTTTTTTGCTCTCCGCCTCTTCGATGGAAAAGCCGTATTGCCGCACGATGAGTTGCGTCAGCTGCGCACCGCCGAAAGCTTGGTCTCGGTCGTACAAGACTTCCTCATTTCGAATGACCTGCATGCTCGTGGTGAGCGCGCCGACCTCAAACAGAGCGACCAAGGCATCCACCCCTTTGTTGGGCAGCGCTTCGATCAAACGTCCTGCAGCCAGCCGTGATGCGTGTGACTCAATGTCGACAACGACGGGCTTGAGACCGGCTGCCTCGGCGAGACCTTGACGGTCTTGCACCTTTTCACGCCGTGAAGCAGCAATCAGCACATCCACGTCGCCTGGCGCATTTTTGCTAGGCCCAATCACACAGAAGTCCAGACTGACCTCATCCAGCGAAAATGGAATGTATTGATTGGCCTCCGACTCGACTTGCACCTCGAGCTCCTGCTCCGTCATCCCCCCCGGCAACGTGATCTTTTTGGTGATCACGGCGGACGGCGGTAAGGCCAAGGCAACGTTCTTGGTGCGCGTGCCGCTCTTCTTGACCAACCTGCGCAACGCTTCGGCGACCTCATCGAATTTTTCGATGTTTCCGTCTGTGATCCATCCGCGCTCCAGCGGTTCGATCGCGCAACGCTCAAGTACCAGCCCGCCGGACTTGTCATGCCCTAACTCCACCAGCTTGACGCTGGAGGAACTGATGTCGATACCCAGCAGCGGTGCAGACTGGCGACTAAAAAAGGAACCCGTAGAGATCAAGATTGGTCTCCTGTAACTTACCAAAATGACGCAACAAAACTTAACATTTCACATGAATGCTATCAGTAAGGTACTTCACCAGCAAAGGTTTTCAGGCACGCACAATCTTTCAAACGTTGCCAAAAGCAGACGGTTCGTTGCTTCGCGGCACTGCCATTGATGCGCTCGTCGGCCGTCCTGGCTGGCCGATAAGATTGAGGGCGCACCCCCTACAACTGAGTCAGACGCCGCATTTTTTATAATGGGGGCTCTTTTCCATTCGGAGCGATATGGCGCCCCCCAACTCCCCCAAACAACCTCAAAAGCCAGACGCTTCGGCAACTGGTCGACGCCCCGGCTGGTTCCGCTGGATTTTTCGTGCTTTTTTATGGATCGGTGGGCTCGGGTTGGCAGGAGGAATCGCATTGCTGCTGACCGTTGGCGTGGCGCTTTCCATGGCCTACCCCAATCTTCCCGACGTATCAGACCTTGCAGACTACCGACCCAAGCTTCCTCTGCGGATCTACTCGTCGGAAGGTGCTTTGCTGGGAGAGTTCGGCGAGGAAAGGCGCAACCTGACGCCCATAGGCGAGATCCCCACCGTGGT
This sequence comes from Rhodocyclaceae bacterium, assembly GCA_028687645.1. Classification (GTDB taxonomy): domain Bacteria; phylum Pseudomonadota; class Gammaproteobacteria; order Burkholderiales; family Rhodocyclaceae; genus Azonexus. The sequence continues at coordinate 3,597 of JAQTZQ010000174.1, forward strand.
GAAAGACGCAGTGCTGGCTATAGAAGATGCACGGTTCTTCCAGCACGGTGGCGTCGATTACAAGGGAATGATGCGCGCAGTCCTTGCCAATCTGGGCCGCGTCAAAAGCCAGGGTGCCTCCACTATCACAATGCAGGTGGCGCGCAATGTTTATTTATCTTCTGAGAAAACATTTACCCGGAAAATTTACGAAATCTTACTGACATTCAAACTCGAACATTTGCTCACAAAAGACCAAATTCTCGAGATTTATATGAATCAGATTTACTTGGGCAACCGGGCGTATGGTTTTGCAGCCGCCTCCGAGGCCTATTTTGGCAAGCCGCTCAAGTCGGTTTCCATTGCGGAAGCCGCGATGCTGGCTGGTCTGCCCAAGGCGCCCTCGGCTTACAACCCCATCAGCAACCCCAAGCGCGCCCGGTCGCGCCAGCTCTACATCATTGAGCGGATGCAAGAAAACGGCTACATCACTGCCGAGGAAGCCGCTGAAGCCAAACAGGAAAAAATCACCATACGATCAGGACATGACAACACCCGCGTTCATGCTGAATACGTTGCCGAGATGGTGCGCCAACTGATCTTCAGCCAGTACGGCAATGAGGCATACACCCGCGGCTTGAACGTATACACCACCCTGAACGCAGGCAACCAGGAGGCTGCTTATGCCGCCTTGAGGCGCGGCATCATGGATTACGAACGGCGCCAACATTACCGCGGCCCCGAACAATTCGTGAGTCTGCCGACTGCAGCAGAAGAGGTGGAAGACACGATTGACGAAGCGCTGGCCAATCATCCGGACAATGGCGATATCCTGGCTGCGGTGGTGCTGGAGGCCACGTCACGCAAGATCGTGGCGGCGCGCGCCAATGGAGATACCCTTGAAATCACGGGCGACGGACTCAAGCCTGCGCAGTCCGGTCTGAGCGATAAGGCTGCCCCCAACATCAAGATTCGCCGCGGCGCCGTGATTCGCGTAGCCAAGACGCCCAAAAACGCCTGGGAAATCACCCAGCTACCCGAGGTCGAGGGCGCTCTGGTGGCTGTCGATCCACGCAACGGAGCCATCAAGGCGCTGGTGGGCGGTTTTGATTTTGACAAGAACAAGTTCAACCATGCAGCCCAGGCATGGCGCCAGCCGGGGTCCAGTTTCAAGCCCTTCATCTATTCCGCCGCGCTGGAAAAGGGCTTTACCCCGGCCACCGTTGTCAACGACGCTCCGCTGTTTTTTGACGCAGGCGTCACTGGCAGTCAACCCTGGGAGCCCAAAAATTACGACGGAAGATACGACGGCCCCATGACCATGCGAACGGGGCTTGCAAAGTCCAAGAACATGGTCTCCATTCGCATCCTGCAGGCGGTAGGGCCCAAAACGGCGCAGGAGTGGGTCACCCGTTTCGGGTTCGAGGCTGACAAGCACCCTGCCTATCTGACCATGGCATTGGGTGCGGGTTCTGTTACGCCCTTGCAAATGGCATCGGCCTTCTCGGTGTTTGCCAATGGTGGCTACCGCGTCAACCCTTGGTTGATCACACGCGTGACCGACCACAAGGGTCGGGTGATCTCGGAGAATCCGCCCCCTGACATCAGCGATCTGCCTCGCGCCATTGATGCAAGAAATGCATTTATCATGAACAACCTGTTGCAGGAGGTCACGCGCTCGGGGACTGCTGCACGGGCGCAAGCCACTCTCAAGCGGACGGATCTGCATGGCAAGACGGGCACCACGAACGACTCGGTGGACGCCTGGTTTGCTGGCTATCAGCCCACCTTGGCCGCCGTGACATGGATCGGCTATGACAAGCCGCGCAACCTGGGCAGCCGCGAAACCGGTGGTGGGCTGAGCTTACCGGTGTGGATCAACTTCATGGAGCGGGCCCTCAAGGGCGTGCCAGTCATGGAGCCGACTGTGCCGCCGGGGGTGGTGAATGTCGGTGGGGAGTGGTTCTATGAGGAATTCGCGCGCAACGCGGGCGTTGCGAATGTGGGCCTGGAAAACCAGCCCTCCCCTTCATCGACCGTGGCACCACAGGCACCACCGCCGCCCGAAGAACGCGGTCGCATACTCGACCTGTTTCGCAACTGATTCTTTGCAAGATGCGGTCCTGCTGTGTTTTCACAGTGGCGCCGCATGTGCAATGCATGTCCGGGTCTTGCCACTGCAAGGCTGGCTCGGCTCCCGATCCTGCCAGCGCTAATCAGGCCACGAATCGCAACGGCGTGCCCGACTGCTGTTCGGCATCCCGGCTCAGCCGGTCAAAGAATTCGCCGGCACCTTTGGTGTCTTGCCAGGCCAAGCCATCAAACCGGTAGTGGTATCCGCCCGACTTTGCGGCCATCCACACCTCATGCAGCGGTTTTTGCAAGTTGATGATGATTTGACTGCGGTTGGGAAATGTCAGTGTCACCATGCCGCCTGTGCGCTGGCTGTCCACATCGGCGGCACCCTCATCGTTGATGCGATCGCAACTGCGTTCAACGGCAAGCAGCAGTTTTTCAGCCTGGTCCAGAAATTCAAGGTCGGTCATTACAATTTACGCATGTTGAGAGCTTCCCAAATTCTAGTCAGGTCTATTGCCCTTGCTGCCAGTGCGGCAGTGCTGTGGGGCTGCGGCCAGCGCGGCCCCTTGTATCTACCTGGGGCGCCTGAAGCCAGTCAACGCGCCACGTTGCCTGAAACGCTCTCCCCTGTAAAAACGGAACCGGCAGCACCCGCCACGGCCGCACCACCCGCTTCCGTGCCACGGTGACTGTGCAGGCGGCGGCCTTCAGGCATGTGAAACGCACAGGGCAAACGCAAACTTGATTCTTATCAAGCACTAAGAACGTGGGTAATCGTACAGTCGATGTTTTATTGCATTGCAGCATCGACATGGCCCTGGAACTCTATCGCGACAAGCATCACGCCTGCCTCATGTTTACCGACCTCATCGAGGAGGATGGGCAGGCGGTTCAGGCCAACCAGTTCCTGATCGTCGATGACGACACGGGCGCCATCATCGATCCCGGAGGCAACCTCGCCTTCAATGAATTGTTCATGGGGATGTCCAAGCACTTCCCGCCCAGCAAGCTGGCGTATGTCATCGCATCGCATGCCGATCCAGACATCATTGCCTCGCTGGATCGCTGGATGAGCACCACCAAGGCTTCGCTGGTGATTTCTCGGGTGTGGGAGCGGTTTGCCCCCCATTTCACCAAGGTGGGCAAGACAGAAAACCGCGTGATCGGCGTGCCCGACAGTGGCGGCCACCTGCCTTTGGGGCGCCACGAACTGGTGTTGCTGCCAGCGCACTTCATGCACTCCGAGGGCAACTTCCATTTCTACGACCCGGTCAGCCGCATTCTTTTCACCGGCGACCTGGGCGTGTCGATGACGTCGGGGGCAGAGGCGCGCATTCCTGTCACCGATCTGGCTGCGCATATCCCGCGCATGGAGGGTTTTCACCGCCGCTACATGGTGTCCAACAAGATCTTGCGGCTGTGGGTGCACATGGCGCGCCAGCTGGACATCGCCATGCTGGTGCCCCAGCATGGCGCACCCATCATGGGCAAGAAGGCCATCAGTGATTTTCTGGACTGGATCGAAAACCTCATGTGCGGAATCGACTTGTTTGATGACCGTGCCTACCAGATCCCGACCGCCCACATCGACCCGGTAAGCCGACAAATGCGGCCAGCACTGCGCGCGGTGAACGCTTGATGGTTATTGAACAAATCGGCTCCAGACCTTTCGGATAAAGCGCTAACAGCTACTATTTTAGTAGCATTCAAAATGACTTTGCGGCTTTGCCGTTTCCCGAAGACCGTGCCGCCCTGGAGACCATGCGCCGCCACAGGCGCCAGCCCAGCAGCACCGACAGA
>JAQTZQ010000175.1 GCA_028687645.1 Rhodocyclaceae bacterium
TGCGAAGTGGTTTTTGCGGGGTTCACCATCACCCGCGAAGACGGACGCGATGCTTACGGCGAAATGCGCTTGCAAACGCTGGGTCTGTGGCTGGGTGGCGTGGTTTTTATGGTGCATACCCCGCGTGGTGACGTTGACCACGTTATTTCGATCAGAAAGGCGGAAAAACATGAAGAACGAATCTACTGGAACAATTACCCCGGCTGATCCCGACTGCCCGCGCACGACGGTGGCCGATTGGGACGGCGCAGTCATGAAGCAGGCGGGTGAGGTGGTGGGCGTGGTGCGCACGCGCGGGGCAAACAAGCGCCCGACCAAAGAGGCAGTGACAGTGCGGTACAGCCCCGACGTGCTGGCCTTCTTTCGGGCAACCGGCGCCGGCTGGCAAACCCGCATGGATGCCGCCTTGAAGGATTGGCTCAAGTCGCACTCGGCGGCGTAGCCTTTTATGCTCATTTCTTCCCAGCTGAGCTGAGTTGTGAAACAAGGCTAGGCACCTCAGGCACCTGTCCGCCAATACGCTTTTGCACGCCACCGATAAAGTCAGTCGCCACATCCGCATCCGTCGCGCGGATGTAATCAATCTCCACCTTGGCGGTATTGATGATCGTCTGCGCCACATCGCTCACCGCCTTGGCGCGGTCGATCTCCATCGTGCCCTCCTTGACGCCTTGCAGCGTCTCAAAAAGTGCCGCTCTAAGCTGGTTGATGTTGTTCATTGTGTTTCCCTTGTTTGTTGATTTGCCGAGTAATCGCCCCACGCAACTGCACAACGCTGGCGATCTCCTTGCCGTACTGGTGATAACTATTTCGCCGCATCAAATCAGCGCGGGTAATCAGCTCGATGTTCTCAAGCGTGATGTTTTTCTTGTCGCCATCCTTGAAAATCAAGGCATGCCCCTTGGGCATCGGGCCGTTGACCGCCTCCCAAAGCAGGATATGTACACCCCGCCAGCGGCGCTGAAGCGGCATGTCGTCATTGATCTTGCGCTGCAAGTAGCCCTCTTTGCTGATGCGCTCAGTGCCGATCGGCTGGTAGAGGCGCAGCGCAGCGCCCTGCCGCTCACCCGGCTGAAACTGCGTGGCCACCGAAGCACCGCCCGCAAAAAACGCAACGCCCTTATTCCAGGGCACCAAGCCTTTTTTAAAACAACCCTCGTTGCTAAAATCGATCGGCTTTCTCAGCCCCAGCTTATTGGCGCGGCCCAAAATAGCCGGTTCGCTACGCCCCAATAGCTTGCCAATGGCCGGGTTGGTCATCGTGGGATAAAGCCGAGTCAAGGCAGCATCGGCCTCCGTTGTCCACTTCATTTCGTGCCCTTGACGCGCTTTGGGGTGTAAACATTGACCCCTTTAACGCTGCTGATCTCAATCAACCCCTCAGCCGCAAGCACGTTGCAATGATTAAAAACCGTGGATTTGCACAAGCCGGTGTAACGCTGGATCTCTCTGATCAAGCGCGAACCGGACAGGATCGCCGCCATAATCATTTCTCTGCTCGCCCGCTGCTTGTCAGCCCGACGACTATCGCGCGTGACTGCCTTGGCCGGCGCCCGTTGCGGCTCCTGGTCAAACGAAATAAAGCGCCCCGCACCCATCGGGATTTCAGGCGGCATGCGGCGTTCGAGAAGGGCGAGGAGGTTCATGATGATCTGGGTTCAATATCAAATAATTCAGGAACCAAATGAGCGACTTCCCCTTTGGCGATAGCCAAATCGCCGCCAGGTGCGTGCCGAAGAACAGCAATAAGCAAATCTTCAAGATCATTCACTTTTTTCCACGCCTTACCCTCAGAGTCCAGCGCATGCCGCAATCCAGTTTCATACACCGAAGTAAACGCAACAACGAGTGCGTCGAAACCTCCAGTAGCACTCTTTGTGCTCATCTTTCGGCGAATTTCGGCATAGGAATCTTGCGCCAAAAACATTATTTCTTTATGTTGCTCAGGTGTCATGCCGCCTCCTTCATTGCAATTTCTTCAGCATTCAATTTCCGGCACCGCGTCAACGCCGTTTCGGCATCAATAAACAAACCGCCCGATTGCCGCTTCCAAAACGATTCGCTGGTGTCCGCCAACAGATCCAGTGCGGCCAGCTCGTCTCCGGTAGCGCCCATGCGCTTTTTGGCGTTGTAACGGTCTTTCATGTTCATCAGCGCAATGCCGGCTAACTGGCAAACACCAATCGTCGCTTGGTCTTCACGCTCGCCAGCGGCCAGTAGCAGCATGTCGCGACAATCGGCCAATACGTTGAAGGTGTCGGTCGTTGCCCACCCGCCGCGCAAGGCCTGCACCGCCATGCGCTCTTGAATGCTGAACTCGGGGTTGAGTAGCATCGCCACCATGGTTGGCGCCACGTTGCGGCGCTTGACGCGCTTGCATTGCTTACGCATTACGCTTTATCTCTCCACTCCGCGCCACGGATGGCTTTGCCGACTGAGTAGATTGCAAAAACTTCGCCGCTGCCAAAGTTGCGGGCAAATGAGAGGGCTTGTATTTTGGCTGTGTCGTTGTTTTTGAAACGCCGCATCGGTTGCTTAGGCGCTGAAACGACAAACCCTGTAGGTTGCACACTGCTGATTTCTGCAACTTTCATTTCCTCGAGCTGAGCAATGCGCTCTTTGTCATGAGCGCGTTCGTGCATGATGTTGCATACCTTTTCATTAATGGTTGATCCATCCACGAATTCAAGGTTAAGGCCGATCAATACGAGCGTGGTTGCTACATCCATCGCAGCACGCTCGGCCTTGGCAGCCCGATCGGTTAATTCTTCGTGCATCTTGAGCAGATCATCCCGATTACGCTCAGCCGCCTCGGCCCGCTGGATATGCCGGCGAATGTCGCCATCTCGTGCTTCCAGCGTTTTGCATGCCTCACTAAACGATTTTTCGCGGTCAGCCAGCATTGTTTTAAGGTCAGCCACCAACTCACTCGCCTGCATAGCATCTGCAACAATCGGCTTGCACTCATGCAGATTCATCGGGCAGCGCACCTGAGCCTTTTGCGCTAGCCACTCGCAAAAATCAATAATGGTCTTGCCCGCCATGGTGAGGCGGACCTCTTGGTCCATCTCTTTTTGAACTTGCGCCTCAGCCTTGGGCTTTTCAGTACTTAAAGAATCCTTAACCACTGCCGCCTTCGGGGCTTTCCCTTTCGGCTCACCTGTCAAATTCTGCTCACTCAGCCAAACCGTGCCCGCCTCAGTGATCATGTACGTCGGCTGGCCCACCACTTCATCTTTGCCGGCCGCGATATGCCCCGCTTTCTTGGCATCATTCACCGCCCGGCGAAGTTGGTTACGGGCAATGCCGGTCGCAAACTCAAGGTCTTCGTAGGTGCTTTGGCCGTGTTTTGCGAGAGAGGTCAATACGGATTGTCGATTGCTCATGCTGCATCCTTTTTAATAGCGCAGCCCCACAACTCGGTGACGCCGCCGGTTTTTGAATTCTTGAACTCAGCCAGCAAATCCCAGCCGGCCCACAACAGCACCCGCATCTGTGCCTGGTTGTTGCTATCCACCGTGCACGTGGCGTAGTCGTAGCCCAAGCCGCGCAAAACGCTCATCTGCTTTTGCTTGAGGTCATGCCCCAAGCCCTTGCCGCGCAGGTGATGAAAAACGAAAAACCCGTAGCAATGCGCAACTTGCGGCTGGGCGGGGGTTGGCTCAATGTGAAAGCAGCCCTCGGGGTAGGCAAAGCGGGTCATCGCGGTAACACCACCGTCAACCATTGCTGCGGGTTGCGCGGGTCGACCAGGCCGCCATGGGCGCTGATATAGCGGTACAACGCCAGCGTGCTGCGCACATCGCCCAGGCAGTAATCAATCACCTTGCCGATTTTGCCGTTTTGGTAGTCTTGCGGCGCATCGGCCCCCACGCCGGTTTTACCGGGCAAGCGATTGGCCGTGCAGCACGCATCAAGCCCCAAGCCTTTGGGGTGCTCGTCGGCGAGCACACCCGCTGCCTGCCAGATGAGATAAGCCAGATCGCCGCTTTGCGTCAAAGGGATATCGACCCCGTGCGCCTCTAGCAATAGGTCATCAAAGCGATAATTGTTGAAGCCGATAAATTGATAGCCCTCGCTGATGTAATCCTTGACGCTGGCCAGGTTGTCATCGCAAAACACACGATAACGGGCGGCCTCTACATCGTAGGCACAGAGCGTGGCAATGCCCATGCCGGCAAAATCAGTCCAGCCCTCGGCGTAGTGATAGCCGGGCTGAGCCGGGTTGTTGTCAGTGACAACGCCATGTTTTATTTCAGTGTCGTAAATTAAAGTTTTCATGGGAGGGCTCGGGTTAGTGGGAGAGAAAAGCGAGGGTGAAACAAAAAGCGGCAACGCTGGCCAGCGCGCAAACAATCGTCAGCACAACGCCTGCAAGGCGCTGCTCGGCGGCCTGGACATCGGCCCGGCGGGCATTGAGTTGGGCTAGGTTGCTCATCACGCCATCGTCCAGGTACGCCGCACGCCAGCGGGAAAAGTGGCGGTGTACTCGGCGCGCGTAATCGCCAGTTCGCGCTTGGCGTTGCTGCGTGCCAGCGTGATTTTGAAAGCAGTGATGGGGCAGGTGACGACTTCAAGCGCCTTGTTTTGTCCGTCGATCATGATTTCGAGCGAGCGGATCTGGAAGAGCAGGCCAAGGCGACGCGCCTGGGTGAGTGTTGCGGTCAACGCGGTTTTTAGGGTGGTTTTCATGGCGGGCTCACCTCAATTTGGCCGCCCATGCAGGCGCGGCCATTTGCTTATTTGATAAATGAAACGATCTTGTCTACTAACGCGGCTACGGTCAGGTAGGTTTTGCCGCACCAAAAGCCGCCGCTAAAAACCGCAACGACAAAGACGATAAGAATCAAATCAATCATTGATGGCATCGATAACAAGATCGACGGTAGAAGCAAACTTCTCCGCCTCTTCAATCGTCTTGGCATCAACGATGTCGAACTTGCAGCCCTTCAGATCGTCGTCAAGCATCTTCAGGTAACGGCCTGCCTCAGCGTCGTAGCCAACCTGAACAAACAGGATCGTCAGCGAGTCGTCGGTTTCCTGTTTGTTGCTGGCATCACGAATAACCTTGGCGGCTGCGTCTTTGTCATCAGGAACGCCATCGGTAAAGACGATGATGAAATCCTTCTTGTCTGACTTGCCAGCCAGCTTAAGTGCTGCGGTCAGTGCTTCGGCTAGCGGGGTTGAGCCACGCGGCGAGCGCTGTTTGAACACTTCGCTGATCTTGGCGACGTCGACGCCATCAAACGATTCAACATTGGTTCCGCTGAATACGACCAGGCCGAGGCCGTCCGCATCAATTTTTGCCAGATCGCGGCAGAATGACTCGGCGGTTTCCTGCATAAAAGCCCAGCGGCTGCGACCGCCCTTAATGTCTTCCGTGCCCATAGAGCCGGAAGCGTCGATAGCGACAATGAAGTCATATTCGGAGAGGGTTGCGATTTGTTGTTCAGTTGCCATGGGTATTACTCCTGATGATTGATGCGGTTGATTTCCAGACAGGGAGGCTCTGGATTGCCTTTAGTGAAAATTGGTCACTTTGCAAACCAGCTTATGCAAGCTGGTCACTGAAAAACGGGCGCCAACGCACTCGTTGTGGTCATACGTCCGGCGATAAACGAGGTAGCGCGTGCCCTTGGGGTCGGCCTTTTCCACCACGAAACAACCATGGTCGCGGGCGATTTGCTTGGCTTCCTTGAGGACTTGGAGGGGGTTGCGGACGGTGGGCATGGTGGGCTCCTGTTACGATGCGAGATTCATTAAGCGGAGGTGGTTTATGGCAATGAGCAATGAACAGGTTCTTGAGGAAATGGAGTCTCTGGTAAAGGGGATTGAGCAGAGTTTTGCGCTGATGATTGGTCTGATTGCTGACCGCTCGGATTCGGCGCTGCTGCTTCAGGACTTGCTGCAAGGGGAGCAGGCTTTATCTCTCCTGATTGGTCCGAACGGCTGGCGGGACCGGATCGTAAGAAAGATGCAGATTCGGGCGGCGCAAACCGTGCGCCGGGCCGGGTCAGGAGATGAAGCTCTGCAATCTCTTGCAGCAGGGTTGCTGAAGGCGCTTGATTCAGATGTTGTGCATTGACGCTATGGGCTGTGTTTCCGGCTACACGTTGTAACAACGTGATCAGGTTCTCGATGGCGGCATCGTCCTGAACATCAATGGCGATGCTGCCCGGTGCTCGATTGCAGATGTGCTCTACATAGCCACCCTCGACCAGCGTGCCGGGGGTAACTCGTTGGCTTTCTTCGTCGTCTGAGCTATTGCCGTCGATTACTTTGACGCAGCCAAGCAACTGCGCAAGCGTGTTGGCGATGGCGGTTTTGCCAATCCCTTGCTTGCCGCACAGGTAAATGATGGGAAGCGCAGTCTCTTGGTGTGCTTCAGCTGGTGATTGAGTACGTGCAGGCCGGCGAAGAGGTTGGGTGGTCATGGTGGGCTCCGGGTGGGTTGTTGGAGCGATTATCAGAGTTGTGTTTATTTATGTCAACACGCATCTGATAATTAGGGCAAAATAAAAGCCCGGCATGTACCGGGCTACTGGAGATTGAGATGGAAAGAAAGCCTTACAACCCTGACGATATTTGGGACGAATCGACCGAGCCGCCGCTTGAGCTTAGGGTGTCAGCCGCATTGTTTGTGTTGGCAATGGGGGGGTCGGATGCGGTAGGAGGAAGAACCTTGTATGCGTTGATGTGGCCCCACAAGCCTTATTATGTAACCGAGCCCAGTGGTCGATTGCGGCTTGCGCTGACTGGAGATAGCGTTGATGACAAGGATGTCGACGGAGAAATCCGGCGGATGGCCGCTAAGACGCTGGCCAGTGTCCATAATGGACTGATAGCAGCATTGCCTCCTGATCGCTACAGGCGCATTTCGACAGATCTAAACATATACCTCTCTGTAGCGTGCGGAGACGGATCACTCGATGAAACCATCCTGTCTCAGGAATCCGAATAACCTGGCCCGGCTCTACTGGTGACTCAGCCCCCTATTTTTTTGGGTTCGCGTCGTCTCTGTCGGCCAAGTAACAAAGGCGGTAAGTCAGGGTCATGGTTCCTCCTTGGTGATTTCAACAACGACGCCTAATGTCTCAGCCCCGCGCTTGCCGCCGACCACCTCTACCACCCGCGCTGATGCCGAGCCGCCGCGCGATAGCAGGCGGCTAACCTCCCCTGCCAGCCGCGCATCAAGGTAGCCAATCTGCACGTCGGCTTTAAAAAAGATCAGCGTGCGGGCGGTGATCCAAGCGCCCACGGCATTCGGGTCGTAAGCATTATCCGGCTCGGGCTTCAGATGAATCGTTACCCCCGGCTTGGCGTAGCGGCCAATCCACAACTGGCGCTCAATGCCGTCGCTGTTTTTGTGGGAGACGCCAACCAGCTTGGTGTTGAAAGATTTAGCCATCGCTATGACCTTTGTCTAATGTTAGGGAAATAA
>JAQTZQ010000024.1 GCA_028687645.1 Rhodocyclaceae bacterium
CGGTAGCCGAAGTTGGCTTGCAGCAAGTTCCCGAATTTTCGATAGAAATCATCGCCGAGCAAAACTGGGTACAGCTGACCCAATCCCAGTTTGAACCCATCCGCGTCTCCGAGCGCCTGTGGATCGTTCCCTCCTGGCATACGACGCCCGACCCTGACGCCATCAATCTGATCCTCGACCCGGGCATGGCCTTTGGTACCGGCTCACACCCGACGACACGCCTTTGTCTGGAATGGTTGGAGCGCAACGTCACCAGCGCCTGTTCGATTCTTGATTACGGTTGCGGCTCTGGCATTCTCGCCATCGCTGCCGCCCGCCTCGGCGCCAACCAGGTAGCAGGGGTCGATATTGACCCACAAGCGGTAGACGCTGCCTATGCCAACGCCGAGCGCAATGGCGTGCATGCACTATTTGCCGACTCAGCGCAGCGCGTTGCCGGCGAGTACGATCTGGTGGTCGCCAACATTCTCTCCAATCCGCTGCGCGTTCTCGCGCCCGCCATCTGCGCCCATGTCCGCACGGGTGGGCGTCTGGCACTTTCGGGAATTTTGCGCGAACAAGCGGAAGAAATTATAGGGATTTACGCAACCTGGCTACCATTGTCGGTTTTTGACATGCGAGAGGACTGGGTATGTCTGAGCGGCACAAAGCCCTGATGAAAACCCGTTGCGGGGAATGCGGGGCGATTTTTCGTGTCACACTCAAGCAACTTCAAGTCAAGTTTGGCAAGGTAAGATGCGGCCAATGTAATACTGTTTTCAACGCTTTTGACACCCTTATCACTGACGAAGCCAATGCATTGCCTCTTGAAAAATCACTTGCCGCCCCAGCAGATCAGCAAGCACAAAGTATTGAAGTAACGACCACGCCAAATCAAGCATTTGAAATCAACCCGGCGCCGACACCCGAGGCAGAACCTGAACTCGTATTTGAGCCAGAGCAAGAGTCGCCCACTCCGGCGCCAATCGAGCCCACTGAAAGCATTGAAGAATCCACGACCGCAGCCCGGCAGGCGGGACTGGTGGCGGCACGCGAGCTAACCCAAGTACCAAACTACAACCGTTGGTCGGAAGGAACTCTCACTGGCAGTTCACTGAGCGCATTCAGTACCGAGTCGCAACCAGCTGCTCGTTGGCCCTTTGCATTGGTCGCGCTAGCGCTACTCTTTACCCTGTCATTCCAACTAGTTTTGCACTTCAGAACTGAACTCACCCTGCACGAACCGGCTTTCGCCGGGTTTTTTCAAAGCCTTGCGGTCAACGTCCCTTTACCGCGAAATTCTGAACTGCTCACCATCGAAACCTCGGATCTACAATCTGACAACGCGCGCGGACTACTGATTCTGCACGCCACCCTGCGCAACCGTGCCGCTCACGACCAAGCCTGGCCGGCACTGGAACTCAGCCTGACCGATACCCAGGATACCGTCCTTGCTCGTCGGATTTTAACGATCGACGACTACCGGCCTCCGGATACCAATTCACCAGCCTTTCCTGCCCTTGCCGAACAATCCGTCCGTCTAGCGATTGACGCCAAGGAAATCGGCGCAGCCGGCTATCGTCTCTATCTCTTCTACCCCTGAAATATTTTATGAACACACTGATTTGCGGCTCACTGGCTTTTGACAACATCATGGTTTTTCCTGACCGCTTCAAAAACCATATCCTGCCCGAGCAGATTCATATCCTGAATGTCGCCTTTCTGGTACCAGAAATGCGGCGTGAATTTGGCGGCTGCGCTGGCAACATTGCCTACAATTTGATGCTGCTTGGCGGAAAGCCGCTAATTATGGCAGCGGTAGGAGATGATGCTCCGGCCTATTTTGATCGCCTTGATCGACTTGGCCTGCAACGCAGGCATATTCGCCACGTTCCCGGCACCTTCACTGCACAGGCATTTATCACCACCGATCTTGATGATAACCAGATCACTGCGTTCCATCCTGGCGCAATGAGCTTTTCCCATCTCAACAAGGTTGAACAAGCCAACGAAATCGAACTAGGCATTGTCGCCCCCGATGGCCGAGAAGGGATGATGCAGCACGCGCAGGATTTTGCTGCTGCGGGCATCCCCTTTGTTTTTGATCCGGGGCAAGGTCTCCCGATGTTTAATGGCGACGAACTTTTACAATTCATGAATCTCGCTGATTACGCCTGTTTTAATGACTACGAAGCCAAACTATTGAGTGATCGCACCGCCCGCAGCATTGAACAACTCGCCAGCGGCGTCAAAGCCTTGATCGTTACCAAAGGCAGCGCCGGATCCGAAATTCACGCTGGCGGTCAACGTTACGACATCCCCTGCGTTAAAGCAGAGGAGATCGTTGACCCGACCGGTTGTGGCGACGCCTATCGCTCCGGCCTACTTTACGGCATCGCCAACAACCTCGACTGGACGACAACCGGACGCCTTGCTGCGGTGATGGGAGCCATCAAAATTGCCCATCGCGGCGGTCAGAATCACCTACCCAACCGCGAAGAAATTGCCGCGCTCTATCAACGTGCTTTTGGCACACTACCCTGGTAGAAATTGCCATGAAACCCAGCGCTCTACTCATCTTGCTGACTTTTATTTCTCTTGTCGCTGGCTGCGTCAGTAGCAAATCCGGGGATGTCTACCGGCGTGATCAAGTGGGTCGGGAGCAAACCGTGCGTATGGCAACTATCGAGTCTGTACGCGAAGTTCTGATGGAGGGAACAAGGTCACCCATTGGCACTGTCGCCGGCGCAGCAATCGGTGGCATCGCGGGTCACACAATGGGCGGCGGCAGAGGCTCGGATGTCATGGCGATCGTTGGCGCCGTAGCTGGCGGACTGGCGGGCGCCGCAATCGAGGAAGGGGTTACCCGGCGCATGGCGGTTGAGATTACCGCTAGACTGGATAATGGAAAGATCATTGCCGTCGTTCAGGAAGCAGCGCCTTATGAATTTCGTCCAGGCGACCGCGTACGTATTGTTTCCAGCTATGGCGAGTCCCGCATTTCACGCTGAGCCGCTATCCTGCTTTAGTCCTTCGCTCGAAGAACAATCGACCTGAAACACCCGGCGATCCTCAAGTCGTAGGGCTGTCAAACGCCCCCCCCACAAGCAACCGGAGTCCAGCGCCAGACGATTGGGGGTTACTTGCAAACCCAGCGCTGACCAATGGCCGGTAACCAATATGCTGTCAGCACTCTTGCGATTTGGCACATCAAACCAAGGCAAATGCCCCGCAGGTGCATTAATCAACTCCCCCTTGGTCTTGAATTCCATCACGCCATCCGGCGTACAAAAGCGCATCCGCGTCATGGCATTCACAATCACCCGCAAGCGTTTCCAACCGCTCAACTCATCAGACCAGCCAACTGGCTCGCTACCCCATAAATTAAGCACGAACTCCCGATAATCGCTTCCTTGCAGCGCTGCCTCAACCTCGCGCGACAAAGCAGTAGCTTTAACAGCGGTCCACTGCGGTAACAGCCCAGCATGAACCATGCAAACCCCCCCCTCAGTGAAACACAAGGGCTGACAGCGCAACCAATCAAGCAACTCATCCCGATCCCTCGCATCCAGAATGCTCTGGATCGTGTCATCTTTGCCGCGATATTTAGCGCCTCCCTCAGCCACCATCAACAAATACAAATCATGGTTGCCCAGCACCGTTTGCGCCGCCGAACCCAGCGACTTGATATAGCGAAGCGTTTTGAGCGACTTTGGGCCGCGATTAACTAAATCGCCAACCAGCCACAAACGGTCGTATGTCGGATCAAAATGACACAACTCAAGAAGACGTTTTAAAGAATCGAAGCAACCTTGAATGTCGCCAACTGCGTAAGTAGCCATATCGATAAAGCATCAGGGAATGCACGGAGCAATTCGTCAATTCCGAGCGAGTGGGATAAAAAAATTAATGAATTCAACGAGCGCCTGCGAACAACCCTTAGTTATCAACGCGTAAGCGAATAAACAGTCCATCACTGCCAGACTAAAGCCAACTTACGATAGCAGCGCCTCATGGTGATTCCTGAAGTAGATGTAAGTATGCACTGATTCTCAGCCAAAATATTCATATAGGAGCAAAAAATCAGTATAATCCTCCTATATGAATTCAAAGATTGTCCTTCGGCTCAACACCAACCCCGAGCAAATGGCCCGCCTGGAGCGCCTTCAGGCTGCTTTTGCCGAGGTCTGCTCTGCACTTGGGCCCATCGTTCAAGAAACGCGTTGCTGGAATCGCGTTGCGCTGCACCACCTAACCTATCGAAAGCTACGCGAGCAATTTCCTGATTTAGGCTCACAGATGGTTTGCAACGCAATTTATTCAGTTTCACGCTCGGCACGCCTGATTTTCCAAAACAGGAACAGTCCTTGGAGTATAGAAAAGCGGCAGGAACAAGCACTTCCTCTCCTGCGCTTTGCCGCCAGCGCACCCGTCTATTTCGACCGGCATACGCTCAGTTTGCGTCGGGCAGGGCTATCAATGTACACCCTCGATGGTCGCCTGCGCTTTGAAGTAGGTTTAACCGCTGGAGATGAGTTGCGTTTCCGGGAAGAAAAGCTCAAAGAAATCGTTCTTTCGCGAGATGATCGAGGCTTTTTTTTGGTTTTTTCTCTTGGCGAGGCTGATGAAATAACGCCGGAAAATACTGAATTTCCGGAATACGTAGTAATTGTCGAGCCCGTCGTTCAGGCCGCCTAACAATTTTGTTTTTTTGGTGTTTAAGTAATGAAAAAAATGATGATGCCCAAAACAGAACTCGCTGAGGTTCTGTTTTCTTTCCGCAAGGCTTTCCTGACAGCCGGGTTGTTCAGCATGTTTATCAACGTCATTGGACTGGTGCCCTCCATCTACATGCTTCAGGTCTATGACCGTGTTTTGCAAAGCCAGAACACCACAACCCTGATCATGTTGACGGTGATCATGCTTGGCTTCTACGTCATGCTTAGCATGCTTGAGTTTGCGCGCTCGAAATTATTGATTCGAGTGGGCGCACAGCTCGACATGAAACTCAATGATCGCGTGTTTATTGCTTCATTCGAACGCAATCTAAAACGTGCAGGAGGCAATGCCGGACAAGCACTCGGTGACCTCACCAATGTCCGCCAGTTTCTCACTGGAAACGGTCTCTTTGCTTTCTTTGATGCACCATGGGCGCCCATCTACCTGGCCGTTATCTTTATGTTCAGCCCATGGCTTGGTATCTTCGCCGTGGTCTCTGCATTGATCCTTTTCTCCCTTGCCTGGCTGACCGAGATTTCTACGCGAAAACCTCTAGCCGAGGCCCAGCAAGTGGCCATGGGCGCCAACAATTACGCAACCAACAACCTGAGAAACGCAGAAGTAATTGAAGCGATGGGAATGCTGGACAATCTCCGGCATCGCTGGTTACAAAAACAAATGCGCTTCCTCTCCTTGCAGAACGAGGCGAGTGACAAAGCGGCAGTCATCTCCGCCTCGACCAAGGCGGTACGTATTGCCGTTCAGTCACTCGTTCTTGGCGGTGGCGCCTTGTTGGTAATTGAAGGCACGCTGACCCCGGGCGGGATGATTGCCGCGTCCATTCTGCTAGGCAAGGCACTGGGACCGGTTGAAATGGCGATCGGCGTCTGGAAGCAACTTTTGGGTGCTCGCAGTGCCTATCATCGACTGGAAGCACTACTCCAAGAGCATCCGGCTCGCGAACCGGGCATGGCACTCCCGCAGCCGCTCGGCAGCCTGCTGGTCGAAGGCGTGACCGCATCAGCCCCCGGTGGTCAGGTAATGATCCTCAAAAATGTTGGATTCAATGTAGCTCCGGGAGAAATTGTTGGCATTATTGGCCCCTCTGCATCAGGTAAATCAACACTGGCCCGATTGCTGGTCGGGGTGTGGCCAGCCCAAGGCGGCAAGGTAAGGCTCGACGGCGCAGACATTTACACCTGGAACAAGAACGAACTCGGGCCATCGGTGGGATATCTCCCTCAAGATATCGAGTTATTTGAAGGCACAATCGCAGAAAATATCGCACGATTTGGAAAAATCGATCCAAACAAGGTCATTGAGGCAGCCAAAATGGCCGGCGTGCATGAAATGATTTTGCGTTTCCCCAAGGGTTATGAAACCTCAATCGGTGACGGCGGCAACGGGCTGTCGGGCGGGCAACGTCAACGAATCGGATTTGCCCGTGCCATTTACGGAAACCCAAGCTTTGTCGTACTTGATGAGCCGAATTCAAATCTTGACGATGTTGGCGAAGCTGCACTGATAAACGCCGTGATGCAACTAAAGGAGCTTGGCACAACCATTGTTGTGATTACGCATCGAACCAGCATTATCAGTTCAGTCGACAAATTGTTACTGCTGGTAGATGGCGCAGTACAACTCTTTGGACCGCGAGACCAAGTTTTGGCCGCAATTCAACAGCGAGCCCAAGCGGCAGCAAACCCCAAACCCAATCCGAACCAGCCTGCGGCAATTGCTGCAGCGACGCCGGCCTGAAGCTTTTCTGGATGAATAAAGCATGATCAAAAAACTTGTCGATTTCCTGCCCAAAAAAAATCAAGCAGCCCGAGGTGAATTGATTGAATCCAGCGCGGGAGGTGAAAACACCCGTGTTGAAACAGACGAAAAACCGGTGGTGCGTTTTGGGATGCTCACGCTGCTTATTGGCTTCGGCGGATTCCTGCTGTGGGCCGGACTGGCGCCACTGGATGAGGGCGTCCCTGGGACCGGGATAGTCAGCGTCGACTCCAAACGCAAAACAATTCAGCACCTGCGTGGCGGCCTGGTTGAAAGCATCGATGTCCGCGAGGGAGACCGTGTCAAGGCCGGCGACATCCTTCTCAAATTAAATGACACCGATATCAAGGCCCAACTCGACATTACGCGAGGGCAATATGCGGTGGTCAAAGCCACGGAAGCTCGTTTACAGGCAGAACGAGAAGGAAAGGCAACTGTCACGTTCCCGCCAGACCTGATCGCGGCAGCCAAGACAGATTATCGTACGGCGGAAGCAATGGCGGCTCAATCACAGCTATTTGCAGCGCGAAAATCTGCGCTATCGAGCGAAATGGGCACGATGGATGAGGCGATCAACGGCCTCAATCAGCAGATCACGGGTCTACGATCTGTCGAGGCAGGGAAAAAAATACAAATTGATCTACTCACCAAGGAAGCCGACTCTTACCGAGGTCTCGTTCAAGAAGGCTTTGTACCAAGAAACAAACTCTATGAACTCGAACGTATCCTCGCGGATCTATCGGGTACGCGAGGCAGTGACCTGGCGCAGATCGCTCGGGCGCAATCATCGATCAATGAACTAAAGCTGCGCAAACTACAACGGACGCAGGATTTCCGCAAAGAAGTAGAAACCCATATGTCCGATGTCCAAAAAGAAGTCGGCAGTCAAACCGACCGTCTCACCGCTTTAACCGAGGAGTTCGAGCGCTCCGTCATCAAAGCACCAACCGATGGTGCGGTAGTAGGGATGGAGGCGCACACGGTTGGTGGGGTCATTCGCGCCGGTGATCGCATCATGGATATTGTGCCTGAGGACGATGTGTTAATCATTGAGGCCCAGTTACCCGTCAATTTAATTGACAAGGTTCGTGTCGGTCAGCTGGCCAATTTGCATTTGCAGATTATCCTTGAAGGCGGCGCGCAACCGACCATTGAAGGAAAGGTATCGCAAGTATCCGCTGATCGCTTGACTGACCCACGGACAGGCATGCCCTACTACTCAGCACGCATCCAGATAACACCCAAAGGTGAGGCAGAAATAATCAAACATAAAATAACAACGCAAGCTGGCATGCAGGCGGACGTGGTTATTGTCACAGGGGAGCGCACGCTACTGCAATACCTACTCAAGCCACTCATGTCGCGTATCAACTTCGGGATGAAGGAGCAGTAAGATGAAGGCGTATTCCCGGATTTTTAAGCCATCTCTCGGTGCGCTACTGATCACCCTGGCTAGCGCTACTCACGCTACAGGGATCATGGATATCTACCTCGATGCCAGAATCAGCGACCCTCAATATGCCGCTGCCAAAGCGGACTGGGAGGCGGTTCAAACCCTTGTCCCTCAGTCTATGGGGCAATTGTTGCCGCAAATTAATATTAATGGCTCAATAGTCAAGAGCGACACTGACGTTGAAGCAGATTTGGGCGCTCTCGGAACCCGAAGTACGCAATACAAATACACCGCCCGTACCGGCACCCTGAATCTTAGCCAGGCGCTGATTCGCCCACAGGCTTGGCTCAATTTTCTGCAAAGCAAAGACCAGGTCAGGCAAGCCGATCAGCAACTTCGACAGGCAGAGCAGGACTTGATCTTGCGTCTGGCGCAAGCCTATTTTGAAGTTCTGCTGGCAGAGGACAACGTCAAATTAGCTGCTGAACAAAAATCCGCCATCGGTGAGCAGTTAAAGCAAGCCAAGCGCTATTTTGAGGGCGGAGTCGGGACAATTACCGATATCAATGAAGTCCAGGCCAGATACGACACCATTGTCGCCCAGCAGCTTTCGGCGCAGAACAATCTTGAAATCAGAATACGCGCAATTGAACAGTTAGCTGGCAAGGTTTACCGCTATTTGGCACCGTTGGGTACTCGACTCTCTCTTGACACCCCAGAGCCGGAAAATGTTGATGCCTGGCTTGATTTTTCAATGACAGCAAACCCGCAACTTAACGCGAAACATGCCGCGTTCGATGTGTCGCAAAAAGAGGTTTATAAAAACTTCACGACCCATCTACCGACGGTCGATATCGTTGCCTCAAGAGGCTTTAATGAAGACCCCAGCTATACCTTGATTGACAACACCGAGTTGAGTAGCAGAGTTGGCGTTCAATTTTCTGTTCCGCTGTTTTCCGGAGGCACCAGTCAAGCTCGTGTCAATCAGGCTTCAGCACTGAAGGAGCGAGCGCGCCATGATCTGGAGACAACCAAGCGCGCCATCACCCAGACTACACGGCAAGAGTTTTTGAACGTCGTCAGTGGCGTCGCGCAAGTCAAGGCGCTTGAGCAAGCTGTCAAATCTAACGAACTCGCTCTCTATTCCGCAAAAAAAGGGCAAGAAGCTGGTCTGAGAACCAGCTTTGACGTACTCAACACCCAACAACTATTGTTCTCAGCCAAGCGCGACCTAGCCCAAGAGCGTTACCGTTATGTGCTCTCCCGCCTCAAACTAAGGGCGGCGGCAGGACTGCTTGGTGAAGAGGACGTTGTTTTAGTACAACACTGGCTGGACAAATAGCGAGGTCTGCTACGGCGCCAGTCTGATCTCAGTTCGCCCCAGTACTTGATTGTGAAAGGCGGGCTTGCGCCTATTGCTCATCATTCTGGCCGCCATGATTTTTGACATAGCGCTGGCAGGCGGTACGCAAAAAGCTCATTTGGCCTTTGAAGTTCTTGCAGCCCTTGCACATGGCGAGATGCATTTCAAGCTGCATTTTTTCCGCCAGCGCCAGTTTTCTGTCCTGCCCTTCGGATAGCAAGCGGGTAACTTCCTTGCAACTCAGCATGCTCGCTCTCCCGGCGCAAACCAGTTGCCCTCAAGGCAGCGGCGCAAGCCATTGCGCGCCCGGTGCAGGATGACATTGCAGTTGGTCGTAGTCAGACTCAACTCGCGACAAACCTCGGCAGTTTCAAACTCAAGAAACTCGCGCATCATGAAAACCCGCGCCGTTTTCTCGGGCAAATGTTTGAGGCAAGCATCAAAAACATCCCAAAATCGTTGTTGCCGCAGCGCTTCTTCAGGGTTGCCCCAATCACTGGGACGACCCCCGGGTTGCCAGTGGGCGTTGGTCTTGAACAAGGTATCGAAAGCTTGATCCATACTCTCCTCCGCCGCCGAGAGTGCCGAGACATTGGTAGTGCGTACCTGAAGGCGAATCAGGTCGACAATCTTGTTTTTGAGAATGCCGAAAACCCAGGTTTTAACCGCCGAGCGCCCGGCAAAGCTCTGTGGCTTGTTCAACACGGCGAGCAGCGCCTCCTGCACCACATCTTCCGCCTGTGCAGCATCACGCAGTTGCAGTTGGGCAAACTTGATCATATCGCGACGAATATCACCGAGAAACTGCGCGTCGATCTGAGATTTTGCCCCATCTCCGTTGCCTGCCTGCATAGCACTCCCCGTCATTTGCCTCGCGCCGAATTGACGCGGCAGCCATCATAACAAGAGTGCCCGGGCAGATTCACGCACCAAACGGGTGATCAGGGCATTGTCCGCCTCCGGCTCAAGATCTGCCGGACTGCCCATTTGGCCAGTAGGCTGCGTCCGTAGTTTGCCGTCCTCAAGAGTGGTGACGTATTCCCCGCTGCAACTTCGGCAATAAACATGATCACCAGCCGCCTGATCCTTGCGCAGCACCAGCGTCGGGCCACACATGAAACACTCGTGTAGCGGAATACCTTCATCGCTGTGGCCAGCAATGTGATCCAGCGCACCTTGACGACCGATGGCGACAAAACGGGCGCCAAAAATTGCGTCGAACTGGCCACCGAGATTTTCTTCAATAATATCCAGCGCCTTGGCAATCGGCATCCCCCGGCGATAAGGGCGGGTGCTGGTCATCGCATCAAAGGCATCACAAATGCCGACGATACGCGCATCCAGCGGAATATCCTCGCCGGCCAAGCCGCGTGGATAGCCTTGGCCATTGGGCATTTCGTGATGCGCCCGGATCGCCGCTTCAGCCAGCTGGGCCAATGGATGCCCGGCCAGCATGCGCCAGCCAACATCGGGATGGGTTTTGATTACGGCATACTCTTCATCAGTCAGCCGATCTTTCTTGTTGAGAATCTGATCGGGCACGCCAACCTTGCCGAGATCATGGAGAAAACCTCCCAGACTGACCCTGGCAACATCTTGATCGGGCAGATCCAGCGCCGTAGCCAGCAAGCGCGAAAAGCGGGAGACGCGCCACAGGTGCCCACCGGTATAAGGGTCGCGAGCCTCGACCATCCAGGCCATAACCAGGAGGCTGCACAATAAATCGACTTGATGCTGAGATGCGGTGGCTTCGGCAGCGCCAAAGAGATCACTCATCTGCTTGATTAGTCCCATACATCCTCCCAAAAATGCGCCGCGCCATGAGCCGAGGAATATTGGAAACTGTTACGGTCAACCGGCTTTTTGCCCCGAAATTTCAGGTGGTACATATCCACCGCTTAACCTTAGTCGTCTCAACACGCGATTTATTACAGCCATCACGCAAATCGCCGGCCTAATTCGCCTTCTTCACCACCGCATAACGAGCCAGGGTTTTGTCTCTGGCCTGGGCGTGATCGACAATCGGCCCCGGGTAATCACGACCGATGACGACACCTAGCGCTTCCTGCTCGATACGCCCCATGAGCCACGGTGCATGGATATATTTGTTGGCCACTTTGGCCAGTTCCGGCACATAGCGGCGGATGAATTTGCCTTCGGCATCGAACTTTTCCGATTGCGTGATTGGGTTGAAAATTCGGAAATAAGGTTGCGCATCACAACCGCTGGAGGAGGCCCATTGCCAGCCGCCATTGTTGGCCGAGAGGTCGAAATCGTTGAGTTGGTCGGCAAAGTATTTTTCGCCAAGGCGCCAGTCGATGCCGAGGTCTTTGGTCAAAAATGAGGCGACGACCATGCGCAGGCGGTTGTGCATCCAGCCGCAGTGATTGAGCTGGCGCATCGCCGCGTCGACCAGCGGGTAGCCGGTGCGGCCTTCGCACCAGGCTTGGTAGCCTGCCGGCCAGTCTTCCCACTGAATCGCATCGTAATCCGGCTTGAAAGCCTGGCCGAGGCCGACTTGCGGGAAGCGGTCGAGAATCATGAAGTAGAAATCGCGCCAGATCAGTTCGCTGAGCCAGACCGCCGCTTCATTTTCCCAGGCAAAACGCACCAGTTCGCGGATCGACAGCGTGCCAAAGCGCAGATGAACCGACAGGTAGGAAACGCCTTTGACCGCCGGAAAATCACGCAGACCGCCGTAGCGCTGAATTCTGCCGTCGCTGAATTCGTCCCACAGGGCACGAGCGCCGGACATGCCGGGCTGAATACCAACTTCGCGCAAGTCACTCGCTTCAAAGCCGATTTCGGCTAAATCAGGCACGCCAGCGAACTCGGCACCCACCAAATTGCCCGTGCAGCGGCAAATAGCGCAATCTGTTACGGTCAACCGCTTTAGCCAGGCATTTTTATAGGGCGTGAACACCGAGAATGGCTTGCCGGCTTGAGTCAGAACTTCATCGCCATCGAAAATGGCTTGATCCTTGAAGCGCTGAAAGGCGATGCCGGCAATGCATAATTTCTCGGCAACGGCGCGATCCCGCAGCTTGGCTGCCGGCTCGTAGTCGCGATTGGTGAAGACGGCATTGACACCTAATTCGGCTGCCAGCTTGGGAATTTCCGTCTCCGCCCAGCCGTGGCGCACGATCAGCCCGCCGCCCTTGGCGCGTAACGCAACATCCAGTTCGACCAGCGACTCATGGATGAAATGCACCCGACGATCTCGCCTTGAAGGCAGCGCATCAAGGATTCGGGTGTCGAAAACAAAAGCACAAAAAACCTGCTGCGCGTGGGCAAGAGCCGCACTCAAAGCGGCATGGTCAAAATCACGTAAATCGCGGCGATACCAAACAAGGGCTTTTTCATGTGTCACAAGCAAAATTTCCTGCTGATGAAATGATGGACAAGAAGGGTCAATCGGAACGATGAGTCGCCATCATGAATTAGAAGCAGGAAATAAAAAAGACCAGATCGCTGCTCGCGTCTGCAACACATTTTCCGTTGCTCAAAATGATCCATTTTTATCGCAGCCGAACATTCTTTAAGACGCCTATTTCAAGATCATGACAGGCAGCACCGTAACAACGGCGTCACGATGCTGTCATCTACCGACCTCAAAATCATTGTGGCGCATTTTGTGATGACGCCCCCCTTACTCCCCCCCGACAGAGGACAAACCAATGAGCAACCGTTCCAAATTCCCGACAAAAATTGATCTTGACGATATTGGCTACAACACCTCCGACAATCCATCATTTACCAACATTCTCGAAACCCGCCTCAGCCGCCGTGGCTTTGTCCTCGGCGGCGTTGGCTCTGGCGCTTTGGCCCTGTTTGGCGGTGTCTCCATCGCCACCCTGAGCGGTTGCAACTCCGATGACGATAGCAGCTCAACGCCAACCACCCCGACCGCACCGACAGAAAAGCTTCTCGGCTTCACGGCCATTGCAAAGAGCCTGGCCGATATGGTGGTTCTGCCTGCCGGCTACACCTACTCTGTGCTCTGTGCCCTCGGCGACCCGCTGAGCGCGAGCACGCCAGCATACAAAAATGACGGCAGTGACACGGATTTTGACAACCGCTTTGGTGACCACCACGACGGGATGGAATACTTTGGTCTGGATGCCAGCGGCAAGCCCTCAACGACCAGCACCGACCGTGCCTTGATTGCCATGAACCATGAGGCAACCACCGACGAAAAGCTGTCGTCCTTTTTCTTGCACACCAATGGCGGAACCTCGACCCTGCCGCGCCCGGCCAGCGAAGTCGACAAGGAAGTGCCGATTCATGGCATCGCCGTTGTCGAGGTCAGCAAAGCCAGTGGCTCGTTCAAATACGTTCAAAATTCCAGCTTCAATCGCCGTATCACGCCATTGACCCCGGTTGAAATTCACGGCCCGGCACGCGGCAACGCACTCCTTAAAACCAAGTATTCAACCGATGGCACGACGACTCGCGGCACGCTCAACAATTGCGGTACCGGTCGCACACCGTGGGGCACGCTACTGAGTGGCGAAGAGAACTGGAGCGGCTACTTCACCCGCCCGACCGGCGACGATGCCGCACGCGGTAATGACAAGAGCGTTACTTCACTCAAGCGCTATGGCCGTAGCGAAGGTGCCGCCAGCCGTCACGGCTGGGAAAGCGCCGGTAGCGAAGACAAATACGCACGCTGGATCAACGCCAAAACCGGCACCTCAGTGGATGGTACGGATGACTATCGCAACGAGTTGAACGGCATGGGTTACATCGTTGAACTTGACCCCTACGACAAGACCAAGGCAGTGCGCAAACGTACCGCCCTGGGTCGCTTTGCCCATGAGTCAGCAGCCTTCTCGCGCCAAGTCGTCGGCAAGCCACTGGCGGTTTATCAAGGTGATGACGCCCGTAACGAATACATTTACAAATGGGTCTCCACCGCCACCTGGAGCGCTGCCGACGCTAACGCCACCGATCGCCTCGCGGTAGGTGACAAATATCTCAATGACGGCAAGCTCTACGTCGCCCGCTTCAATGCCGACGGCACGGGCAACTGGGTTGAACTTTCGATCACCAACCCGGCCCTGACCGCCTATACCACCTACCCGTTTGCCGACCAGGCCGATGTTTCGGTTAACTCGCGAGTTGCCGGTGATGCGGTTGGCGCCACCAAAATGGATCGTCCCGAATGGTGCGCGGTCAACCCGGCAAATGGCGAGATTTATTTCACCCTGACCAACAACAGCAACCGCAAGGTTGACGCCACCTCATCATCACACGCCGTCGTCGACAGTGCCAACCCGCGCTACTACACCGATGTCAAGGGAACGACGAACCAGACAGGGAACCCGAACGGCCATATCATCCGGATCGCTGAAACAAATGGCGAAACCGCTGCCATTACTTTCAAGTGGGATGTTTTCCTCTTTGGCGCAGAATCCACCGCTGATGGCACCAAAGTTAATATTTCCGGCCTTACTGCAGATCAGGACTTTTCCAGCCCGGACGGACTCGCCTTTGCTCCCTCCACCGGCATTTGCTGGATCCAGACCGACGATGGCGCCTATACCGATGTCACCAATTGCATGATGCTGGCGGCTTTGCCCGGGCTGGTTGGTGATGGCAGCAAGGTATCGCTCAGCTACACCAAGGCGGATGGCACCCAGCTGGCTGTCAATACCTACGCTGGCAAAAAGCCAACCGCCGATACGCTCAAGCGCTTCCTGGTTGGCAGCGCCGCCTGCGAAATCACCGGCATGTGCGAAACCCCGGATGGAAAAACCATGTTTGTGAATATCCAGCACCCAGGAGAAACCACGAAAATGGCAGACATTGCCGACCCGACGAAATACACCAGCCATTGGCCAGGCAATTTCGGCTACGGGGCAGGTGGCGCCAACGCCCGCCCGCGCTCAGCCACCATTGTCATTACCAAAACCAACGGTGGACGCATTGGCACCTGATCCTGAGTGATTAGCACAAGGCTGCTGAAGGCGACTTCAGCAGCCTTGTTTGAAGCGAAGCATCTGGATTACCGACCTGCTTTAATGCAATCGTGGCCTGCTACGATCAGCTCACTCGCCCAGATACGCTGCCCGCACCTTGGGATCATCGAGCAACTTGGCCGATTCACCGGTCAACGTAATTTCACCACTTTCCATAACGTAGCCGCGCTGGCTGGTTTGCAGGGCGAGTTTGGCGTTTTGCTCGACCAGCAGGATGGTCATCCCTTCCGCCGCGACGATGCGGATAACTTCAAAAATCTTTTGCACCATGATCGGTGCCAGGCCCATCGATGGCTCGTCGAGCAAAAGCAATTTGGGGCGGCTCATCAGCGCGCGGCCAATTGCCAGCATTTGCTGTTCGCCGCCAGAAAGCGTTCCTGCTAGCTGAGTTTCGCGCTCTTTAAGGCGCGGGAAATAGCCGTACATGCGTTCAAGGTCATTGGCGATTTCGGCTTTGTCGTCGCGCACGAAAGCACCCATCGCCAGGTTTTCAGCGACCGAAAGACGCGGGAAAACACCGCGCCCCTCCGGCACCAGCGCAATCCCCTTGCGGATCATGTCGTGCGGTGGAACGCGCGTTACTTTCTCACCGCAAAAATGGACATCGCCACCCGCCGCATCGAGGACGCGGGCAATGGCCTTCAGCGTACTGGTCTTGCCGGCGCCATTGGCACCGATCAGGGCAACCATTTCGCCTTGGTTGACGTGGAAGGTGATGCTGCGCACCGCCTGAATGCCGCCGTAGGCGACGCGGAGTCCGGTAACTTCAAGCACCTAGATAAGCCTCAATAACGCGTTGATCTTTTTGCACCACCGCCGGGACATCCTCGATGACCAGCGCGCCGTAATCGAGCACAGCAACACGGTCACAGAGGCCCATGACCAGCTTGACGTCATGTTCAATGAGCAAAATGGTCGTGCCATCTTGCCGAATGCCGTCAATCAGCTCGCGCAACTCCTCGGTTTCGGTATGGTTCATGCCGGCTGCCGGTTCATCGAGGCAGAGCAATTTTGGTTCGGTCGCCAATGCACGAGCAATTTCCAGGCGACGTTGATCGCCGTAAGACAGGTTTTTAGCCAGGTCATCGGCACGGCTTTCAATCCGCACATAATGCAGTAAATCCATCGCCCGCTGGCGAATCGCCGCCTCTTCAGCGCGCGTGGCCTTGCTCTGCAACATCGCCCCCAAAACGCCAGCGTTGGTTCGCACATGACGACCGACCATGACATTTTCCAGCGCGGTCATGTTGGCAAACAGCCGAATATTCTGGAAGGTGCGGGCAATGCCGCGTTCGGCTGCCTGATGCGGCGCATCGGCCAGCAGGGGTTTGCCGTTGAAGACAAAACCGCCACCATCCGGAATATAGAGGCCGGTCAGGCAGTTAAAGAAGGTGGTTTTGCCGGCGCCGTTGGGGCCGATCAAGCCATAGATTTCACCCTGGCGGATGCTGAGCGAAACGTCGCGCAGGGCTTTGACGCCGCCGAAATGTTTGGCGACGTTGTTTGCTTGCAGCAGGAGTTCAGCCATTGCGCGCTCCCGCATCCTGTAACTCGCGCTTGCGCTCCGGCGACGGCCACAGGCCAGCCGGCTTGAAGCGCATGACCAGTACCAGCGCGAGGCCGAAGATCAACATGCGCAAACTCTCTGGATCAACCAGCATTTTGCCAAAGATAGCCATTTGAATTGGCCCGACGCCATAGCGCAGTGCCTCGGGCAGGATGCTGAGCAACACGGCGCCGAGAATCACGCCCGGGATGTGCCCCATGCCGCCGAGCACCACCATCGCCAGAATCATGATCGATTCGATGAGCGAGAAGCTCTCGGGCGAGACAAACCCCTGCATGGCAGAAAAGACGCCGCCGGCAACGCCACCAAAGCTCGCGCCCATGGCAAAGGCCAGCAACTTGAGATTGCGTGTATCGATACCGACTGCTTTGGCAGCAATCTCGTCTTCACGAATCGCCTGCCAGGCGCGGCCAACACGGGAGTTTTGCAAGCGCAAGTTGATGATGATGACCAAAATAACCAGGGCGAGCAGCAGGTAGTAATACTTTTGCGGTCCACTCAGAGAAATGCCCAAAATTTGCGAGGTATTGGAAAATTTGAAATCGCCAATCGCCACCGGATCAATCAGCGTAATGCCCTGCGCGCCGTTGGTGATATTGATCGGCGCGTTCAGGTTGTTCATGAAAATGCGGACAATTTCACCAAAACCGAGAGTGACAATCGCCAGGTAATCCCCACGCAGCTTGAGCGTTGGCGAACCAAGAATCACGCCAAAGAAACAGGCGACCACGGCACCAATCGGCAAAATCACCCAGAACGGCCAGTGCAACCCGAAGTGTGGACTGGCCAGCAACGCATAAGTGTAGGCACCGACGGCATAAAAGGCGATGTAGCCGAGATCGAGCAGGCCGGCAAAGCCGACGACGATGTTCAAGCCCAACGCGAGAAACACGTAAAGGATGGCGAAATTGAGAATGCGCACCCAGGCTTGCCCACCCATCGCCGCAACAAAGGGCAGCGCCAGCAAGGCAACGGCAATGAGCGTGATACCAAAGGCAGAGCGCGGATTGAGCCACTTGTTCATGCGCGGTCTCCCGTTTTTTCACCAAACAAGCCGGAAGGTTTGAACATCAAGACGACAATCAGGACGATAAAGGCAAAAATATCCTGGTAATGACTGCCCAGGAAGCCGCCGGTCAGATCGCCGATATAACCTGCCCCCAACGCCTCGATCAGCCCGAGCAAGACGCCGCCTAGCATCGCTCCGGCGAGATTGCCGATGCCGCCGAGCACCGCTGCGGTAAAGGCTTTGAGGCCAAGCATGAAGCCCATCTGGTAATGGGCAATTTCGTAATAAGAACCGACCATGATGCCGGCCAGCGCCCCAAGTGCCGAACCGATAATGAATGCGGCAGCAATCACGCGATTGATATTGACGCCCATCAGGCTGGCCACTGCCGGATTTTGTGCGGTGGCGCGCATCGCCATGCCGAGTTTGGTGCGATAGACCAAAAACAGCAGCCCCCCCATGGTCAAGGCCGAAACAACGACAATAATGACCTGTACCAAGGTGAAATTTACCCCGCCAAACTCAAACGCGACTTTGGGAAGTAGCGGTGGAAAGGTCAGATAATTGCGCCCCCAGATGATCATCGCGACGTTTTGCAAAACAATCGACATACCAATGGCGGTAATCAGCGGCGTCAGGCGTGGGGCATTGCGCAATGGCCGATAGGCGATGCGCTCCAGGCCCCAGCCGAGCGCCATACAAACCAGCACTGAGGCCGTCAGCCCGGCCATGCCGGCCAGGATCACCGGCATCCCGGCTTTAATCAATGAACCGGCCACCGTGATAGTGACCAAGGTGCCGATCATCACCACCTCACCATGGGCGAAATTGATCAGCCCCATGATGCCGTACACCATCGTGTAGCCCAGCGCGACCAAGGCGTAAATACTGCCTTGCACCAGGCCATTAATAATTTGCTGGAAAAAAATATCCATGTTTTGGGCGTTGACCGTAACAAATGGCAACGGCACCTTGCGGTGCCGTTGCGTTAGCCTTAATTGGCCTTATTTCTTCTCGACTGCAGCTTTGGTCGCTTCTGCGGCTTCTTTCACAGCATCCGCACCCGCCTTAATCGCATCCTTACCTGCTTCGGTCGCAGCACCGGCAACGGCTTGCGCGGCATCCTTGACTTCAGCCACGGCCTCTTTCACTTCAGCCTTGACCACGTCCATCGGCGCACCCACGGTCGTCACATACTCCAACGTGCCAGCCTTGTACTGATAGACCGAAATGGCGCCACCTTTGAGGTCACCGAATTCATCAAAGGTGACCCTGGCCGTCACGCCGTCATAGTTGGTCTTGCCGATTTCCGGCAGGAACTTGGCGGATTCAACCGAGTTGGCGCGCTTCATGGCATCAGCCATCACCATCACCGCATCGTAGACGTACGGCGAGTAAAGCTGAATATCTGCATTGAATTTCTTGACAAATTTTTCCTTGAACGCCGGACCGTTGGCCAGTTTATCCAGCGGCATGCCAGGCAAGGAGCAGAAATGACCTTCGCTGGCCGGGCCGCCCAGTTTCATGAACTCCGGCGTACAGACGCCATCACCACCGAGGAACTTGGCCTTGATACCGAGATCAGCCATCTGCTTGGCCATCGGGCCGCCTTGCGCATCCATGCCGCCGAAGAAAACGAGATCCGCCTTGGTTGATTTGATCTTGGTCAGAATGGCCTTGAAGTCAGTTGCCTTGTCGTTGGTATATTCAGTAGCAACGACGGTCAGACCATTGGCCTCGGCACCCTTTTTGAACTCGTCGGCGAGACCCTGACCGTAGGCGGTACGATCATCAATAATCGCCACTGTTTTCATCCCCTGCTTGGCAGCGAACTCGCCCAGCGCCTTGCCTTGCTGGACGTCATTGGCCATCACGCGGAACGCCGTCTTGAAGCCCTGCTGCGTGTATTTGGGGTTGGTCGCCGAGCCGGAAATCTGCGGGATGCCCGCATCAGCGTAAAGTTTGGAAGCCGGGATCGTCGTGCCCGAATTCAGGTGGCCGATAACACCATTCACTTTGGCATCAACCAACTTCTGGGCGACGATGGTGCCCTGCTTGGGGTCGGCCTGGTCATCTTCAGCCAGCAATTCAAACTTGACCTTGGCGCCACCAATTTCCAAACCCTGGGCGTTAAGTTCGTCGATGGCAAGCTTGGCACCGTTTTCGTTATCCTTGCCCAAGTGTGCCTGCGGGCCAGTCATCGGTGCGACATGGCCAAGCTTGACCAGCACTTCAGGCTGGGCTGCAGGCGCTGGCGCCGCAGCGGGAGCAGCAGCAACCGGTTTGGGTTCTTCTTTTGGACCGCAGGCACCGAGTGCAAATACGGAGGCAACGGCGAGAGCGACGACGGAAAGCTTGGCTTGCATCTAATATTCTCCTGAAAAGTGGGGGAGGTCAGACGCCCGATTGTGCTGAGGGTGCATCAGGCTGTCAATAACAGATGATATGATGATTTTATGGGTAACCACACGAAATCCGGCCAATGAAAATATTTACTGCACTGCGCAATCTGGCACACAAGGCAGCACGAAAGGCCTTGTCGATGTTGCCGCGACGCCGCCGCTTCGGGATTTACCGTTCATTTGTCGAGTGCAACCCGGCACCAAATACAAGACTGGTTTTGAAAATTGCCGAAACTCGCGAAGAGCTGGAAGCCTGTCTTTCGCTCCTGCATGACGCCTATGTTGATAGCGGCTTCATGACACCAGACCCATCAGGGATGCGAGTGACGATTTACCACTCGCTGCCAACCACCACGACCCTTTGCGCCAAATACGACGACAAAGTGGTGGGTACTGTGTCGTTAATCCGCGAAAGCGCGCTCGGTTTCCCGCTGCAACGTATTTTTGACCTATCCGGCATCCGCGCACGCAAGGGCAACATCGCTGAAGTTTCGGCACTTGCCGTCCATCCACGCTTTCGGCGCACCGGCGGCAGCATTCTGTTCCCGCTGATGAAGTTCATGTACGAATATTGCACAACCTTCTTCGACACCCGCCATCTCGTGATTGCGGTCAATCCAAGGCACATCGAACTTTACGAGTCACTCCTGTTTTTCAAACGACTTTCCGGCACCGTCGTGGATAACTATGATTTCGTCAATGGCGCCCCAGCCGTCGGCGCAGCCCTTGACCTCAAGTACGCGCCAGAAATTTTTCGCCAACATTATTCTGGCAAACCAAAACACCGTGACCTGCATGATTATTTCATCAATGTTCGCCTGCCCAATATCCAGTTGCCGAACCGGCGATTTTTTACCACCAATGATCCAGTTCTCACGCCTGAACTAATCGATTATTTTTTCAATCAGCGCACGCAAGTTTTTGCCAATCTCAGTGATCGCAAAAAGGCATTGCTTCACCTGATTTACGATTTACCCGACTACAGCAAAGTCCTGCCACCGCTTCCTGAACAACTGAAGGACCTGAAGGTGAGGCGCCATCAGCGATTTTCCGTCAAATGCCCGGCCCGCCTGCAATACCCGGAAGATAGTGCAGAAAAGGACCCCGTTGCAGTCGAGGTGAGAGAGGTTTCCCGCTACGGTTTTCAGGCTCGCTCGAACGTTGCCATCCAGTCCGGAATCTGGTTTTCGGCCATCATTCGCCTGGGCAAGGAAGAAGTATCCCGCATTCAGGTTCAAGCCGTACCCGATTCGGAGCGCAAGGGCGAAGGGCTATTTGGCTTCCGCATTGGCGAGCCCGATTTAATCTGGCGAAAATTTGTAACCGCACTTTATCGCGGCCAAACCCATTCAGATCTGGATCAGGCAACCCGCTTCCTGACCTAAATTTTCGCCCCCAAAACACTGTCGACCGTCGCATGACTTCCACTCCAGCCCGCCAGTTTGCCCTGCAAGGCGCTGCCGTCATTCTTGTTCTGTCGATTGCCTGGCCTTATTTCGGCTGGACAGCAGAGACGATGCCGTGGCTTGAAACCAGCCTGGCTATTGGCGGCGTAGCGCTGACATTTGCAACGATCTCACGCCAACCGTGGTGGTGGCGCGTCATCCATAGCGCATTCATGCCTCTGGTTTGGCTAACCCAAAGTCTGAATATTGAACCAGCCTGGTTCCTGGCAGCTTTTGTCTTTCTATTACTGATCTATCGCGGCGCATTAAGCGGACAGGTACCGTTGTATTTATCGAACAAGGAAACCGTTGCCGCACTGGCTGACTTGCTCGCCGAGCGCGGCGACAGCCGGGTTCTTGATTTGGGTGCTGGTCTTGGCAGCACCACGGTACCGCTCGCCGACGCACTTCCCGACAGCCACTTCACCGGCTACGAAAACGCCCCGCTGACTTGGCTGGTCGGACGTTTTTTTTCACTTGGACGGGCCAATATCCGCTGGTGCTGGGACGATCTCTGGCAGGCGGAACTGGGCGATTACGACGTTGTTTACGCCTTTCTATCCCCAGTCCCGATGGCGCGCCTATGGGCCAAAGTTGAGGCCGAGATGGCGCCAGGCAGCCTGTTTATCAGCAATAGCTTTCCGGTCCCTGGCGTTGTCCCCAGTCGCATTATTGAGGTTGATTGCACGCCAGCGCGGCCACTTTACTGCTATCAGCGATGAAAACCCCCTTCCGGCGCCGGCCAGAAGGGGTGGCCCTGATTGTTGCGCTGACCAGCACGGTCGTGGTGCTGATTTTTTTCCTGAGTGACGCCTACCAATCGCGTGTCCGTGAGTTGGAAACAGGCCAGCGTCGCACCGAATTGTTCAGCGTTATGCTGGCCGAGCATACCGCCAGAACACTTGAGGCCGTCGACATTCTGCTCCGCGAAATGGCGAGCGACCTCACCAACAATCATGACTGGCGCCAGTGGGAACCCAATCGTGGCTGGGAATATGTCACCCGCCATCACTCCCGCGCCTTGCCACAATTGCGCGATCTCGCTATTTTTGACGATGCCGGTGAACAACGCTTTATCTCGACCTATTTCCCGACGCCACGCCTCAATGTCAGCGACCGTCCTTATTTTCTGGCCCTGAAATCAGGCCAAACCAATATCGGTTTTGGCCCTTTCGCCGGGCGCATCTCGGGCCGCTACTCTTACGCCCTGGCACGGCGCATTGATGACGCCACCGGGCAATTTTCAGGCTTTACCTATGCCACCATCGAGCCTAGCTATCTTCAGGAGTTTTGCTGGCCGAACCGGCTTTCTGACGATTTTGAAACGGTAGTCATCAATGACAACGGCGAAATCGTTGCCTCTTGCCGCCCGGCGGACCTCAGCGCCAAATCTGCCGTCATTGGCAAGCCAGCCACCGAAGCTCTGTATGAAGGCCAACTCAAAGACAATTTACCGCTCACCGGCTTTGTGCGCGCCAACGGCTTACTCGCCGCACTGGCGCCGATCCCCGGCTTTTCCAATCTGCGGGTACTGACGGTATTACCCGAAAATAGCCTGCTGATCAAATGGCGCGAGCATTTAATCCAACTCGGCATCCTGGCCACGTTGGTCTCGGGGATGCTGGTTTTTGGTAGCCTGGTGGTACGCCGACAAATAAGGGAAATGGGCGCCATTACGGAGGAGCTTGCCAGCAGCCATGAAAATCTCGAGTTGCGCGTAGAAAGGGCTACCACCGTAATTTCAGCCCAAAAGGAAGCCGCTGAACAGTCCAGCAAAGCCAAAAGCCGCTTTCTCGCAGCCGCCAGCCACGACTTGCGCCAGCCGCTGCACGCCTTGTCGCTTTTCGCCGCTGACCTTCAGCGCAAGGCCCGAGCCAATCACACGCAGGACTTGCCCATCCTCGCCGAGCAAATAGCGACCTCTACCAGCACCCTGGGTGAACTACTTAACTCATTGCTCGATATTTCACGTCTTGACGTGGAAGGCATCAAACCGGAAATCCGGCGCGTCCCGCTCAATCCCATATTCGAGCACCTGAGCCACTCCTTCCATCGTGCTGCGGTCGACCGCAATATTTCACTCAATTTTCGTCCCACCACGCGCTGGACCGAGTCGGATCCTGGGCTACTTGAGCGCATGTTGAGCAATCTCATTGCCAACGCCATTCGTTATACCCAACCCGGAGGCCGCATCCTGGTCGCAGCCCGCCAACGTGGCTCCAAATTACGGCTTGAAGTCCGCGACAATGGGCCAGGCATTGCAGCGGAGCACCAATCGTCCATCTTTGCCGAGTTTTACCAAGTCGGCAATCAGGCACGCGAGCAGGATAAAGGGCTGGGCTTAGGGCTATCCATCGTCGACCGCCTGGCTCGCTCACTCAAGATCGACGTCAACCTATACTCAGTACCTAACAAAGGCACCTGCTTTTATCTCACCATCCCCAATATTTCGCCGGTAAATCTGCCGCGTCGCCAATCATCAACAGACAATTCCTTGCGCATACACTTCATCGGCAACTCCAGCGATTTGCGCACCGCGAAGGATCTAGCCTTCAACTGGGCATTTTTGTGCAGCCACGAAAGCCCCTTGAAAGGCAACGCAGTCACGCTCCCAAGCAGCACCCTGATCATCACCGAGGCCCCCCTGGTTGCGATGGTGCAACAGCGGCACCCAAAAAATACACAGATCATTGCCTTGACCCATAGCCCAAATGAGAAATTGCCTGATGGCATTCAGCCACTGTTGCTGCCACTGCGCCCAGCCAAATTACGCGCCTTGATCAGCCAGCTTCAAAAAACGTCGGCGAAATCAATTCCGTAACGCGCCACGGTCACCAAGGCCTGGGTACGGCTGGAGACCCCCAAGGTTTTAAAAATAGCCGTCGCATGAATCTTGACCGTACCTTCCGACAACTCAAGTTGTTCGGCAATATCGCGGTTGGACAAGCCGCGCACCATCAAGGCCAAAACCTGCGATTGGCGATCGGTCAAGCCAATCTCGGCGGGCTGCACCGAGAACTGAGAGGGTGGCGTAGGCGGCACGGAATCCAGACGCGCGCCAGCCGATTGACCGGGCTGAAAGATATTGCCATCCAGGACCTCACACACCGCAGCGAGCAGTTCCTCGCCAGAAAAGGCCTTGGGAATAAAGCCGGAAGCGCCAAGGTTAAGGACACGGGCGACCGTTGGCACATCATCAAAGGCGGAAACAACCACTACCGGAATTGCCGGGAAACTCCGACGCAGAATATCGAGGCCGGCAAATCCATCGGTGCCGGGCAACGCCAGATCAAGCAGAATCAGGTCAAAATCCTCCCCGGTTTCAAGCAGCACCAGCGCCGATTCAAAATCCGCCATGCCGGTGACGACCACATCATCCTCAAGCTGCACCAGCAACCCTACCAGACCTTCACGAACCAAGGCATGATCTTCAACCACCAAGAGTTTTAACATGAGCGCACCCGTGCTTGTTTTTGCTTTTAATCAGGACATTTTAAGCGGGCTAGTGGTTTAAGATACAAGAACGATCAAATGCGGGGAAGAAATATGTCGAACGAGCAAAACAACATGAACGACCCTCTCGGCTTCATGCGCAATATGTGGGGCCAAATGGGTTTAAATCTGCCAGGAATGGTCACGCCGACTTTTGATGTTGAAGAACTCGACAAGCGCATCAAGGACATGAAGGCGGTAGAAGGCTGGCTACGTATGAATCTGTCGATGCTGCAAATGACCATTCAAGGTCTGGAAATGCAGCGCTCTACAGTAAGTGCCGTCAAGACCATGGGGCAAATGGCCAGCGATGCGGCCAAATCCATGAAGCCGGAAGCGGCCCCTGAAGCACCTGCGCCCAATTTTGCGGTCAACGCCGAAAACAGCGGCATTTCTGGTGCAGCTGCCGGAGCGGCGCTGTGGCCATGGCAAATGATGGAGCAGATGCGTGAGCAAATGCAGCATCACGCCGAGGTAGCTGCTCAGGCCAAAGCGGCAGAGGCTGAAAACGAAGCCAAGTCGACACGCCGTAACAAGAAATAATCAGCGGCTCAACCACGCTGCCCACAACGGCAGCGTCAGCATGGAAGCCAGCGTGGTCGCTGAAATCAGCCACGCCACGCTGCGCCCATCGCCGCCCATGCGCATGGCCAAAATATACGCTGATGATGCCGTAGGCAGCGCCGCAAACAGCACCACAATCTGGTAGTTCAAACCCTGCAAACCTAACCAAGCCCCCACGCCAGCGGCAACCAAGGGCAGGGCCAGCAGCTTGACCAACACCAGCCAGAGCGATATCCCGCGCAAACCCGGAGTTCCGTCCAGACGTAGCGCGGCACCTACCGTAATCAAGCCAAGCGCAATCGAGGCATCGGCCAGACGGCCAAGAAATGCCTGCACAGCCTGCGGCGGCACGAAGCCGGCGAGATTCAACATAAATCCGGTGAGCGTTCCCCAGATCAGCGGATTGCGCGCCACTTCGCGCCACACCCCCACCTCACCATGGCGTGCCAGCATCCAGACTGAAGTGAAATTTGCCAGAGGCACGGCGGCACCGACGATCAACCCCATGGTCGCAATCCCTGGGGCGCCAAACAACATCCCAGCCACCGCCAGTGCAATGTAGGAATTAAAACGGTAGCCACATTGAAAGACCGAGGCAAAGACCAGCGGTGGTAGCTTGATGAAAAGCCTGGGCAGCAAAGCGAGCAACATACCGGCCAGCATCGCCGCAAAAGCCGTTCCCAAGAGCGGCAGCGCCGCCGCCAAATCGAGCCGGGTTTTAACAATGGCGTTAATCAATAGTGCCGGAAAGAGGATGAAATACACCAGTTTCTCAACACCATTCCAGAAATGATCTCCCAGCCCCATCCAGCGACGAATGGCGGCGCCAAGAAGGATCAGGGCAAAATCAGGAAGCAGGAGCAGCGCGGTGTTCATTCGCGCATTTTAATGCCGAGCCACTGGCTCGGCTGGTTCGCAGAAACTCACCAAGCCAAAAGGCTTACTGTTGGTTCGCGACCTCAAACATACTCGACCCCGATTTGCTGCAGGCCTACCAGGCCAATATGCGTCTGATTTAACTCCAAACCCGCCACCACTGCCATGAACTCGGTTTGTGAGTAACTCGCTGAGCGTCCGTCCATATAGCCCACCAACATATCTACGATCTGGTCAGTAGCCGGCTCGCCAATCACGTTTTTATAGGCCATGGCGGCCAGGGCTTGATTGGTGTCGGAGCCAGCAATAGCAGTGACGAGACCCACATCAATCGCCAGCTGACAAACCTGCAGCATGGTTTTGCCCTCGTCGAAAATCGTCAGAATTGTGCCTACGATATTGGGCAAACTGACCATTTCAGGTGCCATCAAACCGATGAATTCCAGTGCTAGCCCACCGTTTTCGCTTGCACCCAAGTCCAAGGAAATTTTTTTGTCAGAAAACTGCAAACGCTCAACATTGGACAAAGCATCGTTACCGTCAGCGCCATCTTGACTATGACTCACTGTCCATCCGCTGGCGGTCTTGGCCATGACGTAATTGGCTTTCTGCGCCGAGAAAGTGACGGTGTCTCGTCCCGTGGAACCATCAATGGTGTCATTGCCCCCAGCGCCTGTGAAAGTGTTGTTGCCCTCGTTGCCGGTGAGTTCATTGTCCTGCGAATTGCCGACGCCGATGAGGTCACCGGCCAGTTGCGTCAAGGCCAGGTTTTCTACAAAGGTCGGCAGGGTATAACTAATACTGGCCCTCACCAAGTCGGCCAGGCCGCCAACGCTCAGTGCGGCGACGACCTCAGCACCTGACGCACCTGGATCGACGGTTTTGGCTGCCACGCCCGCCTCGTCGGCGGCTTCTATAACCAAGTCGCCGACATTATCGACCACGTAGGTATCGGCGCCGGAACCGCCCTCCATACGGTCAGCACCAATGCCGCCATCCAGATTATCGTTGCCGTCGCCACCCAGCAGGGTATCGTCACCCTCGCCACCGCTCAAGGTGTCGTCGCCCAGGCCACCATCCAGATTGTCGTCGCCTAGACCGCCATCCAGCGTGTCGTCACCCAAACCGCCGAGCAGGGCATCGCTTCCTTCGCCACCGCTAAGGGTGTCGTTGCCATCGCCACCATCCAATGTGTCGTTGCCCAGACCTCCGTCTATGGTGTCGTCGTCCTCGCTGCCATCGATATCGTCGTTATCGTCGGTTGACTTGGGAATCAAAAGCTGGGCTGCGGTTTTAACACCATCGCTGAAGCTGAAGCGCTCCGCGTTGCGCACCACGTCGTTGCCGTCGCGAAAAAAGGCCAAATCAGAAATAGTGGTTTTCCCAGACGTCGCGTCGACTGACACAAGATAGTCCGAATACTTGCCGGAAAATACAACCGTGTCAGTGCCATCACCGCCGTCAATCGTGTCATTACCACCACCACCCTCAAGCGTATCATCGCCCGCACCGCCACTAAGGCTATCCGCACTATCCAACCCGGATAGTTCATTGGATGCGGCGTCGCCCGTCAAGGTGTCTATATAGTTACCACCCGTTACGTTTTCGATATTGGTAAGCGTGTCATTACCATCAGCGCCAACGGCAGTACCCAGCGCCAAATTGACGGTCACGGCCCCGGTGGCGACTGCGTAGGAGGCTCGATCGCGCCCCTCACCACCGTCCAAGGCATCGTCACCGGCACCGCCCTCTAAAAAATCGTCGCCGCCGCCGCCATTCAAGGTGTCGTTACCGCCCCTCCCGTACAGGCTGTCGCTACCGGTATTCCCCGTCAGCGTATCGGCAAAGGCACCGCCGAAAACTTTTTCAATACTGGTCAGCGTGTCATTGCCATCTGCGCCACTGGCCGTACCCAACGCCAGGTTAACTTCCACCGACCCCGTGGCCGCTGTGTAGGAGGCCGTGTCAACACCATCCCCGCCATCAATTACGTCATCATTGCCGCCACCTTCGAGAAAGTCGTCGGCGATGCCGCCGATCAAAGTATCTTTACCCGACGTTCCAAAAAATGCTGCCATAAGTGACCTCGTTAGTTGCGTTGAATAGGGTTCTAGATTGAGAACTGGATTATTTCACTTTAGCCTGAATTTTGCCTACCCGAGCTATTCAGGAGCCTTTCAGAAGAGGTACTTGGCCTGCAATGTGGCTCGCGCACGTTGTTCAATAGAAGCCTCTTTGTTTGCGTGCAAATTAGCGAGCCCCGCTTCTATCGTCCAGCGCTTGTCCGGCGTTTCCCAATAGCCGAAAAGGTCAAAAACCACGCCGGCTTTCAGTGGAGCCAGGTTGCCTTCGTCGCTGAAGCGAGCAGAGCGGTAGGTAGCACTCAACGCGACAAGCAAGCGTTGTGGTGCCTGCCAATACAGAGAAACATTCCCAAAATGTGAAGGGATGTAAGGTACCTTCAGCCCGGAAAAAGCGGCTGTAGTGTTGCGACTATCAGAGAAACGGTAACGTGCCGCCAGCGACAAATTCCGGCTCAGAATTCGATTGCCACCCACGCCCAGCGAAGACACGTCGCCCTCGTCAAAAACAGGCGTATTTTCCAAGTCGTCGAAGGCTTGCCCAAATACCGGCTTTTTCGCGCGCAAG
The DNA here is from genome assembly GCA_028687645.1 of Rhodocyclaceae bacterium. Classification (GTDB taxonomy): domain Bacteria; phylum Pseudomonadota; class Gammaproteobacteria; order Burkholderiales; family Rhodocyclaceae; genus Azonexus. The sequence goes on from JAQTZQ010000024.1 coordinate 29,219, forward strand.
CTGTCTAGCTCAGTTACTCCAAACAGGGCAAACAAATGCTTGGTGGGGCTGATTGGGTTTTGCACTTGGCGATGGTCGGCAAAAACTTGCCAAAAGCCTTGCGCACCCAACTGCGAATCGTACTGGGCACGTACCCGGCGCAGTAAGCCGCCGGGTTCCACCAAACGGTCGTCCACCGGGATACCCAGGGTATCCACAGGAGCGAGCCCCGCCAAACCAACTGGCCTGCGCCATTGCTGCGCGACCAGACGGAGTTGCGTTGCATCCCCAAGGGACAAACGCATACCCAATCTGGGGTTGGCGCCTCGTTCCCTGTCCTCTTGTGTGGTTTGCAAGTCGCCGAGCTTCATTTGCCCAACCAAATCCAGCTGCTGGCGCCATTGTGTGGTCCCTGACAATTTTTGATATGCCACATCCCCCTGCCAGGCAAACGCGTCGGATGGCTTACCGCGCAAGGACAGGTAGAGGTCCGTAGAGGTTAGCGTGCTCAGCACATCATCTTGCAATTGCATGGGAAGCAAGGGCGCAAAAGAGCTAGGAAAAGTGCGCGAAAAGTTGAGCGTGCGCTGCTCTCGTCCGTACTCATAGCCCCAAGCGGCGCGCAGGGCTGGCGACAGGTCAAGCACCTGAGCGAATTGCCAATCAGACTGGTCAATGCTTACGCCATAGTTGTCCAACTGGCCTGCCGGGCTAAACGGCAGCAGAATGGGAACCGTGGCAAAGGCTGTATCCAACTCTGCGGCTTGGCCTGGGCTATAAAACGCACCGCTCAGCTGCGTGCGCTGTAATCCATCCCCAACCTTGAACATCAGCCGGTTGTCTGGTGCAAGCTGGTAACCCAAGCCAATATCCTGGCGGGAAATTCGCACCTCCAGGGGCGCGTCGGTCAGCGAGGCTTCGTTGGGATTGGTGGGTTCGTTAAAGCGACCATTCACCGCAGTATGGGTGCCGAAGTAAAACAAGTTGACATCGTGGCTTGGCTTGGCACCAAGCCCGAGCGTGAAATTGCCGCCGTCGCCAGAAAAAGCGGTTGGAACAGAATGACCGCTGGCCCCCTCGGCAATCAGGGAATAGGCCACCGGTATGCGATTTGAGAACAAACCGTTCAGGGCCGCCTGGGCGGAGGCTTGGTCAAAATCCGCGCGCTCCAAGCGCAACCCAACGCTGCCATAGTGACCCGGTGAAGCGACTAGAGAGCTGAAGCGGTTGGAGGCACCAAATGCGGTTGGATCCAACAGAAAACCACGGTACAACTCAGAATTTTTGTTGAATCCGTCCGGGTAACGGTCAGCCATGAATAGCGCACTACCGGCCCAGTACGGGCTGTAGGAACTGGTGGCGTAGTACTGCGCCCACTCCTCCATGCCCCTTGCAGCAAGCGCGGCGCCCACATTGGCGCTACCTTTTTGGTCGTTCAGCAGCTGATTCAAGGACTTTAGGTAGGGCATGCGCTCTTGAGCCAAGCGGGCGGAATCAACGGCGTCAGCAAGCTCTTGGTTGTCACCTTGCATAAGACTCAACATCACGTAGGGCAGTGGATCCTTTTTGTCCAGCTCGGCAGCCTTACGCACCGACTCCAGCGCGCGTTGTCGGTTGCCCAACTGGTAGTAGGCGACACCGATATACAACTGGGCGCGGGCAAAACGCGGCTCAATCACACCCGCCTTTAGAAACGAGTCAAGTGCCTCGCGTGTCGCGCCAGTTTTAAGTTGCAAGATGCCCAGCCCGGTCCATGCCAGATAATCGTCTGGCTGGCGCTGCAGCGCGTCATCAAAGGCTGCCCGCGCAGCCACCAGGCTACCCGTTAAGGCCAATAGCGTGGCACGTTCACCATGGTAGCCCGGGGCTTGGGGTGCCAGGGCAATGGCCTGGTCAAGCGCGATGGTTGCGGCTCTGACGTTCTCCTTCTCGGTTTGAACGCGACCCAAACCAAACCAGGCCTCATGGCTTTGCGGAAAATCCAGAGTGGCTGCGGTGAACCAGCCCAGTGCAGCACTGGCATCTCCCTGCAAGCGAGCCACATCGCCCAGCGCCAGAATGATCTCCAGGTCACCGGGGTGAGTCTTTCGAGCGGTCTGCAGCAAAGCAGCCGCATCGTCTATGCGGCCCGCTACCAGCAATGCGCGGGCGAGCAACGCAGATGCGACCGGGTCACCCAAGCCCTGCAGGGAGAGTGGCTCCAAAGCAGCAATGGCTTCATCGGCGCGGCCCAAAAAAAGCGCCATGTCGGCGGACAACACCGTGCGCTCCCGGGAAGCCGGTAGGCGCTCAATCTTTGCCAACCCACTGGCGTAGTCCCCGGCTTCGATGTCACGAGTGATCGTATCAAAAGCCCCCCCTGCGTTGGGCAGCCAGCGCTGAGGCGCCGGGCGATAGGCGGTGACCCACTGCACGCGATCTCGGGCATTGGTGAGCAGGCTCTTGACCGGTGCCTTGCCAGCCTCGACCAAGCCTTGTTCGTTGGCAGCTACTGAGATCAGGCCCAAACTATTGGACATCTCCACCTCACCGCTGAACACAGTCAAGGTGGTGGTGTCCGCATCCCCGACGGTAAGCTCCCAGTCAGTGCCGCGAACACCTATCGTGGAGGTCGGCGTCGCAATCCGCAGTTGCTGGCTACGAACCAGACTACTGATGGCGCGAAAGCTACCCACAGACAACTGTTTTACCTGGGCCCAGAGACGGCCCTTAAGCAAAGACAGCGAGGTGGGCTGCTCGCCCTCGGACACCGTGGCAATCTGGAGCACACTGTTTTGATTCAGGCGCACCTGGGTTTGGTCGCTGAGCAGCAAAGCCACCTGGCTCCCCTCCAGCGTACGAATATAGTGACCCTGCTTGATTTTTTGCTGCACATTGGCAGCAACCCAAGGCCCCTGAGCGGAGCTACTTGTCTCGGTGCGCCCAATCACCATGACCAGACTGGCATCTTGCGCGCACACAACGCCAGCACTCAGGAGGAAGAAATAAAAACCGAGTAGGCTGCGTCGCGTAGGGCGTGGCAAAGTGAAGCGAATGTTCTTCATATGCGGGCACCTGAAAATTTGTTGGGACGCGGAATCGAGTCGGGTGATCTTGCGGACAGGACAAAAGTCTAGACTTCCGTTCGGTAAAGTCAATAAGTCATTCCCGCCATCCCTAAAATCTGGGGGTTGTTACGGTCAACGATGAAAATGAGCCACTTTTTATCGCCCTTCATCTGACAATTCAGATCAGGCCAGCAGATTTTTTCACCCGTTTCTCAAGCGCTTTGCCGCATCAGCGCAATATCCTTCAACGGCGGCGCGCCGAAGACCCGGCGGTATTCCCGGCTGAATTGCGAGGGGCTTTCGTAGCCGACGCGGTGGCTGGCTGAGGCGGCGTCGAGTTGTTCGATCAGCATCAGCCGGCGGGCTTCCTGCAGGCGCAGTGTCTTCTGGTATTGCAGCGGGCTCATCGAGGTCAGCGCCTTGAAATGGTGGTGCAGCGATGACTTGCTCATGCTGACCGCGCCGGCCAGTTCGTCGATTGCCATCGGCTGGGTAAAGCGCTGATTGATCCACTGAATGGCCCGGGAAATCTGGTGGCTCTGGCTGCCCTTGATGGCGACATCGCGCAGGCGGCCGCCTTGTTCGCCACTGAGCAGGTGATAGAGCAATTCCTGCTCGATCAGCGGGGCCAATACCGGAATGGCCTCGGGCGTGGCGAGCAGGCGGGCGAGGCGGAGGGCGGCACCGAGAATTTCAGTCGTGACTTCGCTGATTGCCAGGCCACGTGAGACAGCTGCGGTCGACGGCAAAAAAGGCGGCATTTTGCTCATCAGTTCGCCGATCTGGCGTGCGTCGAGTTCAAGTGCCAGGCCGAGGTAGGGGGCTTCGGGGGAGGCTTCGGTGATTTGGGCAAGCAGCGGCAGATCAACCGAGGTGATCAGGTAATGCCGTTGGTCGTATTCGTAAACTTCATCAGCCAGCACAACGCGCTTTGTCCCCTGAACGAGCAGGGCGAAAAGTGATTTGACGACGGCGCAGGCGGCGGCACCGGGCGAGGCGTGGCGGAAGAAGGTCAGGCCGGGAATGGGCGTCGGGTGCGTGCCGTCCGTACTGCAATATTGTTCAATGATGGCGGCGAGTTCTGCCCGCTGGCTGGTGATCTCCAAGGCCTGCCGGGAGTCCGAACTAATGGGGTTCATGCCTGTTCCAATTGATATTTCAATGCACGCCAGATTACCGGATTCACCGGATGGCGACGAGTGGCGAATGTGCCAGCGTGCACGATCAGGCAAGAAATTTGCAGTAAGTTGCTATCAATCGCCGGCCGCTGTCGGCCACACTGGATCGTCC
>JAQTZQ010000176.1 GCA_028687645.1 Rhodocyclaceae bacterium
ACGATCCACAGGCGCTCGGAGACGCGGATGGGTTCAAACTGGGATTGGGTCAGCTGTACCCAGTTTTGCTCGGCGATGATTTCTATCGAAAATTCGGGAACTTGCTGCAAGCCAACTTCGGCTACCGACACAGCTAGCATCTTGGCTACATCGGCATCCGGCTCGAAGAGCGCCAATACCCTGGAATGGTTCCAGCCCGGGGAGTTGACTGATCCCGGCTCACCAAACTGAGCTTGCTCGTCCGGCGTGCCGGCGTCGGCATCTTCGATACTGGCCGACAGCGCGCCGGCTTCTATCAGGGCGTCGCTGAGCGGTTCCGCATGCGACGCATCGGTCAGGAAACTGACACTTTGCCAGCCCATCGCCTACTTCTTCACTTCGCCCTTGTCGGCGAGCTTTTGTTCCAGATAGTGAATACTGGTACCGCCTTCGACAAAGCGAGCGTCCTGCATCAGCTCCTGATGAAGTGGAATGTTGGTTTTGATTCCTTCGATACTCATTTCGGAGAGGGCGATCCGCATCCGACGAATCGCTTGCTCGCGGGTGTCGCCGTAAGCAATCACCTTGGCGACCATGGAGTCGTAATGCGACGGTACGGTGTAGCCCTGATAAATGTGCGAGTCGACGCGAATGCCGGGGCCGCCAGGCGGATGATAAAGCGTGATCTTGCCCGGACATGGGACGAACGTGAAGGGATCTTCGGCGTTAATGCGACATTCGATCGCGTGACCACGGAACTGTAAATCCTTCTGGCGATAGCGCAATTTCTCACCAGCAGCGACGCGAATTTGCTCCTGAACGATGTCCACGCCAGTGATCATTTCAGTCACCGGATGCTCGACCTGCACCCGGGTATTCATTTCAATGAAATAGAACTCGTTGTTTTCGTAAAGGAATTCAAAGGTGCCGGCACCGCGATAACCGATCTTTCGGCAAGCGTCAGCACAGCGCTCACCAATCCGATTGATCAGACGTGGGTGAATGTGCGGGGCTGGCGCTTCTTCGATGACTTTCTGGTGGCGACGCTGCATTGAGCAATCGCGTTCGCCGAGATAAATCGCATTTCTGAATTCGTCGGCCATCACTTGAATCTCCACATGGCGTGGATTTTCAAGGTACTTTTCCATGTAGACCGCAGGATTGTTGAAGAAACTGCCGGCTTCCTGACGGGTTAGCTGGACGGCATTGAGCAGGGCTGCTTCGGTATGGACGACGCGCATGCCGCGCCCACCGCCGCCGCCCGCTGCCTTGATGATGACCGGGTAGCCAACGGCGCGACCAATACGGATGATTTCCTTGGGGTCTTCTGGCAATTCGCCTTCCGAGCCTGGCACACAAGGGACGCCGGCAACTTTCATCGCCGCCTTGGCGGAAACCTTGTCACCCATCAGGCGGATCGTCTCGGCGCGCGGGCCGATAAAGACAAAACCGGAGGTTTCAACCCGTTCGGCGAAGTCAGCATTCTCGGAGAGAAAACCATAGCCGGGGTGAATCGCTTCAGAATCAGTGACTTCAGCGGCAGAAATGATCGCCGGCACGTTCAGATAGCTGGCGCTGGAGGCCGCTGGACCGATACAGACCGATTCGTCAGCCAATTTGACATATTTGGCTTCACGGTCAGCTTCGGAGTGCACCACAACGGTTTTGATGCCCAGTTCGCGACAGGCGCGCTGAATGCGCAGGGCAATTTCCCCGCGATTCGCGATGAGGATTTTCCCGAACATAATGTGATCAGCCGATGATGAAGAGTGGTTCACCGAATTCAACCGGCTCGCCATTGTCGAGCAGAATGGCTTTGACCACGCCGGAGGCATCAGACTCGATTTCGTTGAGCAATTTCATTGCTTCAATGATGCACAGTGTCTCGCCTTCCTTGACGGTTTGACCAATCTGGACAAAAGCCTCGGCACCCGGAGAGGGTGAGCGATAGAAGGTGCCGACCATGGGCGACTTGACGGCATGGCCTTCCGGCAGATCGTCATCCAGATCAACCGTACTGGGCGCAGCAGGGATACCCACGTGCTGCATGACCGGAGCGTATTGCTGCATCGGCATCTGGCCGACCGCGCCGTAATTTTTGGCGATGCGAACCTTTTCTTCACCTTCGGTGACTTCCAGTTCGGTAATGCCGGACTCCTGGACGAGATCAATAAGTTTTTTGAGTTTGCGTAGATCCATGTCGATTCCCCTAGTGATGGCATTGTGGCGACGAGAGCGCCAGCAATGCTTATTCGACGTTCAGTTTATTAAGCAGGTATTCAAGGGCCAGCAAGTAGCCCTCATGACCCAGGCCGCTAATCACACCAATGGCCAGGTCAGAAAAATAGGAGTGATGCCGGAAAGGTTCCCGGGCATGCACATTGGAGAGATGAACCTCAACAAACGGGATGTTCACCGCTGACAGCGCGTCACGCAATCCAACGCTGGTGTGCGTGTAGGCGGCAGGGTTGATGATGATGGCGCGCACATCCTGCTCGCGGGCAGCATGGATGCGCTCGATCAACGCCCCTTCGTGATTGCTCTGGAAACTCTCCAGCTCCACGCCGCCGCTTTCAGCCATGCGGGTCAGTGCGAGATTGATGTCGGAGAGTGAAACTCGACCGTAGTGTTCCGGCTCGCGGGTGCCAAGTAGATTCAGGTTGGGCCCGTGCATGACCAGAATTCGAGGCTTGTTCTCTGGCTTTGAAGTTGTCTTTTGCTTCTTCATGGCTGCAAGTTTGCCGTAAATGTCTGCATCTTGTCCAGTCTACTCGGTAAGGAGCGCACGTAAACCCTCCGCTCTGATGCGGGTTCTCGGGCGTCCGTCTCGGTGTTTGAGGCTGACGCGCTCAAGGCGCGGCGGGTAGATGACGAGGTTGGCGTCGGCGGTGTCAGTTTCCAGCAACAGAACGGCTTCAACTTTTTCATTGCGTGGCTCGATATGCTCATAAACCATGCCGCGATTCAGGAGAAAAATCTCTACTTCCTTGGCGCTATCCGCAAAAATCTGGATATCGATATGCGAATGCTCGCCCGCCGTTCCGTCCAGCACCGAGCCAGTAAGGTAAGGGTGAAATTCTGCCAGTAGATCAAGCAAATCGAGCGCGGTATGCCGCAATGCGCTCAGGCGCTCAAGGTTTTCTTCATCCATGAAAATGCTGCGGTACGCCCGCAATTCCGTCTCAACCTCGGCATTGTCCGGATAGTTGGTACGGTCAGAAATGCCCAATTGGTGAGCCGCCTTGCGCTTGGCCTGATGGTAGTCGGTAATGCCATCTTCAGCCATTAAACGGGCGGCGGCGCTAGCGATGCTGGCCCGGACGCCAGTTGTCTGGCGCATTTTTTCGTGACGGGGCATGTTGGCTCGATCGGGGTAAAATCGCGCCCATTCTAACGGGTCTGAGTTTTATGCACATTCATATTCTGGGTATTTGCGGCACCTTTATGGGCGGTGTGGCTCAGCTGGCCGTTGCCTCTGGCCACAAGGTCACCGGTTGCGACGCCAATGTTTATCCGCCAATGAGTGATCAGTTGCGCTCGGCAGGCGTTGATTTGATTGAAGGATTTGGCGTTGACCAACTGGCGCTTAAGCCAGATTGTTTTGTCGTTGGCAATGCTATTTCCCGTGGGAATCCACTGCTAGAAGCCATTCTTGATCAGGGTTTGAATTATGTTTCCGGCCCGCAATGGTTGGCTGAAAATGTTTTGCAGGGGCGCTGGGTGCTGGGTGTCGCCGGAACGCACGGCAAAACGACGACGGCTTCCATGCTGGCCTGGATACTTGAAGATGCCAATATGGAACCCGGTTTCTTGATCGGTGGTGTTCCACTCAATTTCGGGGTTTCAGCTCGCCTTGGTGGTACGCCATTTTTTGTTATTGAAGCGGATGAGTACGACACTGCTTTCTGCGACAAGCGCTCCAAATTTGTTCATTACCGGCCACGGACAGCGGTGTTGAACAACCTTGAGTTCGATCATGCGGATATTTTCGCTGATCTTGAGGCTATCGAGACGCAATTTCACCATCTTGTGCGCACACTACCCGCCACCGGGTTGATCGTCAGCAACGCGGCGGAAGCGAGTCTTGAACGTGTTTTGCAGCGCGGTTGCTGGACACCCGTTGAGCGCTTTAATGACGCAAGTAGTTATCGCGTGGAAGGTGATGACGCGAGTGGTTCCCTGATTTTGTTCGGCCCGGCAGGGGAGATTGGCTGCGCGTCCTGGGGTTTGTCAGGTGATCACAATCGCGCCAACGCCTGCGCAGCACTATTGGCGGCCCGGCATGTGGGAGTGCCTTTTGATAAAGGCTTGGAGGCCTTGTCACACTTCATTAATGTAAAGCGGCGTATGGAAATTCGCGGAGAGGTGCGTGGTATCACGGTGTATGATGACTTCGCCCATCATCCGACGGCCATTGCAACTACCGTTGCCGGCCTGCGGCGCAAAGTTGGGGCGGCGCGTATTTTGGCTGTGCTTGAACCGCGCTCCAACACCATGAAGCTGGGTACGATGAAAAGTCAGCTGCCGGCGAGTTTGGCTGAGGTGGATGTGACGTTTTGTTACGCCGGGAATCTAGGCTGGGATGCCCATGAAGCGCTTTCACCGATGGGCGAGTGCGCGGTCGTCGAGGAAGATCTTGATCGTCTGGTGGCAAAAATTGTGGCTGCCGCGCAACCGGGAGATCAAGTCCTGGTCATGAGCAACGGTGGATTTGGTGGGATTCACACGAAATTGCTCGAAGCGCTGGCGCTGTAGTCGGCAAGTGACTGTATCGGCAAATCATTCCGGTCAACCCGGAAAATGGTCGAAAAAATAGCGGGCAGGTTTCCCTGTCCGCTACGAGTTTGTTGCTACTTTAATTAACGTTCCATTGCTTCGACTACGGCGATTGCCGTCATATTTACCACACGCCGTACCGTCGCGGTTGAAGTCAGGACGTGAACTGGGCGGGCCGCACCGAGCAGAATGGGGCCAATGGTGACGCCTTCGCCGGCTGTCATTTTCAGCAGGTTGTAGGCAATATTGGCGGCATCAAGATTCGGCATGATCAACAAATTGGCTTCACCCTTAAGTGTTGAGTCCGGGTGCGCCGTGCGGCGAACAGCTTCAGAAAGTGCGGAATCTCCGTGCATCTCGCCGTCAACTTCCAGCTCACCATTGGTCATGGCGGTGACCAATGTGGCGGCCAGCCCCATTTTTCGTGAGGACTCCGAGTTACCAGAGCCAAAGTTCGAGTGTGAGAGCAGAGCGACTTTGGGGTTGATGCCGAATCGCTTGACCTGTTCTGCGGCCATGACGGTCATCTCGGCAATTTCTTCCGCATTGGGCGTTTCGTTGATGTGGGTGTCGCAAATGAACAGCGAGCGACCCGGGAGCATCAGGTAATTCATGGCTGCCAGGGTGTTGGTGCCGGGGCGCTTGCCAATGACCTGGCTAATAACGCCCATGTGGTGGGAGTACTGGCCGGTCATGCCGCAGATCAGACCGTCGGCGTAACCCAGTTTGAGCAGCATGGAGCCGATCAGCGTCGGCTTGCGACGCATGGCCTCCTTGGCGATGGCCGGCGTAACACCACGACGCACCATCAGTTTGTGATAAGCCGACCAGCACTCACGATAGCGTTCGTCAGATTCTGGATTGACGATATCAAAATCAACGCCGGGCTTGATGCGTAGTTTGGCTTTTTCGAGGCGATGCTCAATGACTGCCGGACGCCCGATGAGCATGGGCCGTGCGAATTTTTCTTCGATCACGATCTGAACGGCGCGCAAAACGCGCTCATCTTCACCTTCTGCGAAAATGATGCGCTTGCCTTTTGCCTGGCGGGCGGCCTGGAAGATAGCGCGCATGCCGACGCCGGTGTGATAGACAAACTCAGACAGCTTGGCTCGATAAGCATCCCAATCGGTAATTGGCCGGGTTGCGACGCCTGACTCCATGGCGGCTAGCGCCACTGCCGGAGCGATCTTGACGATCAGGCGCGGGTCGAAGGCCTTGGGGATCAGGTATTCAGGGCCAAACGAGAGGTCATGGCCTGGGTAGGCCATCGCTACTTCATCCGTAACCTCGGCTTCGGCCAGTTCGGCAATGGCCTTGACGCTGGCCATTTTCATTTCTTCGGTAATCCGCGTCGCGCCAACATCGAGCGCGCCACGGAAAATGAACGGGAAGCAGAGCACGTTATTGACCTGGTTCACGTAATCGGACCGCCCTGTCGCGATAATCGCATCCGGGCGTACTGCTTTGGCCAGTTCCGGCATGATTTCCGGTGTCGGGTTGGCGAGCGCGAAAACCATCGGCTTCTCGGCCATCCCGGCAACCATCTCCTGCTTCAATACGCCTGCGGCCGATAGCCCGAGGAATACATCGGCGCCGACCATGGCATCGCCCAGCGTGCGCTTACTTGTCTCTCGTGCATATCGCGCCTTGGTCGCTTCCATGTTGGCTTCGCGGCCAACATAAATCACGCCTTTGGAGTCGCAGGCAGTGATGTTTTCTTTCTTGACGCCCAGTTGGCACCAGAGATTGAGGCAGGAAATGGCTGCGGCGCCAGCGCCGGAGCAAACTACCGTGATCTCGTCAATTTTTTTGCCGACGACCTTGAGGCCGTTGAGCATTGCCGCCGCAGAAATAATGGCAGTTCCGTGCTGATCGTCATGAAAAACGGGGATATTCATTCGCTCTTTGAGCTTCTCTTCGATGTAAAAGCACTCAGGTGCTTTGATGTCTTCGAGATTGACCCCGCCTAGCGTCGGTTCCATGGCAGCGATCATGTCGATCAATTTATCCGGGTCGTTCTCTGCCAGTTCAATGTCGAAGACGTCAATTCCGGCGAACTTCTTGAACAGGCAGCCCTTGCCCTCCATCACCGGCTTGGCGGCCAGCGGACCAATATTGCCCAGGCCGAGCACTGCGGTTCCATTGGTGATAACGCCAACCAGATTGGCGCGTGAGGTCATTTCTGCCGCCATTGCCGGATTCTCGACGATCAAATCACAGGCAGCAGCAACGCCTGGAGAATAGGCCAGCGCCAAGTCGCGCTGATTCGTCAGCCCCTTGGTCGGGCGAACGGAAATCTTGCCCGGCGTTGGCCAGCGGTGATATTCAATAGCGGCTTCGCGCAAATCTTTTTCCATGAGATCTCCTTGGTTGGTGGCAGTTGGCGATAGCTTGATTGACATCGCCTTGGCAACAAAATAGCGGCGTTACTAAGCAAAAGGGTTGCGCACTTTCGTGGGCAACCCTTTGGATTACAGCAAAATTTTGGTGGCCAATCGCGGAATCGAACCACGGACACGCGGATTTTCAATCCGCTGCTCTACCAACTGAGCTAATTGGCCAAAAGAGGCGCGGATTATAGCGGGGTATCGGGAAGGCTGCAACTAATT
>JAQTZQ010000177.1:0-3359 GCA_028687645.1 Rhodocyclaceae bacterium
GTCAGTATCGCCGAAGTGCTCTCCAATGCACTCGATCTCGCGGGTCGTGCCGATAACCACGTTACACAAATTTCCAGCGCCGCCTGCGAGGCGCTTGGTTTGGTCTTTGATGCCAATATTCAACCTCTTTTTGGCCGTATCGAGGCGCGCAGCAAGTACGCCAACGCACTTTTTGTCGATTAATCCGGCGGCACGATGAACCAATTTCGCCCTTTGCTCAAACGCCAGATTACGCTGATCGTTATCCTGGCCATGATAATGGTGTGGATCGTCGCTGCTTACGAGCTGTTCCGTAGCCGACAAACCCATCTGCACGAGGCGGAAGTCAGAACGGCGGTTCAGGCGCATGTTTTTGCCGAGTACTCGCGCTCAACCCTGAAGCGGATCAATGAGTTCATGCTCAATGTCCGGAGCGACTGGACGGGGGACTGGCAGGCGTTTTCGGCTCTGGTGCAGCGCCGGCAGGAGAATATCGACGATCTTACGTTTCAGGTCGCAGTGATTGATCGTGATGGCATTCTCGCTTACTCCAACCTGGCCAAACCCGATGATAGGGTTGATCTCAGTGAGCGCGAACATTTTCGCTTTCATCGTGAGGCGTCTGGTGTCGACCGATTGTTCATCAGTCGTCCGGTGATGGGCAAGGTTTCCAAAAAATGGTCAATTCAGCTCACGCGCCCGATTTTCAGCGAAGGCATCTTCAATGGCGTGCTGGTTGTTTCGCTCAGTCCGGAGCAGTTTGCCGGCTTTGCTGAAAAACTCCGCATCTCGGGGGGGAGTTCGTTGACGGTGGTGCGCAGCAGCGGAGAAATCATGGCGCGCTATCCGGCGGTAGAGTCCAGCCTCGGCAAGGTCATCAAGGAAGGGGTTTATCTTGATCCGTCCGCCCCGGATTTTGGTAACTACCGGCGGGCGGCGGTGGTCGATGGCACTGAGCGAATTTTTGGTTATCACCGCCTGCCGGAATATGGCATGACTTTTGTGCTGGGCGAGGCGGTGACGGATGTCCTGGCGCCTTACGAAGCGCACCGTGGCGATGTGTTGTTAGGCGCCTCTGCCGTTAGCGCGCTGGCGCTTTTATTGTCACTGATGTTGTTCCGCTCGCTATTTTCCCTCGAAGAAGCGCAACGCCAACTGGATGCCATTTTTTCCCTGAGTCCGGATGGTTTTGTCTCGTTCGATAGCGAGCGCCGGGTGAAGTACGTCAGCCCCACGTTTTATCGCATGACGGGGCTGGAAAGTAACGATGTACTGGGGGTGGGTGAAACCCGGTTTGCCGAGCGTCTGGCCGGTTTGTGCCTTGACCCGTCTGCTTGCCCCAGTATTGAAGCCATGCGCATTGCTCAGAAGCAGCACGGTGCCAGAGGGAGTGAAGCCAGCCAGCGGCAATTGATCGAGTTGGCCGGTGCCGGCAAGCGAGTTCTGGAGATAGGGATTCGTCTCTCGACGGCCGGTAGCGTCTCGCAGATTCTCTATTTTCGTGATGTCACCCACGAAACCGAGGTTGACCGGATGAAGAGCGAGTTTTTATCCACGGCAGCACATGAGTTACGCACCCCGATGGCCAGTATTTTTGGTTATGCCGAGTTGTTGATAGCGCAGGATTTCCCCGAAGATGAGCGGCGCGATTTGCTCGGCATCATTTATCGGCAGTCGGAATTGATGATCTCGATCATTAACGAACTGCTTGATCTGGTGCGGATTGAAGAACGGCGGGGGCTGGATTTTCAGTTGCAGCGGGTTGAGGCGGGTGCGTTGTTAGGCGATGTGATGGCCAACTTTGAAGTGATAGACGGTTACGAAGCCCCGCTGGTTTCGCGAACCAAAAATCAGCACTTTTTCCGGGTTGACCGCAAGAAGCTGACGCAGGCCATCAGTAACGTGCTGTCCAACGCTTACAAATACTCCCCACGACACAGCCCGGTTGAAATCGATATTCTGGAGGGGAGAAACGGCGGCATTGATGAGATGATCGGCATTCGCATGACCGACCACGGCATCGGTATGACCCCCGAGCAGCAATCTCGCGTTTTTGAGCGTTTCTATCGCGCCGACACCTCGGGCAAAATCCCTGGTACCGGGCTGGGCATGTCAATCGTCAAGGAAATTATCGAGCTGCATGGTGGCTGGGTTGAAGTGGTCAGTAGAATGGGGAGCGGCACTGCTGTTACGCTGTGGATCCCGAAAAACTGATGCTTCATCACCAAAGACAAAAATGGATAATTTATATCGACTCGCCTATGTCAGTTCAGCCAGGCATCTGTTTTCAAAAGCGGAATTGCTGGCGCTATTGATTCAGGCGCGTGACAAGAATGCACGTTTGGGGATCACCGGCATGCTGCTTTATAAAGACGGCAATTTTATGCAGTTGATCGAGGGTGAAGAGACCGCCATCCATGCACTTTTTGCCGCCATTGCAGCCGATCCGCGCCATCATGAATCGGTGGTGATGGTCGATGAGCCGATTACTGAACGATTATTTGAAAATTGGTCGATGGGGTTTTACGATCTGGTTGATCCTGCGCTGCAAGCCTTGCCTGGGTTTTCGCCATTTATGAATCGTCCGCTCGACAGCCAGACCTTCGGCGATGATCCCGCCGGCTGCATGGCTTTGTTTCGGCTCTTTCGTGGTGAGCGCTAAATATGGTGCATGAACACAGCATTTGACGACCGGCATCTCGGGCAACAGTAATAAGCACGCTTACGACGGGTTGAGGGAGTCATCATGAACACAAAGCAAATACAACAGGCAGATAGTACGATTCTGATCGTCGACGACGAGCCGCTTTTTCTCAATGCCCTGGGCGAGTTGCTGCGCCCGCATTATCACGTTCGCGTCGCGACCAGTGGTGAACGGGCGCTTGCTGCGCTGATCAACGAACCGCGCCCTGATTTGATCCTGCTCGATGTGATGATGCCCGAAATGGATGGTTTTGAGGTGCTGCGCCGCATCCAGGCCGATGAATCGCTGCGTGAAATCCCTGTGATTTTTATTACCGCGCTGCATGACGATGATAGCGAGCAGCATGGCCTGGCGTTGGGGGCGGCTGATTATGTGCATAAACCGCTCAAAAACCTGACTGTCCTCTCGCGTGTTAGGGCGCAGCTTGATGCCAAGGCGGCGCGCGACATGTTGCGTAAAAATAACCTGCGCCTGACCGATCAGGTGGCGCAGGGGGCCTGTGCGCTTGAGCAAGCGCAAAAGCAATTGTTGCAGAGCGAAAAATTGGCTGCCATGGGCCAGTTGGCGGCGGGCATTGCGCATGAAATCAATAATCCGGTTGGTTTTGTCGGCTCGAATCTGACGACGCTTGAAACCTATTTGCAGGATATTTTTGCCATTGTCGGCGCCTATGAAC
>JAQTZQ010000177.1:3459-7322 GCA_028687645.1 Rhodocyclaceae bacterium
GCCATGGGCCAGTTGGCGGCGGGCATTGCGCATGAAATCAATAATCCGGTTGGTTTTGTCGGCTCGAATCTGACGACGCTTGAAACCTATTTGCAGGATATTTTTGCCATTGTCGGCGCCTATGAACCTGCTGGTGAACGCCGCGCAGGCGATGGCGGAGCGCGGCACGATCATCATCACCACCGAACCGGTTGGCGATACTGCCGTGCGCATTCTGATTGAGGACAATGGCCGGGGCATTCCTGCCGCCAGCCTCTCGCGTATTTTTGATCCGTTTTACACCACCAAGCCGGTAGGCAAAGGCACGGGCCTCGGGCTTTCGCTATCGGCGAGCATCATTGAGCGCCACAACGGCACGCTCGAGGTGAGCAGCGAGGTGGGCAAAACCGTTTTTGCCATCACCCTGCCGGTTGATTGCAGCAAACCAAGCCTTCACGCCTCTGGCCTTCCGACCGAGCCGGCGGAGATTTGATCAGGGCTTGGCATTTGGAAAGAACAGCTGCTCGCCGCCAATCTTGAAGTCAGCAATGGCTTTTTGCCCGGCGGCAGACACCAGCCAGTCGATAAAGCGCTGGCCATCTTCCTTCTTGATATGCGGGTGTTTGGCGGGGTTGACCAGAATCACGCCGTATTGATTGAACAGCTGCTTGTCGCCTTCAATCAAAATCGCCAGATCAGCGCGGTTTTTGAACGCCAGCCAGGTGCCGCGATCGGCCAGAATGTAGGCGTTGAGCGAAGCCGCCATATTGAGCGCCGGGCCCATGCCCATGCCTGAATCGCGATACCAACTGCCTTTTTCCTTGTCGAGATCAACGCCGGCTGACTTCCAGTAGCGCAACTCGGCGGCGTGGGTGCCGCTTTTGTCGCCGCGTGAAACAAAATTGGGCCGATTTTCGGCGTTGACCGCAACCATCTTGCGCAGCCCCTGCTGAATATCCTTGCCCGCCACCTTGGCCGGATCGCTCTTGGCACCAATCAGCACAAAGTCGTTGTACATCACCTCTTTACGCTCTAAGCCTGAGCCCTCGGCAACAAATTTTTCTTCTGCCGCCTTGTCGTGCACAAAGGCGACATCGGCATCACCGCGCCGCGCGGTGTCGAGTGCCTGGCCGGTACCGAGCGCAACGACACGAACCTTGACCCCGCTCTCCTTTTCAAAAATCGGCAAAATATGGCCAAACAAACCGGATTGATCGGTCGAGGTCGTTGATGCGACGGTGATGATGCGCTCGTTGGCGTGGGCCGTCGTGGCGATCAGGCAAGCCAGCGCCGTTGCACTGGTCAGCAGGATTTTTCTAAGTTTCATGAGCGACTCTCCGTAGGGGGTGGAACAAGGGAGCCAAAGGCTATAGTAGACTCGTCCGAGGCCTATATATGTCGCTCCATGCAACAACTCCCCCCTGAAACGCCCCATCAAGCCCACGAGATCAGTAGCCCGATTCGCTGGGGTTGGGATTTTGGCCTTGGCCTGTCCGATCTCGAATCCAATAATCTGATGGCCTTGCTCGGCGCCCTGCGCGAGTTTGAAACGCTGGGCCGTGCGGCGACGGCCTCCGGGCTCTCGTATCGCGCCGCGTGGGGGCTATTGCGCGATTGTGAAACCCGCTTTGGCCGCCCACTGGTCGTCAAGGCGCGGGGCAAGGGCAGCACGCTGTCCGAGTTTGGCGAGCAACTTTACCTGCTCGATAGCGCCGCGCGAGCCAGTTTGAGCGAATTTCATGCGCCGTGGGGCCAGCGCCTGCTCGAAATCATGGCCTTGGGCGCCGTGCGCCCGCCTGAGCGTCTGCGCATTGCCGCCAGTCACGATCTGGCGCTGGCTGACTGGCTGGAAAATGGCCGGCAGGTTAACGCCGATATTTTTTGGCGGGGCAGCGAAGAGGCTTTGCTGGCCTTGTCGCGCGGCGAGTGCGACGCTGCCGGCTTTCATTTGCCGGTATTTTGGACTGGCGAGCAAACGACTGCCTGGCTGGGGCGCTGGCTCAAACCCCGGCAATTTTCTTTCTTCCCGGTAATGCGGCGTCAGCACGGGCTTTTGGTTGCTGCCGACAATCCATTTTCAGTGCGCACTCTGGCCGATGTGGCTCGCCTCGGGCTACGCATGGTCAATCGCCAGCGTGGCTCGGGAACGCGCAGCATGATCGATCAACTGCTGGCAGCCAACGGCTTGCAGGCCGAGCAAATCCCCGGCTACGCGCACGAAGAATTTACGCATGACGCAGTTGCCACCGCCATCGCCAGCGGTCAGGCCGATGTTGGATTTGGTATCGAGGCTGCCGCCGCGCGCTACGATTTGGGCTTCATTCCCTTGAGCCAGGATCTTTATTGTCTGGTCGCACGCACCAGCCTTGTCCTCAGCCCGGCCATGCGGCAGTTGATACGACGCTTCCAGGGTAATACTTTCCATGATCGCTTGAGTGCCTTGAGCGGCTACCAGCCGCTGGCATCCAGCCACGAATTTTTAGGCTGGGAGCCGTTTATCGCCAGCTTGAATCCAACGATCAAGTGAAATCAGCGTCCGGCTTTTTGGCGCAGCGCAGCATCTGTTGCTCAAATAAGCGATTAAATTATTCCGTAAGGCTTGCAGCGTGCTGCAAAAGCCATAAAATTGCGAGTCTTCTCAACGCAGGCTGGCCTGCTGTCTGGAAACCACTTACTACCAACCAAGGAATCAACATGAATAAATCCGAACTGATTGACGTAATCGCAGAAGAAGCAGGTCTCACCAAGGTCGATGCAGCCAAAGCACTGGACGCCGTTACCGGCGCAATCGTCAACGCAGTCGCCAGCGGCGATTCCGTCTCCTTGATCGGCTTCGGTACTTTCAAGGCATCAGCCCGTGCCGCTCGTGAAGGCAAAAACCCGAAAACCGGTGAAAAGCTCTCCATCGCAGCAACCACCGTGCCCAAATTCTCCGCCGGTACCAATTTCAAGGCTGCCGTCGCCAAAAAATAAGCAACGCTTTGATCCGGCAAAAAGCCCCAGCGGTTTGCCCCTAGCCCCTACATTTTGTTGTTGATAGGCGATGCGGGCGCCCTCTACAGTCCTCATATGCCAAAGCATATGAGGATTTGTTTTGGATACGAAATCTACGAGATCAGAATCCTTGGAACAATAGATCCAAGGCCGCAACGATTTCTAACTTCTTGGACTCAAGAGAAGTCACCGATTGTTTCAGCAACTGACTCGGGACCGCGGCCAAGCCTTGAGTCAGACTACGAGACATTGGTGGGCTTTTTAGCAGCGGTTGCATATTGGCAAATCATGGACATAGCTCGCCTCATTTCCGAAGTGTAGGTTAAGGCATGCCACAAATGCGCTCCGGCTGAAACATCGGTAATGTGCATTTAAGGCAACATATTAAACACCATATGGAGTTACTTTTTACCGTAAGCCGCATCGTGGTCAAGATGCAGCGTCTGAAATAGCATAAACGCAGAATCCCGTTCAACGACAGCTCGATACGATTTTGATAGCCGAATGGTAATGTGCCCGGCTCGTTTTTGACCTGCTTGTAATCGCTGCCTCGATCAAGCTTAGACCAGCGCAGAGCGTCGCTGTGGAATTGTTCACAGTGCAGTCATCAACTTGCCGTTATCATTGTGGCGTTAGTGTCAGCAAAATCAATCGCAAATCAGGGATGCATTATCAATGGCCAAGAAAAAAGTCATGCTTGTCTTCGGAACCCGGCCCGAGGCGATCAAGATGGCGCCGCTTTGCCATGCCTTGCGGGCAGAGCCAGATAGTTTCGAGACTTTGGTCTGCGTCACCGCCCAGCATCGTCAAATGCTTGATCAGGTACTCAAGGTATTTGAAATCACGCCAGACATCGACCTTAATTTGATGAAGCCGGGGCAGGATTTGTT
>JAQTZQ010000178.1 GCA_028687645.1 Rhodocyclaceae bacterium
TGGGACATCACGGCGGTAGCCGCGCTTGACAAGGTGGTCGAGCGGCTGCGCCACCATGGCTGCGCGGTCGAGGTGGTTGGGCTCAATGAGGCCAGCGCGGTGCTGATCGACCGGCTGGGGGCCAAGGACGAGGGTTGAGTCAACAAAAAGGCTGGGAAAGTCCCGTTGGGTTCTTCGTAAAGGCGCCTACCATTGGCATGCTGAATAAGATAACGCCATCATCCAACAGGGAAGATCCCAGCCATGCCTCCGTCGAAGAAAACCGCAGCCCGCAAGCCCGCGCAGGCGGCTCCCATTTCCACCACGGAGATCCGCAAGCGCCTTACCGCCTTCAGCCATAACTGGCAAGGCGGCAAGGACGAGAAAGCCGACGCGCAAACCTTCACCCTGCGGCTGCTGGAATGCTACGGGCTCAATGAGCACCATTACTTGCGTGAAGGTCGTGTGCCCAAGCTGGGTGGCGCTACCGGTTTCATGGACGGCTTCATCCCAGGCAAGCTCATCATCGAGTTCAAGAGCCTGGGGAAGAACCTCAAGAAAGCTGCCGAACAGGCTATGGGCTACCACTGGGGCCTACCTCCTGAGCAGCAACCCACGCATATTCTGTTGTGCGACTTCCAGACCTTCGTCCTGGTTGACCTGGCTCGACAAGCCGAAACCATCTGGGAACTCCAAGACCTGCCGCGCCACGCTGACAGGCTGCGCTTCCTGATCGACGACTCGGACCACGCGATTCTCGAAGAACGAGATGCCGACCGTCGGGCCGCTTACCAGTTGGCCCAGTTGCACGAATCCCTGCTGCGCGTCAATTTCACCGGCAAGCCGCTGGAAGTTTTCCTGACTCGAACGCTTTTCTGCCTCTTTGCCGACGACACCGGCATGCTGGGCGAAAACGGCAAGTTCCTGCGCTTCCTGCAAGGCTCGCGCGGCGATGGTGACGACCTCGGTCCGCGTATCCAGAAGCTGTTCGAGACCCTGAACAAGCCGGAAGCCAAGCGTCAAACCAACCTCGATGACGCCTATAGAAACTTCCCCTACGTCAACGGCAGCTTGTTTGCTGACCCGTCCGAGGTGCCCAGCTTCGACAGCGACCTGCGTCAAACCCTGATCGCCTGCGCCGAGCTGGACTGGAAAGACATCTCGCCGGCCATTTTTGGCGCGATGTTCCAAGGCGTGCTCGAAGGCGACGCTGGCGACGGGAAGACCAAGGCCAGCAAGGCCAAGCGCCGCGACCTCGGCGCTCACTACACCAGCGAGCGCAACATCCTGCGCGCCATCAATCCCCTGTTTATGGATGCGCTGCGCGCCGAATTCGCTGCTGCCGGCAGCAACAAGGCCAAGCTTCAGGCCCTGCTGGATCGCCTGCCCACTATCCACCTGTTCGATCCAGCCTGCGGCTGCGGAAACTTCCTCGTCATCGCCTACCGTGAGCTGCGCCTGCTGGAACTGGCGATCATCGAAAAGCTCCACAAGCCCAAGGACAGCCGCCAGACCGCACTGCTCGAACTCGCCGACCTCGCCCGCGTCAGCCCGGACCAGCTCCACGGCATCGAAATCGAGGACAGCGCCGCGCACATCGCCCGTGTCGCCATCCTGATCACCGACCACCAGATCAACGAACAGTCGCGCCACATTGGCCAGCCGCGCCCGACGATACCTCTGGGCAAGATGCCCAATATCGTTTGCGCTAATGCGCTGACCACCGACTGGGCCAGCGTCATTCCGCCAGAGCGCTGCACTTACATCGTGGGCAACCCACCGTTTTTGGGCAAGAAGGAACAGTCACCAGCACAGAAGGCCGATTTCCAATCTGTCATGGGCCATATCGACGGGGCGGGGGTATTGGATTTTGTGGCAGCCTGGTATGTGAAGGCCACGCGCTACATGCAGGCCAACTCGGAGGTGCGCGCCGCGCTGGTCTCGACCAACAGCATCACTCAGGGCGAGCAGGTCGGTGTCTTGTGGAGCTGGCTACTGGCCCAGTGCGTGCATATCCAGTTCGCGCACCGAACCTTTCGGTGGACCAACGAAGGCAAGGGAATCGCAGCCGTTCATTGCGTCATCATCGGCTTCGGCCTGGGCGATGTGGATCAGAAAACCCTGTTTGATTACAGCGACATCAAGGGCGAACCGCTGGCGGTGGCCGCCAAGAACATCAACCCCTATCTGCTCGACGCGCCTGCGATATTGATTGCGGCAAGAAAGGTGGCTATCTGCTCAGTCCCAGAAGTGACCTACGGAAGCTTTGCGCTCGATGACGGAAATTTCACCATTGACGTTAGTGAGCGCGAAAAACTGATTGAAGAAGACTCCCGCGTGGCGGGATGCCTCCGCCCGTTCATA
Source organism: Rhodocyclaceae bacterium (assembly GCA_028687645.1). Classification (GTDB taxonomy): domain Bacteria; phylum Pseudomonadota; class Gammaproteobacteria; order Burkholderiales; family Rhodocyclaceae; genus Azonexus. Next base: position 2,344 of record JAQTZQ010000178.1, read on the forward strand.
GGCGGAGAAGAACTCCTTCATGGCACTCCGCGATGGTGTCTTTGGTTACAAGGGGTGAATCCATCAAGTTTGCGATCAATTTCATCAATCCTGAAAAAAATCGAGGCTGTGCGCGTATGGCGAAAGGCCAGTAGTCGCGCAGCAACCAACAGGCTCGCAGATACACCGGCCAAATTTGCGGAAATTAGACAGCCTCTGTCTCGCTACATAGCAATACCCACTGTCAGTTCAGAACGGCGAAATTTCATACCCATCGCACTTCTAGAACCAGAAGTTGTCGCTTCAAATCAGCTCTATGTCGTTGCAGGAGCCATGCCCTTCCACTTCGGCATCCTCTCTAGCACCATGCACAACGCCTGGATGCGCACCGTTTGCGGTCGAATGAAAAGCGACTACCGCTACTCGGCCGCCATCGTCTACAACAACTACCCCTGGCCCGACCTGCCCGCCAGTCCCGAGCCCCGCACACCGCCGCACAAGGCCAAGGCTGCGATCGAGGCCGCCGCGCAAGCCGTGCTCGACGCCCGCGCCCAGTTCCAGCAGGGCGAAACCCCGTCGTCGCTTGCTGACCTCTATGACCCCCTCACCATGCCGCCGGACCTGCGCAAGGCCCACCAGCAGCTCGACAAGGCCGTCGATGCTGCCTACGGCTACAAGGGTGGAAAAGACGATGCCAGTCGCGTTGCCTTTTTGTTTGAGCGCTACCAAGTCATTACCGGTGCGTGATGCCAATTTGTACTTTCATCATCGTGTGAAGGTTAAAAATTCTGTCGGAGTAGAAGCGGCGGGCTAATGCTGGCTTGTCTCTGATTCGATGACTCTCTGTTTTTTACTGTCGGATGCGTTTGGTGATCGATTTGGATTTAATCAAATTTTCATACTAAAATGACTACTGTTAGAACAAAAGAAGAGCTTAAGCAAGCTCAGTTGGCTGGATTTTCTGAAATTATTGTTGTTGGAGAGCTTGCGGGAAAACTCAAGAAGGCAAAAAAGATAGCTGCCTTGGGTGGTGCTGCGCTTGCTGTTTTGACGGTTTCTCTTGGGGCGGCAACGGTCGCAGCGCCAGTGACGGGAGGGCTGTCTTTTGTGGCGGCTGCGGCTACTGCTGCGCCTGTGGCGGCGTTGACTGGAGTGGAAATTGCAGCAATCATTGCGGCATCTGCTGTAGGGATTGCACTTGTTCTTGCGGTGTATAAAGATTATGAGGAAATTTCTTACGAATCTGGGAAATTGGTTCTAAAGAAAAGAAAGTGAAAATCCATGAGGGGTGCTTCGAAACTGATTGCAAAGTACGATAAAGCCGTCGATACGGCTTGCCGCTAAAAAAGCTGAAGAAATTACGCCGACCGCGGTCAGCCATACTTGTGTTTTCGGAGTGTTTGAGTGGGCCTGACGTGGTCAGGCTTGACGCCCAGGCCGGCTGCGCATTCAATCGTTCCAGCATCCACCGTGAGGAGATCGACATGCGCATTAGCGACCAGGACTATTTCCGCAGCTGCATTGCCAAGGAGCGGCAGCTGGCGCAGCTGCTGGGCCACCGGCAGATCGAGGAATGCTACGAGAGCGTCGGCAAGCTCTGGGCCGGCGCGCAGGCGCTGCCGGCCTGGACGCGCGACTGGGCGGCTTGCGGGCCGCTGCTGGCGCAGCATGCGCTGTCGCTGGTCTTCGTGACCCCGGATGACGCGAACGAGCCCGACGGCGCCGAGATCGGCGCGACCCGGGTCCATTTCTCGGATCATCCGAGCCCGGACCGGGCGCTGATGTTCGGCATCGTCAAGGAAGTGATCCGCCGACTCGAGCATCCGCACCATGCGGTGGAGCCGTTGCGGCCGCTGCCTTGAGCGCGCAGTAGATCAGGGTGTCAGCTGAGCGGGCATCTGGCGCCGGCTTTCGCCTTCGATCGTGTAGCGCACCGCCGACTGCACATCGACAGTCAGGCCGAACAGGTGCTGTTGCAGCGACAGTAGCTCGGCGTCGATCTGGTTACAGCCAGTGACTGGTTGAAGGAGCGCTGTAAAAAACCAGCGCTGTGGTTGGTGCTGGTTTCCTTGCTAAAGTTGCGGTGCAATAAAGTGTAAGCCAAGGGTTGTTGATAGTCGTTAGTATTATTGGGTGAAAAGGATCAAAAATGGAAACCATACCCTGCACCTGTAAAGGCGATAACGAAAACTGCCGGTGGTGCGACGGAACCGGATACCGAGCTTCAAGAACGGTTGAGGATGTAAAAAAAGAATCGATCCGTGATCGGCAAATTAATGGCAAAAGTGCTGAGAAATCGCTTATTGCTGCGGTCGAAAAAAACAAGTCGATTGCGAATGCCTTTTCGCAAAAAAACAAAACAGCCGCAAGCAAGAAAATATCCGGCTACCGGCTGATTCGCTGCATTTGGTGTGATAAATTTTTTTCCAGCGCATTGCAGCATAAGTGCCAGTTGCCGGCATCCAAGATCCTTAAAAAATCGGATCAGCCTAGATCCACCATCTCGCCGGATAAGAAAAGAGAATCACGACCTTTGGAGAGAGTGCCTGTCACCACACCGGAGCAAATTCGTTATTCCATTCTTAGAGTGGCTCCGAGTTTTATTGAAATCAATTTAAAGCAGTGCCCGTTTTGTGACGATCCGCCCATAGCTCGACTGCAAAAGCACATCAAGAGCCACCATCCGGAGAAAACGGATGAAATTTCAAGAATACAGGCCGACAAGCCGCACGTTTGCAAAGTCTGCAATGAAGCGTTCAATAAAAGAAGGCAAGCCATCGATCACCTTTGCGCCAGACACAACGACCACCTGTTTCATGTCGCCTTTAAGTTAGAAAGCGCAAGCGGATCGAAAAGCATTGTTCAGCATCCAGAAAAGAAGTCCAAACGAATTCGGTCTGGGAAATTTTCTTCAAATGATCCGATAGAAATCAAAAAGCCAGCATCCAAAAATATTTTCAGAAGAGAAGACGGCGATACCATTGAAAGCGCGATGCAGGCGACCATGAAGGGGCTATACGACAACGGCGTCTTGCGCGAAATTCCTGGAAACGAGCAGGCCATGGACGCCAAACGCCATTGGGGCGGATCGTTCCGGGATGGCGGCCAATTTGGCTCCTATTCCAACCACGACGACTACGACGAAGAGGGAAGTCCCTGAGACTTTGGTTGGCGGGACTAATTTTTACCAAAAAATAGACATAATCACGCCGCTTTCGCCTGCTGACTTGATTGGCTTGCTTCAGGCGGCTAGTCGCTGCAGCAACCCCTGCAGCGCATGCTGCACGGTTGCCGCCCGCACCGCATCGCGGTCGCCGTCGAAGCGCTGGCATTCGGTCCAGGCCTGCTCGCCAACCGCCCAGCCGAACCAGACCAGGCCGACCGGCTTGTCGGCGCTGCCGCCGGTCGGGCCGGCCACGCCGGTCACTGCCACGCTGACTTGGGCCCTGGAATGCGCGACCGCACCCAGCGCCATCGCGCGCGCGACTGCCTCGCTGACCGCGCCATGCGCCTCGATCAGTGCCGCCGGCACGCCGAGCTGTTCGGTCTTGGCGGCGTTGGAATAGGTGACGAAGCCGCGCTCGAACCAGTCGCTCGAACCGCTCAAGCCGGTGCAGCAGGCGGCGATCAGGCCGCCGGTGCAGCTTTCGGCGGTCGCCATCATGGCGCCTTTTGCCTTGAGCGTCTGCGCCAGGTCAGTGCAGAGGTGCAGGATTTCAGGATCGTCGGTTCTCATGGCGCAGCTCGGTAAAGGGTGGAAAGTTTCGAGCGGGTTCAGAGCCAGCGCCAGAACGCGATCAGCAGCAGGGTGCAGGCAGCTGCCACCAGGTCGTCGAACATGATGCCCCAGCCGCCACGCCAGCCCCAGCCCTTGAAGGCCTGGTCGGCCCAGCGCACCGGGCCGGGCTTGGCGGCATCGAAGTAGCGGAACAGCCAGAAGGCCCAGAACTGGCCCCAGAAACCGACTGGCGCCGCCAGCCAGAGCACGAGCCAGAACGCGACCACCTCGTCGATCACGATGTAGCCCGGATCGGCTACCCCGGTGCGCTTGACGGTGGCGACGCTGGCCCACCAGCCTGCCAGCAGCGTGGCGCCGATGATCAGCGCCCAGCCGGCGTCGCCCGGCCGCCCGAGCCGGTCGATCAGCAGGAAGGCGATCCAGGCCCAGAGCGTGCCGACGGTGCCGGGCGCCACCCGGCTCAGGCCGGAGCCAAAGCCCAGCGCGATCAGGTGCGACAGGCGCGAGAACAGGAAGCGACGATCGGGCCGCAGCACCGGCTCGCTTTTCGGGAAAGGCTTGTAGGAGGTTTCCATGGAAATTTGAATCTTGTTCAGTCGAACCAGGCCGCGAAGCCGCCGACGGGCTCGAAGCGGCGTGGCAGCCAGTGCAGCCGGGTCGGGCCGGGCAGCGCGCGTTCGCGCACCGAGTGCAGCGGATCGCCAGGAAAGTACAGCAGGCGCTCGCCGTCGACGTCGCTGGCCTCGGGCTGGATGCGTGGCGGACGAGCGGACAGCGCCTCGTTCCAGGCGCTGTCGACATCGGCGTAGCGCGCGAGCTTGACCAGGCTCATGAGCTGGGGCGGAACCAGCTCGAGCCGGTGTTCGGCGTGCAGCGCCAGCGCCTGACGCGGGGCCAGCCAGACCGCCTCGGTGGTCTCGTAGCCGTCATGTCTGGCCTCCTGCCCGGTCGGCAGCCTGGCCAGGAAGAAGCGGGTGTCGAAGGCGGCCCCCGAGGCCGGGTGACGCGGCGTGATCCAGCGCGACCAGGGCAGGATGGCGCTGGCCTGCCAGCGCAGGCCCAGCGCGGCCATGGCATCGGCCAGCGCTTCGCCGCCGGCCTGGCGGTCCGCCAGCGCCTGCCTGGCGGCGGCGTCGGCGCTTTCGGCCAGCAGCAGGCCGGCTTCCTCGAAGGTTTCGCGCAGCGCGGCCAGGTGCAGGCCGGCGGCCTTTTCCGGGGTCAACGCGGGCTCGTCAAGGCGTGCCAGCAGTTGCTCG
>JAQTZQ010000179.1 GCA_028687645.1 Rhodocyclaceae bacterium
ACTGGGATATTCGCAGCGGCTCCGAGCGCCAACTGGATTTCGAGCGCCGCACTTACCTCTTTTCAACGTTACTAACTTTCGTTTTCGTCATCCAGCTTGCCGCCCTGCTGCTCTTCGTTTTCAACGCTGATCGCTTGTCTGCCATGTTCGTCGGCGCGATGTGCGCGGTGGGCACGCTCAACGTCAATGATTTCGGCTTTCCCTCGCTGATTACCCAGATGGTGGTTTTTTTTCTCGCTGCCATGTGGCTGGCGATCAACCATGTCGATACCCGCGCGCCGGATTACCCGCTGGTCAAGATCAAATACGGCCTGCTGATTTTGCTGCTGCCGGTCATGGCGCTCAGTTTTTGGCTGGAGCTGCAATATTTCCTCGGCCTCAAGGCCAATGTAATCACCTCCTGCTGCGGCAGCCTGTTCTCCGGTGACGCCAAAACCATTGCCGGCGAAGCCTCCGGTATGGAGCCAAAACCTGCCCTGTTCCTGTTCTACGGCGTGTTGGTATTAGCGATAGGCAGTGCGCTGTGGCACTGGAAAAGGGGCGTCCGGCTCAGTGGCTATGTGCTGGCTGGGGCCAGCGGCGCAGCCTTTGTCGCGGCGATCATCGGTGTGCTGTCCTTCATTTCGCTCTACATCTACGAGCACCCGCACCATCACTGCCCGTTCTGCATCCTCAAGCCGGAATACGATTACCAAGGCTATTGGCTCTATCTGCCGCTTTTTGTCGCCACCGCAGCCGGCTTGGGGGCGGGGGCGATGCAGCCGTTTGCCCGAGTCGCCAGTCTGCGCCATATCATCCCCAAAGCGTCTGCCCGATTGGCTGGTTTGGCTGCAGGCGGATATATTCTCTTTACGCTCGTCGCGACTTATTTCGTGATTGCCTCCAACCTGATTCTGATCGAACACTGACATGCGTTTACTCACCCTATTTTTCGCTTTTGCCTTGCTTGCCGGCTGCGGCAGCGACAACCCGGCGGTCAAGCTGAATATGGGCGATCTGGCGCCCAAATTTCAAACTGTTACGGTCGACGGCAAAAATGTCGAGTTTTTTTCAGGCAATGCCGGCAAGCCGCTGGTCATTCGCTTCTGGGCCGACTGGTGCAAATACTGCGAAGGCGAGATGAAGGCCATCGAGAGCGTTTATCAGCGCCACAAAGGTAAGGGGCTGGAAGTATTGGCGATCAATGCCGGGCAGGACAAGGCAACCATCGAAGCCTTCATCAAAAAGGTCGGCTACACCTACCCGTCGCTGCTCGATGAAAAGTCAAATATTGCCCGCAGCTACGGTGTGGTCGGTTTGCCGACGACTTATTTTGTCGATGCCAAAGGCGTGATTCGCGCCAAAATCATTGGCGAGGCCGACGAAGCGACCTTTGAGCGGCAAGCACTGGAAATGCTCAAATGAGCGCCCCTTGCGATCTGTGTGGCCTCGATGTCGGGATCAAACCCTTCGTCCTGAACGCGCCGGACAAACAATACCTATTCTGTTGCGAAGGCTGCCGGGGAATTTACGAGATGTTGCATGACATCAAGGAAGTACCGGCTCAAAATGGCAACAATCCAACGAACAAATCCTGAAAGGAAGCATCATGATGACCGAAGAAATGATGAAGCACATGCCGCAAATGATGAGTAACGCCGCGCACGCTTTGAGTGCCCCGCTGGCCAAGGGCGCTGCCGTTGCTGCAACGGGTTTTGCTGCCGGTCGCGGGCTGCTTGGCGTCAGCCTCCTGCGCAATCCGCTGACCTTGCTGGCGGTTGGCGTTGCCGGTGGTATCGCCGCCGGCTTCCTGCTCCACAAATACGAGAAGGAAATTATCGAAGGGTTATCCAAGGCCACCGGCATGGGCAAGGATTTCGCCTTGCAGCAAAAAGAAAATCTCAATGATTTGATGGCTGAGGCGCAGGAGAAGGTTGAAGGCGTTGCACCGACGCCAGAAACACCGGCGGCTTGAGGGAGGAAGCTATGTCGCAAGCCGCACAACTGGCGCAGCGCGTAATTGTTTTGCACCGTGAGCCGGGCTATCTGCGCCTGGAGCTGCCCGGCGAGCTATGCACGCCGGACGCCTCGGTGGCCATCGAGCAAGGCATGGCGGGTTTTGCCGGGATCAGCAGCGCTGCGGTCGACCGGGGCTGGAAGCGAATTTCCATTCGTTTCGACCAAGGGGTTTGCAGTGCGGCTCAGGTTGCCCGCCAACTCTTTGCTTTGCTTCAGTGTTTGCCCGCGTCAACGATTGAACCTGAAGCGCCGGCGAGCAACGGTATTCAACCCTTGCTCGATAAATTCAAAGCCATGCTGACGCCAGCGGGTGAGGCGCCGGTCGGTTCTTTGCAGGCAAAAATTCAGCCGATTCTGGCCAGCGCCCTGACCGAAAAGGCGATTACCAATTTTCTCAATGATCTGGTCGCGTTTTACCTGATCAAGGCGCACTGGGATTTGATTACCAAGCGCTGGCTGCAACAGCCGCTGGCCTACAGCAATGCCTGGATGACGACCTTTTATCTCGTCTTCCTGCTCGTCCGTTATCGCAAGACCCATCTCAACAAATGAAAAATCTCCAGCTTGTACACCGTCTCTCACGGCGCATTCGCGTCGTCGCTCCGTCGTTGATCAAGGAGCAGGAGCGCTGCTACATTCTGGAAATTTTGCTGCGCAAACACCCGGCGATCAAGGAAGTGCGCATCGTGCCGGACATCGGCTCGCTGGTCATCCATTTCGACCCGGCCAATTTGCCTGAAGCGCGTTTGCTGGCAACGCTGGATGCCGTGCTGGGCAACTTGATCGCCGCCCCCAAAGCGCCGCCCCCGCCGCCTGTTGCAATCGATGGCCCGGTGCGCGAATGTTCGGTCGCCATTGAAGGCATGACCTGCGCCTCCTGCGCCCTGCTGGTTGAAATGAAGCTCAAGCGTGACCCGCGCGTGCGCTCGGCGGTGGTCAATTTCGCTTCGGCAACATTGACGGTGTTTGGAGTGATTGATCGCGAAGGCGTCTCGGAAGTGGTCGCTCGCCTCGGCTACGAAGCCCGCCCAATGGATACCTTGTCGCAGCGCCGCCTGCTGGTCGAGCGCGAAAGGGAACGCGTCGAAGAAGCCAAAAAGCGCTTTGTACAGGCTGCCTGGCTAACCGTGCCGGTGATGATTTCCGGTATGGCCATGCACCGCTCGCCCGCGCTGCGCGTGCTGGAATTCGGCTTGTCGACGGCCATCCTCTTCGGCAGCAGCAACAGCATTTTCCGCAAAGCCTGGACGCTGGCCAAACAGGGCGAAGCCAACATGGACACCCTGATCGCCATCGGTTCCGGCGCGGCCTGGGCGTACAGCATTCCCGGTGTGTTCAAGATGAATCACCATGTCTATTTTGAATCGGCGGCGGCGATCTGCACCTTTGTCCTGCTTGGCCGTTACATGGAAGAACGCGCCAAGGGCAAGGCCAGCGAAGCCATTCGCAAACTGATCGAACTGCAACCGGAAACGGCCTTGCGCATCGAGGCAGATGGCAGCGAACATGAAGTGTCGATTGACGACGTCCAACTCGGCGACTGCCTGCGTGTGCGCGCCGGCGACAAGGTGCCGACCGATGGTCGCGTGCTGGAAGGCAATTCTTCCATCGACGAAGCGATGATTACCGGCGAATCCCTGCCGGTAGCCAAGGCGGCTGGCGATGCGGTGATAGGCGGCTGCCTCAACGGTAACGGTAGCTTTGTCATGAGCGTGACGGCGATTGGCGGAGACACCGTTTTGTCCGGTATCGTCAAACTGGTCGACCACGCCCAAGGCACCAAATTACCGGTGCAAAAGCTGGTTGACCGTATCTCTGCGCGTTTCGTCCCGGCGGTAGGCGGCGTCGCGGCGCTGACCTTTGTTGGCTGGGCGCTTTCAGCACATCCGGTTTCCAAGGCGCTGGCCCATTCGGTCGCCGTCTTGCTCATCGCCTGTCCTTGCGCCCTCGGCTTGGCAACACCAACGGCGATCATGGTCGGCACCGGTCAGGCCGCCAAGCGCGGGATCTATATCCGCAACGGTGAGGCGCTGGAAACAGCATCCAAGCTGACCACCATCGTTTTCGACAAAACCGGGACGATCACCGAAGGTAAGCCAGTGGTGACGGATACCTTCATCCTGCCCGGTTTTAGCGAAGCGCAACTTGCCACCTTGCTCGCCGCCGCCGAAGCCGGTTCGGAACACTTCCTGGCGCGTGCCATTGCCGACTGGTGCAAGCCGCGAGCTGGGGAAAGCTTGAGCGCCAGCGAGTTTTCAGCTTTGCCCGGACGTGGCGTGATTGCTACGGTCGATGGCCAGTGCATTGTGGTCGGCAACGCCGCGTTGCTGGCTGAAGAGGGTATTGATAGCGCTGCTTTGGCCGATGAGGCGATGCGTCTCGCAGAACAAGGCAAAACACCGGTATTTGTTACGGTCGACGGCCAATCTGCGGCTATTTTTGCGATTGCCGACCAGCCGCGCAAAGGCGCGCGCGAAGCCATCGCCCTGCTCCATCGCCTCGGCCTTAAAACCGTCATGGCCACCGGCGATGTTGAAGCCGTCGCCCGCCATGTCGCGCGGGAGGTCGGCATTGATGAAGTTGTCGCCCGAGCCACGCCAGCCGACAAACTGGCCGTCATTCGCCGCTTGCAGGAAGCTGGACAGAAGGTGGGCATGATCGGCGATGGCATCAACGATGCGCCAGCGCTGGCAGCGGCGGATGTCGGCTTTGCCATTGGTGGCGGCGCTGATATTGCCGTGGAATCTGCCGACATCACGCTGGTCGGCGGCGACATCGCCCGCGTAGCCGCCGGTGTCGAACTTTCGCGCAAAACCATGGCGATCATCCGCCAAAACCTCTTCTGGGCGCTCGGTTACAACGTCATTTCGATTCCAGTGGCGGCAGCTGGCCGGCTCAACCCAATGATCGCTGCGGCGGCAATGGCAATGAGTTCGGTCTCGGTCGTCACCAATTCGCTGCGCTTGCAAAAAGACTGATGGATCACTCGCAGCACCAGGCCATCGCCCAGTTTTCCTACTGGCTCGCCTTCATGACCGGCATTCTCGGCAGCGGTCATTGTTTAGGCATGTGCGGTGGGCTGGTTTCCAGCTTTTTCATCCGGCTTGGCGCAAAAGGCCTCTGGCCTTATTTCGCTTATCACGGCGCCCGCGTTGGGGTTTATGGCATCGTTGGCCTGATCGCCGCAGCGCTCGGCGCGGTGCTGGTTTCCACCGGGCAATTTGGCAAGTGGCAGGGGGTTTTGCAGATCGGTGCCGGCATTGTTGTCATCCTGCTTGGCCTCGATCTACTCGGTGTTTCGCCGATTCGTAATAGCCTCGGCTTCGCGCCGATTACCTGGCTGCGCAAGCAGTTTGGCCAGGCGGTGCAAAAAGGCCCGGTTCTGGGCGCCTTGATCGGTGGTGCAATCAATGGCCTGATGCCCTGCTCAATGACCATGGCGATGGCAGTCAAGGCGACCACGGCACCCTCTGTTCTCGAAGGTGGCTTGCTGATGCTGGCCTTTGGTGCCGGCACCTTGCCATCGATGCTTTCGGCGTCCTTCCTGTTCGGCAAACTCGGCCCTAAATTGCGCGGCTGGCTACTCAAAGGCGCAGCAATCTTTGTCATAGCGCTCGGTATTTCGACCCTCTGGCAGGGCCTCACTTACTACGCCATCATGCGCAACCTGCTCGGCTAGGTGCGACACTATGTCGCATTTCAATTAAATTATCGAGGGCTAATATACCTAGGTTGATTTACGACTCAGGGAGCACCACCATGAAACGCCGCGATCTACTCAAACTCTCCGCCTTGACCGGTCTGGCCAGCATGGCGCCGCAGGTCAGTGCAGATGCCTGTTCGACGGATGGGACACCGAATCAATTTATTCCCAAGAAGGCAGCCGATGCCAAGCCGTTGGAAAACGAGTTCGAAAAATACCCCAAATGCCCCTACTGCGGCATGGATCGCAAAGAACACCACCGTACGCGCATGCTGGTTCATTACACCGATGATCTGGTCGATGGCACCTGTTCCATTCATTGTCTGTCGCTGAGTCTCGGGATCAATATTGATCGTGAACCCAAAGTAATTTTTGGCCCGGATTACGCGTCGACCGCAGAGCCTCGCCCACTACTGCCGGTCGATCAATTGACCTACTTGATTGGCGCAGACCTCAAGCATGCGATGACCAAGCGCAGCAAACATTCCTTTGCTTCAGCCGATGTCGCCAAGGAATTCCAGGCCAAACACGGTGGCACCTTGGCTAAATTTGATGATGCGTTGCGCGAGTCCTATCTCGACATGGCTAGCGATGCTTCAATGATTCGCAAAAACCGTGAAGAGCGCCGCAAGCGCATGCAGCAGAAGCAAGGCTGATGCTGCGTCGTCATCTTCTTGCTTTTTGTCTAGCCTTCTGGGCGAGTTTCGCATTCGCCCAGAATGTCCCTAAACCGGGTCCCAAAGACCTTTGCCCGGTCTGTGGCATGCTGGTTTCAAAATACCCGAACTGGGTCGCCGTGGTGACCTGGAAGGACGGTCACAGCCATTTCTTTGATGGTTCGAAGGACATGTTCAAGTTTCTGCATGACCTGCCCAAGTTTGCCCCGGGCCATCGCAAGGAAGATATCACCGGCATTTACGTCACTGATTTTTATAATCTGGAGCGCATGGATGCCCGCAAGGCACTGTTCGTCACTGGCTCCGATGTGCTCGGCCCGATGGGGCATGAATTCGTGCCGCTGGCCAACAAGGCCGATGCTGATGATTTTCTGAAAGATCACAAAGGTAAAAAGATCATCCCCTTTGATCAGGTGACGGCGGATATCCCGGTTGCGCTTGATGCTGGTAAGTTCTAATTTTTTTAGCGATAGCGTAGAATCTGTACTTCATTACCGCTAACCGATCTGAGGGTAGCGGTCAACGTGGGGCCGACATGGCTTCGACGTGGGTTGCGAATCAGAACAGTGCATACCGAGGGCCAGTCACCTCGTAAATCCATCTGGAAACTTTACAAACGCCAACGACGAGCAATTCGCACTAGCCGCTTAAGCGGCTGGCGCTGCACCGGTACTCTGATGGACCGGACCAGGCAACTGGAGGCAGTGTCATATACGTCAGATAAGGGTCTGTAATGCCGCGAGGCAGACCTCGAAAATTCAGCGGATCGCCTGAAGCGAGCCTGTTCGGCCGGCGCGCAAAGGTTAAACCCAATTGACCGGACTAAGTATGTAGATCTGCCTGTGTAGGACTTGCGGACGGGGGTTCGATCCCCCCCGGCTCCACCAT
>JAQTZQ010000180.1 GCA_028687645.1 Rhodocyclaceae bacterium
GTCGCGCGCGATACGCCAGCCAACGCACATTGGCGAACGACGCTTAGGTCGTCTGAGCGGGTTATCCATGCTTGTCGTTTCATGACAGGCTCATCCCCGACTTTTTTTTGAGCCAATCGAGTTCAACTTTTAGCCGACCGATCTCGCCATAGAGCCGATCAGGTTCTTGATGCGCAGCAATCGGATTGGGGCCGCGCTTGCCTTCAAACAGGGTCTTGGCACCTTCAAGTATCTCTTTCTTCCACAAGCCAACTTGCGTCGGGTGAACGCCGTACGCCTGGGCAATTTCATTGATCGTCTTCACGCCTCGCACGCCTTCAAGTCCTACCTTCGCCTTAAATTCCGCCGTCGGTACATTTCGCTTCTTTAAATCACTCATTGCCTGTTTCCCCTTGGACAGATCACAGCTTAAATGACTGTCTTAAAACTGGGATCCACTTTAGTTCGCTCGCACTGGGCTATTGAGAACCAGCTTCATTGGGTGCTTGATGTCACCATGAAAGAAGATGCTAGTACCGTGCGCAAAGACAATGCGCCAGAAAACATGTCGCTGCTCAAGAAAATTATCCTCAATCTCTTGCGTAGCGATACCGCTGACAAGGTCAAATCCAGCCTGCGATTGAAACGCAAAAGAGCCGCTTGGGATGCGGATCTCCGCATGCAGTTTCTGGGGCTGACTCCGTTATGATGTTCGAGTGCGGAGGCCCTGATGACCATATCGATCGAGATGAAGGCCTTAAGCGCTTTCAAATGCTTTATTTTAAATATCATTGCGCCGCGATTTGATTTTCCAATAACTTAGAATCAACAACACGCTCATTGAGCGCATAAATCCCAAAAGCGGGGCAAGATATTCGCCCCCTGTCTCCTCAGCATCGCCAAAGACGGCGTCGCGCTCAACATACAGCACCGCGAGGGTGGCACTGACTCAGTCACATACGCGTGCAGCGTACTTGGCTTGCAGGCTTGTGCTCCGACGGCAACAGGTCATATAGACCATGGCCTTGCAGCGTTTCTCGACTAGGTGCTGAAGAATAGCGCTGTCATATTCTACGCATCCCTCAAGGTTTGGTAGCAGGGCATCCGCTGGATTCAAGACTGCGATTACGTGACCATCCTCGTCATCACGATGAACGCTACCTACCACAAGGAGGTTCTTGCCCTGACCACGGTCAAGCTCAATCATCTGCTTAAAATAGACATCAGGTTTGCCTGCCGTGATGAAAAACCCATTCATTACGCCGGTGGCGACGTCCATCATCTGTTGGATTTTATCGTTCATGTGGCACCTCTCATTCAATATACTGATATTTTATACAGTATATTGATTCCTCAGGCAAAGGATTTCTAAGGCTCGTTTGTGCCTAGAGACAGTCACCGGCCATGTGTAGGGATGACTAACCACGGCTCGTACGCCGACAAATGAATCGACCCGATCGGATCAAAGCAATGAAAGTCACCCTCAATATGCAATATGCTATGGGCGAAAAGTTTCATTCTGCCTGCAAAAACACAGGTGTTGCCGGTTCGCGCTCAACCTCTCAATCTGCCTATGAAGCAGGAGATCGCTCACCAACGATAGCCAAGGTTGTCACTTGGTGAGGTCTAGCGAAAACTACTGCATCGGCGAATCAATCTCGTCGAGCAAACCACTAGTCACGCTTCCAAGCACGCCAACCAACGCCTCGGCACCATCGCGCAATAGAAAAATGCTCTCATCATCTAAGCTAGTAGCTGACAGAAGATGTGTCAAGTCTGGCAGCGGTTGCTTGCCATACTTTCTAGTCATATGCGCAGATTGCATTGCCAATATTCTAGCAACCTCAGCCAGTTCGTCCTTGCTGGCTTTGGCGATCATTTCCTCTGACAATTGCCAGTATCCACAGAATTCCTGAAAAATTGGGTCATCCCTATCCATGCTTTTTCGCTCGTTTTGAATCTCGTTGCGATAGATCAGCACGGTAGCCGATCCGATTCATAGGTCGACATTGTGACCTTGACGTTTTTGTCGCCAACTAAGGACAACAACAATTATCCCGTCAAGCAAATTGATCGACGTTATTGCCGAGGTTTGGGGGATTGCTGGGAATCGCCTGCAATAGTTGCAAAGCTGACTGTGCCTCAATATCCATCGCCTTTTTCAGCACGGCGATCTGTACCGCGCCTGCGGTCTTTATTTGCGACATCTCGGTGGCGACCGAGGCGATTTCGCTAGCGTCCATGGCCATAATCCTCGTGAGTTTTCTGCTGCAATTTCGGTTCCTACTTCATTAACGACTTGTTTCCAGTGAACTTGACTTGATTCGCGCCGTTCCATCATTTCATCTCTCCATGTTTCTATGGCAACTAGTGCAGGAAGGCGGACGTGCCCGCTCTGTCGGTTCGGTGTCTTCTTATTTCTGGGCTGAAGAATCATCATGCCAAACGATGCTGATCAGGGTACGGAAAGCACGTACCGCCCTTGGTTGGCGCAAAGTGTGTTCATGTCGAGCTCGGCTTAAAGCAAGGGTACGGCGGTGCCGTCGCCCATGGCACCATCTTGTCGAGATGTTTTAGAAGGATCCGATAGGTATCTTGGTCAAATGTTGGCTTGCCGCGCTGAAGTAGGGATGTCACACCCGCTTCACTCTCTGCGGTGCCCAAGTGGCACCAAGCATCGAGAACATGGACGCTCTGACCCTCGCGTAGTATTGCCGGACCATCAAAGGGCCAGACTTTCAAGCGAAGTTTCCCTAGAGCGTCCATCAGTCGCAAGCCGTGCTGCATGAGCGACTCATCGCCGCAGCAGGCCCCACGACAGCGTTTTAGCTGACGCGCAAAACAAGGTTTGCCAACATTCCCTTTCTCCAGTCCCAAGGTCACCATGCAAAGCTGTTGCTCCCTGGCGGCGCTCTGCAAGGCGCCCTTTGCCTCTTTGGCTGATCGGAATAATCCGTAGAGTTGCGGTTGCCGACCGAAGTCTAGGTCACGGGCATAGACCAGTTCGGGCTTGAAATTTCCTTCACCACCCTCGCGCAGAAACCACGAGCAAAGGTCACGATTGCGGCGTAATCGCTGATTCAGGGTGGGCTGCATTTCCTTGATCAGGCGCGCTTCCAACATCAAGGCATCAATTTCACCCGCACATTCCTGCCACTCAATGCGCCGTATCTGTTGGGAAATACTGAGTTCCTTAGCCATCGCATGATCCGAGGAGAAATGCGACAGCACCCGTTGCTTCAATTGATTGGCTTTGCCAACGTAGATGGGTAAGTCGTTCTCACCGTAAAAGAAATACACCCCGTGTTGATCCGGTATTTGATCCACCAAATCGGCATCGATGTGTGATGGCAGCGAGGGTCGGGCTAGCAGCAATTTTTGGATGGCATGGAGATGTTCTGCGGGAAAGGCATGATCCATCTTGCACCAAAAATCGAATATCGCCTGGGCATCCGCCAGCGCCCGGTGGCGATGCTTGACCGCCAAATCATGGCGTTCAATCAGACTGTCGAGATTATGTTTGCGCTGCTCAGGAAACAACTCACGGGCGTATTTGACCGTGCACAGCACCGGTGCCCGGAAATCGATGCCAACCCGGCGAAACTCATTTTTGAGGAAGGCGTAATCGAAGCGGGCATTGTGCGCGACAAAAATATGGCCATGCAGCCTGAGGGCCAAGTCTTCGGCAATGTTGGCAAATTCGGGGGCAGCTTCCACCATGTCATTGCTGATGCCGGTTAAGGATTCGATAAACGTTGGAATTCGTGTTCCCGGGTTGAGGAGTTGAGACCATGCGCTGGCCTCGATCCCATCCCAGGTGATCACCGCAACTTCCGTTACTCGGTCACGGGTTGCCGTGCCGCCCGTGGTTTCGATATCAACAAAAGCGAGTGGGCGTTCAAGAAGAAGGGACATGAGTCGGTCAGTGGCAATCTGTCGCAGACGGGATGAGCGCCGGAAGATGGTTGGCGAACGCTAATTCGGATTGAGCGACTGCTAACTTCCCATGATTTCAACTGCACCATCTTCCCGCCGCACGACCGTCGCGCATGGGGAATGAATATGTTTAATTTACGGATTAGCTATAAGCGTCAGTTTGCATGGCGGCCCACTACTAGGCAGGCCCGCGCAAAGAGCGGATTAGCCTGCCGGCTGTTCCTTCAGGGAAGCAACCGCCTGGATTAACAGCTGGTTTAAATCCGCATTTTTGAGGGTGTTCTGCTCGAGATCAAAGTTGTCAAAAAAGCTGGGAATCGACAGGCTGGCCTTCACTTGCCCACCAAAAAATGGCATAGAGTTGGTCGCCGCAGCCAATACGCTTGCACCGCCACGCGCACCCGGTGAGGTGGCAAGCAGGACCAGCGGCTTGTCGTGAAATACCTTGGCGCCAGCCCGCGAACACCAGTCAAACAGATTTTTATAAGCGACGCTATATGAGCCATTGTGCTCGGCAAACGAAATGATCAGCGCATCGCTCGCCGCAATCTTGGCCAGAAACGCCGTGGCCAATACCGGATGCCCGAGCTCCTCTTCTTTATCGACACTGAACAAGGGCATTTCATAATCGTTCAGGTCCAACACCTCAACATCGGCATCTTCGAGCAGACTGGCTGCGTAGGTAACCAAACGCTTATTGATTGATTTTTTACTGTTGCTTGCGGCAAAGGCCAATATTTTCATGTGGTTACCTTAATGCATGGGTGGCTATCGAATGGCACGATTTGGGTGTTGAATGATCGATGAGTGTTTTTACGTGTAGTGCGGCCAGCATGTGAGTGCTTTCACCACTTTTCGTTCATGAATCATTTGTTGGACGCTAAATAAGGATCAGAGTGAAGGAATCGCCAAGATTTCTGACAATCTCGCCACGGCTTGCATGGTGGCAGCCATTGTCGGGGGTGTTGTTGATCACAAGATTGGATGGGCAACCGTCCTATTCCTCTTCGGAATGTTCGTTGTGCTAGTATTTTAAGGATGTTCTTGCGAAAGCAGAAAGGAGACGAAAATGGCAATTGAATCTATGGTGGCGCTGGCCTTGGCCTCTGCACTACTGGTTGGTCTTGCCTGGTACGCCTCTAAGCATCGGGCAGAAGACAAAAAGGACCACCATCCGGGCAAACTGGCTGGTTAGTCAAAACTCGCTGTACCCCAAACCCCTGACCGCCTTTGTGCTCAGGGGTTTTCTTTGTTTACAGAAACAGAAAACCTCAATTTTGCAACTCTCAAACCAAATAGCAGGAGTTTTCGCTTAGGCATATTGCGCAAAAAGCCATAATGCTTGGATGATCCGAGACACCCCCTCCCCTCGCCAAATCCCTTCCCGACAAAGGCTGGTCAATCACCAACGCCGCGAAATACCTGGGCGTAACGCGGCAGCACCTCTACAACATCATCAAGCACCCGCCGGGCTCTATGTGATTTGCAGTGGGTAACCGAGAATAGAGGGATGAATAGCACAACTTTATTTGGCATGGCGCTCGTTGTATTGAAAGACTACGCCGTGAAATCCCCCCCAAAAAATAATGCCCTGCACTCTTTGCCCCTCCCTCTGCCATTCTCGCAGTCAGATTGTCATGCCAACCCACTGCCCTCCAGGTGGCCTCCTTTGCTGCGGGGAAGCGCCGGGTCGTGATGAGGATGCGTTGGGCATCGGATTTGCTGGACGCGCCGGCAGGAAGCTTAATACCATTCTTGCAGAGCATGGTTTGTTGCGTGAGCGTGATTTTGGCGTTGCCAACGCATGCCGCTGCTGGCCCGAAGGTAACCGCAAACCGTCACCTTTGGAAATCGCCAACTGCCGACCCTTGCTGATGGCCTCGATCGCCGAGATGCGCCCGTCTGTCATCCTGCTGGTTGGTGGATCGGCGGCTGTCGCTGTCCTCGATACCAAAACCCCGTTGTTTGATCTCATTCAAGCTACCCCCAGCATCCCCATTACAGCGAATGGCCATCCGTGCATTGCCGTGGCCATGCCTCATGTTTCCCCATTGGCCTGGAATCGATTTGCGCCCAATGGTGAGCGGTGGTCTGAAATCGGCAAGCGCCAAGTGGTACTGGCCGTCTCCCTATCCCGAAAGGCACCCATTTGAGCCCCAGAACCGCCCTCCTCCTCTTGGCCGCACTATATGCGCAGCTCTCCTTCGCTGCACCCAATGTGATTTACGGTAGAGTTACCGCTATAGCGGACGGAGACACACTGACTGTTCTCGACGCCAATAACGAGCAGCACAAAATCCGCCTTGCCGAAATTGATGCACCCGAAAAAAGCCAAGATTTCGGCCAGGTTTCGAAGCAATCCCTGTCAGATCTCGCCTTTGGCGAAAGCGCAGTGGCTACCTGTAACGGACAGGAAAGTTTTGGCCGCCCAGTTTGCAAAGTGGTCATCAACGGCGTCAACGTTAACACCGAACAGGTGTCCCGTGGCATGGCATGGGTCTATCCAAAATACGCTTCCAAGTTTTCAGTGCTCTACGCCTACGAATTGAAAGCTCGTTCCAGCCGGAAGGGATTGTGGGTCGACAAAAACCCAACGCCGCCTTGGGAATATCGCCATGCCAGAAAATGAGAAAGCGACTGACTTGGTGCCATCCAGCGCCAATCTGCCAATATCTGAATCCGATAATGGCAACATCGAGACATGGTTAGCGACCGCAAGCCGGGATGAACTGGCTTCGCGCCTACGCGATACTTACACCGGGAAAATAAAGCTTATCGAAGCGCACAATGACTTTGACGCGCTTTCAACGTGGCTTTCCGGTTACGAAAATAACTCCATTGAAACCTTTCGAGCTTTCAAGCTGGAGGCTGAAAAGTTGTTGATTTGAGCTCGCCCGTGAAAAGCCAAATAGCGACCAACGAAATTCTGCTTCCCGGAAGCTGCCACTCGGCACCGAGTACTCTGTGCCCATTTCTGCCTGATGATGTTTTCAAAGGCGATGGCGGCTTACTGATCGTAAAGCGGCCGACCGAGGATCACTGGCGACTGAGTTCTGTTCGGCCACTGCCGCCATTGGACACCTGCTGATTGAGAGGCCGCAGTAGTTCGGATTGCCGCCGCTCAATCAGATTTTAAAAAAATCTTGGCCCAATAAAACTGAGCGGCTGCTTATCGAAAACCTCTACTCACCCTTTGTGCCCATTTCTGCCTGATGATGTTTTCAAAGGCGATGGCGGCTTACTGATCGTAAAGCGGCCGACCGAGGATCACTGGCGACTGAGTTCTGTTCGGCCACTGCCGCCGTTCGGCTTGCTGGCTGAC
>JAQTZQ010000181.1 GCA_028687645.1 Rhodocyclaceae bacterium
CCTTGGAGCAGCAACGCGAGGATATCGAGGCGATGCTGGCGGAGATCAAGCAATTTGAAAGTTTGTGCCAAGAGGAAATAGGGCGGCGCGGGCAGGCTTAAAGCGCCAGTTTTCCCTGTTCGGCAAGGTTCGCCTGCGGGCGCAAGCGGGCAAAGGCCAGCAAATCAGCCATCTTTGCCCCTTTGCTTCGCCACTCGGCAAACAAGCGTTCACCCAGCAGAACATAGTGCCAAGCTGTCGCGCCCTCGCTCACCGAATTAATCCGCTGACACCAGTTATGCGCCGCCTTCAATTTGCGTTGCACGTTGATGCTGGTCAGTTGCCCTTCGGCCTTGGTTTCGACCAGAAAAACCGCGTCGACCGTGCGTACCAAAAAATCCGGCGAATAAAACGCCGGCAGACCGTCTTCCTTGACGTAACGCAGGCGCACAAAATCGTGCCGGGTTTCGCTGATCTTGCAAAACGCCTCAACACTGGCATCGGCCTGCGCCCATTCGATAAATGCCTTCTCCAGCCCGCCATTGCGCGCCGGGAAGGGCAAGCGTTCGTAGATGCACTTGCTCACCGGCAGCGAATTCACCTCACGCATCGGCAGTTTTTCAACCTCCGAGAGCCAGCGCTGGCGTAGTTCGGATTTTCCGCTCAGCGGCCTTTCCTCGCTCTCAATCAAGGCATGGGCGAAGATTTTGACGATATGGTCAAGCACCGGTTGCAACAATAAAATCCGCCAGTTTTCGTCCACCAGCGGCTCAAAGTCGGAGCCAAACAGCGTTTCGCGAATGTAATCCTCCAGCCAGCCGGCCAGTTCAGCGGTGTTTACCTGCAAATACGGGTTGGCCAGATGCGTCGCCACCTTGTTCCCTTTTGGCAACGGCTGCGACAAAGCCTGGCCGATACGCCGCGTCAGGCGTGTCAGAAAATCGTTGTAGCCGGTGACATTCATCACCGCGCCATCCACCCGGTAATCGCCGAACAGCGTACCGGCCTGTAAATCCTGAGAGACAAAAACATCGCCCTTGCCGAGCATGGCTTTGAGTTCATCACGGCTCATGGCGCTGAACGGTAGTAATTGTTCAGTTGCTGGCGTTTGATGGCAGAGGCCTTCCTCGGCTTCACGCAAAATGAAGGGAATGGCAAAATCAAAAACCTCATAGCCCTCGCGCAAGCCAACAGAAATCAGATCGCCGGTACTGCTGGCATTGTCGCCCTCCTCGCTCGTTGTGCCGGCCAATCCCTCGGCCATCAACTCATCGTAAAAAGACTGAAACGCCGGGTGTTCGATGATGGATAGCACGTCGATCAGGCTTTTCGGTTCCTGCCCGTTTTTGATCCGCTGCCGGTTTTCGCGCTTGATATCGTCAAATTCGTCATCGCGCCACATCAGGCGCAGGCCGCGCCCTATCGTTTGTTCGAGCAGAATCTGCGCCTGGCTTGAGCGCAGCGGCACGATGACGCAAATGTTATTGACGTCAAAACCCTCGCGCAGCATCAACACGCTGACAATCACGCGCGGTTTGGCGTGCTTGTCCATGTCAAACAGACGTTCGCGCAGCGGTGCCCAATCCTTTTCGCCCAACTCAGCCTTTTTGCCGGAATCGACGGCCATTATTTCATCGTCAGCCAAGCCAAACTCCTCCGCGAAAAACCGGGTTACCAGCGGCGAAACCGTTGTGTCTTCGCAAACCACCAACATTTTCGGGTGTTTTTCGGCGTCGACCGTAGCAAAGTCGATTTCCAGCTTTTTCAGCTTGGCAAAGCCGGCGCGCAGCATCACGCGCTGTCCTTCGGAAAGCGTCGGGTTGCCGTCCTCATCACGCTCGGCCTTGAACTCCAGCGGCAGCGCACCGATTTCCTTGCGTCGGTCGAGCACCAGCGACTTGACCAACCCGGCGCTCATCGCCGCCTTCAAATCAAAATCGCCAATGATGTGCGGGAAAAACAGCTTGCGCTTGTTCTTTCCGGCACCGACGTCGTTATACGGCGTGGCTGAAAAGTCCACCTGCACAAAGCGCCGGCCCTTGCTCTCGGCGATGCGCGACAGGCTTTTCTGCCACTCCACCTCGGTCGTTTCGCCTTCCTTTTTGACCTCGTGGATGTGGTGCGCCTCGTCGTTGAACACCAGCAGATCGTTCAACCCGGCCAGGTAATCGAGCACGCCACCCCGTGCATAACGGCGGTCGAGCACGTCCAGGCTATTGCCGGTGGATCGCCCCGGCGTCAGCGGCAGCAGGCCGGCAATGACTTGCTGCGGCTCCAGCGGCATGCCGGGCGCGTCGATTTCTGCTTCGGTCAGCGTTTCATCAGCTTCCGACAGCAGATGCCAGTTAGTGATCGCCAGCAAGCCGTTGCCGGTTGTCTTCAGACCGATTTCTTCTTTCGCGCAAACGTTGCTACGGACAAAGCCAAACACCGTTTCGCGCAAACCTTCCGGTAAAAACAACTCGGCGTAGCGCGCCACATCGGAGGTCGAAAAATCGCGCTGGCCGGCCTGTAATTTGCCGCAGAAGGCATCCAGCAGCCGGTCGTAGACAATCAGCCCCGGCGCGACAATCAAAAAATTCCGGGTAAAACGCGGATCGACCGCGCCCCGCAGGAAGTCCCCTTGGGGGATACCAACTGCGCGCGCCGCGTTGGCGTTGAGCAATTGCCAGACCAATAGCGCTTGCAGCACCCAAGTTTTGCCGGTGCCGGTTGCCATCTTCAAACAATATTTCGGGTGGGCGTGCTTGTCTTGGGCCACCTCGGCAAGTAACTTGCCTTCCAGCAAGGCATCCGGCGCTGCTGCACGGTACAGGTTTTGCAAACTGCTGGCCGCCAGCACCTCATGGGCAACGATGGCATTCAGAATCGCCTGCTGCTGGCCGGGGTGAAAATTGAAGCGCCGGGTCAGGCAAATATCTTCGAGAAACCACCAGCGCAACAACTCGGCGGTGGTTGGTGTCACCAGATCGTAAATGTCCGCGCTGCCGTCTTCCAGACCGAGGCAAAGCGCTTGAGTTTTGGCCGTCAGGCCGGCGGCGAGGGGCAGAATTTCAGGTGCTTGGCTCACAATGCCGCCTCCACGATCACGCTGGCTTCCGCCTCAAAGCCGAAGACATCGACTACCCGCACGCACACCCGGCGTGGGCCGCTTTGGGCGGCAGTGGTGAAAATGGCTTCGGTAATAACGCGCAGCGGGTCGCCGTCGTTGTCGGTATTGCCCCGGTAATCCTGCCAGACCGAGCGGAATACCTTGCCGTCGTAATCGGGGTCGACCGCCCAGTATTCGATCAAGGCCAGCGGTTCGGCATTGGCGATGGCTTGCAACTTACTGCGGTTGGCTTCGTCGAGATTGATCGCTTCCGGCGACAATAAAACGTAGTTTTTCAGGTGGATTTTTAACGTTTCCTGGCCGGCGAACGGTTTGCTGCGGCCAACCGGGAAAATGGTCAGATATTGCAGGCTGGAAAAACGTACCGTCCCCCGTAGCTTTTCCAGACCGCCTTTTTTCTTCAGCCTATCCATCAAATCAGGCGGGATGACTAGCACTTCCAGTCGGCTATCGTTCAGCGCGGCAATAGTTTCGCCGATTGATGGCTCGAAATTCCAGCCGAGCACAACGACGCGATCCCAGCCGCCAAGCAGGTTATCGCGCTGGGCGATGGCTTTTTTCAGCGTCGCCGCACCGGTCAGCTTGTTCGGCGAATCGGCGAGTACCAGGGTTTTGCTGCCGTAGCCGGTGACCTGCCCAAGATTGCGCGTCGGGTTTTCTTCGGCGGGCAAAGGCAAAGCACCGTAGAGCGAAAGGACGATCTGCGACAAATCGCCGACGCGGAAATCGCGGCCCAGCATGGCTTTGGCTGCTTCGACTTGATAATCGCCGATGGCTTGATAGAGGAAGGGCCGGGCGTTCTGGTCAATCAATCGCTTGCGCATGATCATGCAGGCGGGCTTGCCAAGATCGGTAGTGATCCAGCGGCGGCCTAGTTTTTCGGCAACGGCGGCGGTGGTGCCGGAGCCGCCGTTGAAGTCGGCGACGAGGCCGTTTTCGGGGCAGGAGGCGCGGATGATGCGGTCGAGGAGTTTTTCGGGTTTTTGCGTTCCGTAGCCTGTTCGCTCCATCGACTGCGAGTTCAACCTCGGCAAATCAGCCCATAAATCTGAGAGTGGTGCGCCATCCATCTCGTCGAGATAGCGTTTGTAGCGTGCCAGTCCGTTTCTTGTGTAATAGATGCGTCCCGAAGCTTCGTGCTGCTGCATGGTTTGAATTGGGCAGCGCCAAATTTTGCGAAGCCCGTTCCATTCGTAATCGTAACCACCGCCTTGCAAACCTGCGGCTGTGAGATCTTGATCTTCAAAACGCCGACCGTCGGGATCTGTTTTTTGATAATGGCTGTCGAGGTAGTCTTGGTCGTAAGGTTGATACTGTTGTTCCCAGTAAGGCTGATTGGCCTTTGAGTACAGCATGATGTTGTTGTGTGATATTCCCATTAACCCAGCATCGCTGTGCCCTGGTGCGCTCTTCCAAATGATGTCATTCCGAAAATAGTTTTTCCCAAATACCTCATCCATCACAATCTTCACGTAATGCCCAACGTGCCAATCGAGATGCACGTAAATCGACCCAGTTTCAGCCAGCAGTTCGCGCATCAGGATCAGCCGGGGCGTGATCATGGCCAGATAGGATGCGGTGCCGTCGGCCCAGGTGTCGGAGTAGGCGAATTGCTCGATGACGGTTGGCTTTTGCTCCAGTTCGACCAAGCCACCCTCTCCCCCGGCCCCTCTCCCGCCGGCGGGAGAGGGGAGGGTTATTTTGGTGCGGTAGTCGGCTTTGGAGTCGAAGGGTGGGTCGATGTAGATCAGGTCGATTTTGCCGCGCAGGCTGGGTGTGGTTTCGTCGCCGGCCAATAGTGCGGCCATCGCCAGCAGGTTGTCGCCGTAGATCAGGCGGTTGAGCCAGTCGCCATTTTGCCCGGCGGCGAGATGGCCTTGCCGTTGGTTGGCGGTGATCCAGTCGGTCGCTGCCGTATCGCGCGCCGGCAGCACCCATTCGCGGGTTTGCAGGCCAACGCGGTGCTGGCTTTCCAGATTTTCGAGAATTTTTTCCGCCACCTGCCGCCCTTTGGCGACGATTTCGGGCAGTTGTTCGAGCAGGGATTTGGCCATGAAGCGCGCTTCAATTAGTGAGTGAATCGCTAATTCAATCATGAATTCAATGAAAATTGAATTTTGATTGAACCGAAAATTTAACTTTCGGTTCATGAACCAAAAAACTGAATTCGCCGAACGACTCAAACAGGCCATGCTGACTGCTGGCTATCAAGCGCGTCCGGGTGTTTTGGAAAAGGAGTTCAATACGCGTTACTGGGGGCGAGCAGTAACGTTTCAAGCCGTTTCCCGCTGGCTTAAAGGTTTATCCATTCCCGAGCAGGACAAGCTGCAAGTGCTAGCCGAATGGCTAAAAATTGAACCACAAGCGCTACGCTTTGGTGAAGCATCAGTTCAATTAGTGCGTGAGAAACAAAAACGTTGGGAAGACGCCGTCGCCGGCCCTGAACGCGAAGTGATGGAAGCCTTCCTCAGCCTGCCCGCCGCGCAAAAGAAGGTCGCCCGTGAGGTGATTCTGGCTTTGGCCAAGGCGAATGAAGCGCCGAAATCCTGACACACGTTTGGATAGTGGCTAGTATTGGTTTGAGTTGCCAGAGCAACTTGATTCCGTATGATGTCAAACAGTCTGCCCGGTTCTATCTCTCTTTTTTGCGAACGATTCCCCATGCACACGCTTGATCAAGGTACTGAAGCCGCTGCCCGTGCTTTTGTCCGGCAAATCGCAGAGCAATACGATTTGGCCGGGGCGATAGTTTTTGGCAGCCGTGCCCGCGGGGATGCGCATCCTGAAAGCGATGCCGATGTTGCGGTTCTTTTGCACGGCGAGCCGGGAAAATTTATCGACACCAAGCTGGAGATGCTGGATATTGCCTACGACACGCTGTTGGCGACGGGCATACGAATTCAGCCGCTGCCAATCTGGGAAGCGGAGTGGGCGCATCCTGAGTCTTATTCAAATCCGCATTTGCTCTACAACATCGACCGTGAGGGAATCCGGCTGTGAATCAGCATGATTTACTGCTGAAGGCTGACCGTGCTGCCGCTTCGGCTGCTTTACTTCTGCTATCAGGTGATGCAGATGGCGCCTGTAATCGGGCTTATTACGCCATGTTTGATGCGGCGCGCGCCGCCTTATTGGCTTCCGGTGCACCGGTTCGCACCGAAGTTGCCAAAACCCATAGTGGCCTGATTACTGCGTTCAGCGAGCATTTGGTCAAAACTGGCATGCTGCCGGTTGCACTGGGTAAATCGATTAATCGAGTTGAAGATTTACGTTTGATTGCTGACTACAAGGGCGATCCAGTGGATGCGATCCATGCAGCCGAAGCTGTTGCCCAGGCTGAAGCGTTCATTCAGGCGATCAAGATCAAATTTTTTCCGGTTTAGCCCTGCCGGCTTTCAATCCGCCCACAGCACCCCAAGATCGAAACTGACCGCATCAAACGGCGGCTGAGCAACAGCAGCGTTGTGTTCCAGGACGGTGAGCAACAACCATTTGCCATTCTGATTTTCAAAAACTTCCAGCGTGCGCAGGTCAGGATCGACCAACCAGGCGTGCTTGACGCCATTGGCGGCGTAAATCGGCAGCTTTTCAACGCGGTCAACGCGAGCGGTGGAGGGTGAGAGGATTTCACAGACCCAGTCTGGCGGCAGTTCAAAATAGGCCGTTTCCGGGAGGGTGGGCATGCGTTCGCGGCGCCAGCCGGCGAGATCCGGGACGAGAATGTCGTAGCCGAGATGGAGTTCCGGTTCATCGAGTATCCACCAACCGCCGGGGCCGTTACGGCCAAAGTCGAAAGGGCCGCCCAGTTCGACGCCCAGTGATGAATAAGCCCGAGCATGTTTAGGCGCCGGTCGCGGCTGGGTAATCAAGCGGCCATTGACGATTTCACCAATAACATTTTTCGGCAGGTCAAAAAGGTCTTCGTAAGTTGCGGGCTTGAGTTGGGGCAGGGCCATGATGGGCGAATCCTTTAAGGCAACGCTGTCCAGTTTATTGGATTTTGGTACGGAATATTTTCCGATATCTAGTTGACGTTAACGTCAACGCAAATACAATGTTCGCTATGACACGACTATCCGACATCCATTTCGCTGAGCGCGTCCGCGCCAGTTTTGCCAAACAAAACGCCATGGCTCTGATC
>JAQTZQ010000025.1 GCA_028687645.1 Rhodocyclaceae bacterium
GCAGCTTGTGAAATTGCCGGTGAGCATCAATTACGTCTAACCGTGACCGAGGGTAAATACCACCAGGTCAAGCGCATGGTTGCGGCGGCAGGGAATCGGGTTGAAGCACTGCATCGCGAGGCGGTGGGGGAGTTGTCACTGCCGACAGATCTAAAACCGGGTGAATGGCGCTGGTTAAGTACGGTCGACCTGCAAAAACTGGGATATTTTTCATGACTTTGACCGAGATGCGCTACATCGTGGCCTTGGCTCGCGAGCGCCATTTTGGTAAAGCAGCCGAGGCGTGCCATGTCAGTCAGCCAACTTTATCGGTAGCGCTGAAAAAGGTGGAAGGGCAATTGGGGGCCGCGCTGTTTGAGCGTACAGCAGCCGATGTGCGGATTACGGCCTTGGGTGAGCGGATCGTCAATCAGTGCCGGCGCGTGCTGGAAGAGGCGCTTCGCCTTGAGGAAATCGCCGGTTCGGCGGGTGATCCGATGACTGGGCCTTTACGGGTCGGCGTTATTTACACGATTGCGCCTTACCTGTTCCCCAAGCTGATTCCGGCTTTGCATCAATACGCGCCGGCCATGCCTCTGTTTCTAAAAGAAGATTTCACCGCCAACCTGATCCCGGCGCTCAAGGCGGGTGAGCTTGACGTTATCGTGATTGCCTTGCCCTTTGCGGAACCGGGGCTGGTTGCTCAAGCGGTGTATGACGAACCTTTCCGCGTTGTTGTGCCGGCAAATCATCCCTGGGTTGATCGACCCGAGATTCCGGCAGATGAGTTGGATGGGCAAAACCTTCTGCTACTAGGTCAGGGAAACTGTTTTCGAGATCAGGTACTCGAGTCCTGTCCGCGCCTGACGGCCCCGGATGCCTTGGCTCATTCTCTGGAAGGCGGGTCACTAGAGACCATTCGCTATATGGTGGCGAGTGGTGCCGGCGTAGCGGTGATGCCAAGTACGGCAGCTGACCCCTTGATTGACAATGAACCGATGGTCAAAGTACTGCCATTTTCCGGTACGCCGCCGATGCGAACGGTGGGTTTGGTCTGGCGAGTTACTTTTCCCCGTCCGCAAGCGATTGATGCAGTGCGTGCCGCCTTGCTGTCTTGCCGCTTGCCGGGCGCTAGCGCCCGGCGTTGGATAAAATGAGGTTTCACGTGAAACGTGGAACCTCATTGCATCAATCAGGCTTCAGCTTTTTTCTTGGCGGGTGCTTTGGGCTTGGCTACCTTTTTCTCAAACTCGAAGCTGACCTTGCCTTCCTTGGCGACCAGATAAGCCGAGAATTTGCGGCGCGTTCGGTTGGATACAAACTCCTTCAGCAAGTCAGTTTTGCCTTCATTCAGCAATTTTTGCATTTGCGCCGCCTCGATTGGCTGCTGCAAAATGACTTTTCCTGAGCGGAAGTCGCAGGTTTTGTCTGGGCCAACCGATTTTTCGCAAACGTAGGTATTGCCATGATCGAAGACGCCGGCAGCGCATTTGGGGCATTTGCCCAAATTTTGCTGGCCTGAAAAATCGACAGGTTCAGCGTTAGCTTCATCTGCCTTGTCCTGCCCAAAATCAAACTCTGGCTCCATTTTTTCATTGAGTTTGATCGCGGCAGCGAAGGTGCGGCCCATTTTGTTGCGGAAACCGGTCAGTGGGCCGATTTGCTTCTCGTTAATCAGCGTATCGATTTCAGCCGCTTCAAATTGACGCCCGGCAACAATTTTCCAGAGTGAATAATCGCAACCGGTACACTGGAATTTTTTGTAATTTTCACGAATTTCACTACCGCAACGTGGGCATTTGGCTGTTAAGACACCAAAATCACCCGGAATGGTATCGCTATCGAAGGTTTTCGCACGCTCGACCATGTGGCGAGTCATTTCGGCAATTTCCCGCATGAATTCGCTGCGGGTGAAATCACCCTTCTCGATACGCCCCAGTTTCCATTCCCAGTCGCCAGTCAATTCTGGCTGTGTTAGCTCATTAATACCCAAACCATTGAGCAGGGTCATGAGCGAAAAAGCTTTCGCTGTTGGAATCAATTCGCGACCTTCGCGCACCATGTATTGCTCACCGATCAGATTTTCGATGATTTGCGCACGCGTCGCTGGTGTGCCAAGACCACGGCCTGCCATCGCAGCCTTCAATTCTTCATCATCAACCATCTTGCCGGCGCCTTCCATGGCGGAAAGCAGGGTGGCTTCAGAGTGACGCGGTGGCGGCTTGGTTTCAGTGGCCTTAATGGTGACGTCTTCAGTTTTTACCTTCTCTCCGGCGTCGACCGCAACAAGATTGCCCTCATTGCCTTCCTGTCCTTCCTTACCGTGCACTGCCAGCCAGCCCGGATTAACCAGCACTTTGCCTTCAGTTTTGAAGGGGTGGTTCTCAACGCGGGTGATGCGGGTCGTAACGAGATATTCCGCAGCCGGGAAAAATACGGAAAGGAAGCGCTTGACGACAAAGTCGTAAAGCTTCTGTTCGATCTCATTGAGGTTCTTGGGTGCCTGTGGTGTTGGGATAATCGCGAAGTGGTCACTCACTTTCGCGTTATTGAATATGCGCTTGTTGGGCATCACCCAGTTGCGCGCCAGGATCTGGTGGGCGAAGGGTGAGTAGCGGGCGAGCAGAACTTCATCGTGACCTTTGCCAGCACCTTCGCCGGTAAGTACCGCCAACGTGGTCTTGACTGTCGGGATGTAATCCTCGGGCAGGCAGCGTGAGTCGGTACGCGGATAGGTGAGTACTTTGTGCTTTTCGTAGAGTGCCTGAGCAATGCTGAGCGTGGTCTTGGCTGAAAATCCGAAGCGAGCGTTTGCTTCGCGCTGAAGGCTCGTCAAATCGAAGAGTGCTGGAGAAAGACGGGTTTCCGGCTTGGCTTCTTCGCTGACAATACCTGGCTTGCCCAGGGTTGCTGCACGGATGATATCGGCGCGCTTTTCTTCCCAAATGCGGTCAGCACGCGCATGTTCGTCTTCACTCTTGCCCTTGAAGCCCTCGTCAAACCATTTACCGGTGTAATCACCGGCTTTGGCCGCAAAACTGGCTTCAACTTCCCAATAGGGACGCGACTTGAATTCACGAATACGCTTTTCGCGTTCAACGACAATCGCCAAGGTTGGGGTCTGGACGCGTCCAACCGTGGTCAGGTGAAAGCCGCCGGTTTTTGAATTGAAGGCGGTCATCGCCCGCGTGCCATTGATGCCGACCAGCCAATCGGATTCGGAGCGGCAAACGGCGGCGTCGCCCAGACCTGCCATTTCCTGTCCGGGGCGCAGGCGCGAGAATCCGTCGCGGATTGCACCTTGAGTCATTGATTGCAGCCACAGACGCTGCACCGGCTTGGTAGTTTTGCTGTGCTGGGCAATGTAATTAAAGATCAATTCACCCTCACGCCCCGCGTCGCAGGCATTGATCAGGCTTTCAACATCCTTGCGCTTGATCAGCTTGTTCAATACCTTGAGCCGAGATTCAGTCTTTTCAATCGGTGACAGGGCGAAGTGGGGGGGGATGACCGGCAGATGGGCGAATGACCATTTCCCGCGCTTGACCTCAAATTCTTCAGGGCAGGAGAGTTCCAGCAGGTGGCCGACCGCGGAGGAGATAACATGAGTGTCACTCTCGAAGTAGTCGTCGTGCTTGGTAAAGCCGCCCAGCGCCTTGGCGATGTCAGCAGCAACGGAGGGCTTTTCAGCAATAATTAGCTTTTTGGTCATGGATTCTGTCGGTTAATTCCGGGCGATGATAAGTGCCCGACAAGCGGCTTGGCAAGCGGTGTATCTGTATGGGAAGTCAATTGAGGCGCTGGTAGCGGTTGCCGGGTAGGCTGGCAAGCTGACCGGAAAGTTCCAGTGTCAGCAATTCGCCCAGGAGAAGATCGGCACCCAGGCCAGTGCTTTCAACCAATTCATCGAGTCCGCAGGGGCCATGGCCGAGTGCTATGAGTACGGGATTGTCGTCGCTGGCGGGGCTGGTGTTATCAGGGCTGACACTTGGTTCAAGTTGCCCAAGTTCTTCCAGGACGTCATTGGCAGTCTCTACCAACTTGGCACCTTGTCTAATTAATTTATGGCAGCCGCGCGCGACGGGGGAATGAATTGAGCCGGGGATGGCAAACACCTCGCGCCCTTGTTCGCCTGCCAAACGGGCGGTAATCAAGGAGCCGCTTTCGGTTGCCGCTTCGACAACCAACACGCCGCGCGAGAGCCCGGAAATGATGCGATTGCGTCTTGGAAAATTAGCAGCGAGCACCGGCGTGCCTAGAGGAAATTCGGAAACGATGGCACCATGCTCGACTATCTGTAGCGCCAAATCCTTGTTGCGTGCCGGGTAAAGGCGATCTGCGCCGGTACCGATAACGGCGACTGTTCCACCGCCGGCGGATAGTGCGCCCCGATGAGCAGCTGCATCAATTCCCAGTGCGAGCCCACTGACAATGGTTAGACCTTTGGCAGAGAGCGTTCGGGCAAAATTTTCAGCAGTTTGCAACCCTTGTGGCGTGGCATTTCGGCTTCCTACCATGGCTAAGCCAGGCTTTTGCAGTAGGGCGGGATTGCCTCGGATATAAAGAACATTGGGTGGATCAGCGATTTCCAGGAGTAATTGCGGGTAGGTGGGGTCAACCAGGGTGACGATAAATTGGCCGGGCTCGTCGGCCCAGGCGATCGTACGGTCAACCGCTTTTTGGGTATCAAAATCGAAAAGTAGCTCAGCTTTGTTGCCAATGACTGCGCGCACTGCGCTACGTTCAGCAGCAAAAATGGCTTCTGGTAAACCGAAAGCGGCGAGAAGCTTTCGCTGCGTCTCGCCGCCAATGCCTGGAATCAGGGTCAGCCTTAACCAGCTGGCCAACCCTTCAGAGATCTTCACGGATTGCGTGCTGCGTCGCCGACGATGACCGGCTTCGAGGTTTCAACGACGAGTGCGTAAGCAACACGATCAAAAACTCGAAATACGAAAGCCAGGGCGTAGCGCTCTTCGGGAATGGAAGTCGTTACCCGGCGGTCATTGTCATCATAGCCCTGAGAAACCCGGGTACGGAACAATGCGAGGATGTGACCAGGTTCAAGTTCGGCATTTTTGCCCCGACTGATGCTGACGACGGAATATTTACCGGCTTCATTAACGCCACCATAGATCGACATCACCTTTGCTTCGACTTGGGCTTCCGGGCGATGCGGGACATAGGAAATCAGGTTGAATGGTGGTGCGGGTACCAAGCGGTCACCCCGGCCAATTTCTTCCCTGGCTTCGGTAATGCGCATGACCGCCGGTTCGCCTGCTTGTACCAGCGTAGCACTACCGAGGAAGAAGGCTTCGTGGCCTACAATCTCCTGAGTATCAGGGTCTCTCAGCGGTTTGCCAGGACGGTAAACGTGCCAATTCAGAATTTTGGTATCGGGAATGCCGGTCACAAAGCCGGTATCGCCAATGCCCATAAATACCCGATCTTCCTGACTGGCAACAAATCTCGGCGCTGCGGCATGTTCGCCAGCTTCGATGACCAAGGGCTTTGAAATAAAAGGCTCAATGACATTGGCTGGAATGCTGGGGATTTCTTGCTCAATTGCTTCGCTATATATCTTGGGCTGCAGTCCATGTGGTCTGGCAACACGCAAGCGTGGGCCGCCACGGAAGTCGTCAAGCAGGATGATATCGCCGGGATAAATGAGGTGTGGGTTCTTGATTTGCTCGCGATTCATGCGCCAAACTTCGGGCCAGCGCCAAGGTTGCTTGAGGAACTTTCCGGAAATACCCCAGAGCGTATCGCCCCGTACGACAATATGCCGGTCAGGGGGATTGTTCACCAGCTGAACGGGTTCGGCAGCGATGGCGCAGGCAGCCGTTACGGCCAGGATGAGCGCGGATATAATGCGAAGCATAGTCGTCACCTCACGAGCCGGTGGAGCACGGCGCGAAAATTATTGTCTGTTCAGACGCGTAAAGCAGTTTCAAAATCTCTGAAATTGCTTAAGATTCTGCATGTAATTACCTAAGCGAGCAAGCTTTTTCCCTATTTAATATGGCCCTTCTACCCATTCTGCGTTTTCCCGATGTCCGCCTTAAAAAAGTAGCGGAGCCGATCATCAAGATCGACGAGAGCATCCGTCAATTAGCCAATGACATGGCAGAGACCATGTACGAGGCGCCCGGTATTGGCTTGGCGGCGACTCAGGTCGATGTTCATAAGCAATTGATCATTATTGATGTCTCGGAAGACAAGAGCGAATTACTGGTCTTCATCAACCCGCGTCTTGAGCATTGTGAAGGTGCTCAACAGGGCGAAGAGGGCTGTCTGTCAGTGCCGGGTATTTATGAAAAGGTTGAGCGGGCCGAGCGGGTGACGGTGCATTATCTGGATCTGGAGGGACAATCACGTTCGCTAGAGGCAGAGGGTTTGCTGGCGGTTTGTTTGCAACACGAACTGGATCACTTGAATGGCAAGGTGTTTGTCGATCATCTGTCACAGCTTAAACAAACGCGGATCAAGAATCGTCTGGCCAAACAGGCGCGGGTGACGGCATGAAGTTGATTTTTGCCGGAACCCCGGATTTTGCCGCACAGGCATTAGCCGCCATTATTGATGCCGGTCACGAAGTGGCGCTGGTTTTGACGCAACCTGACCGACCGGCCGGACGCGGTATGGTGTTACAGCCATCCGCAGTTAAAAAAATGGCGCTGGCGCATGGCATTGAGGTTTTTCAGCCGCTGACGCTTAAAGATGCGGAAGCTCAGGCTCGTTTGGCATCGATCCAGGCTGATGCAATGATCGTCGCAGCTTATGGTTTGATTTTGCCGCAAGTGGCGCTTGATTTGCCGCGCCATGGTTGTCTGAACATTCACGCTTCACTGCTACCTCGTTGGCGTGGTGCCGCGCCGATTCAGCGGGCGTTGTTGGCCGGCGATGCCGAAACGGGTGTTTGTATTATGCAGATGGAGGCGGGTCTGGATACCGGGCCGGTATTGTTGGAGCGGCGGTTTGCCATCGCCGCCAATGACACGGCAGCTTTTTTGCATGACAGGTTGGCTGCACTCGGTGCCACGATGGTTGTTGAAATCCTGGGTCAACTACCTGTCAAGGGAGAAGCGCAACCCACTGAGGGCGTGACTTACGCGCACAAGATCGAAAAGCACGAGGCCTTGATAGATTGGCGCAAGAGTGCTGCGGAACTGGATCGCCATATTCGCGCATTTAATCCTGTCCCTGGTGCCCAAGCCTTGATGCATGGGCAAATCGTCAAACTGTGGCAGGCGACGCCGGTTCTCGGCAACGGTGAAATTGGCACCATTTTGGCGGTTGACCGTAAGCACCTGATCGTCGCGTGCGGTGAGGGGGCTTTGGCGGTGAATGAGTTACAGAAATCGGGGGGCAAGCGATTGCCGGTGCAACAGTTTCTGGCTGGGAATGACCTGAAGGTGGGCGATCGTTTCGATCTGTCAGCCTGATTTCAGCGCAGTTGGCCACGCAGCACGCGTTGGGTATTTTTTTGTGTTGGTGCAAACTGGTCAATCACTTCGTCGAATAAGGCGTGGGCGAGGGTGCTGTTGTCGGCGCTGAAGTTGCAGACGTAAACATCCAGCGTCACGCCGGAAATCTCCGGCCAGGTATGGATGGCAAGATGGGATTCGGCCAATACCACGGTGCCGGTGACGCCGGCGGGCTGTCCGTTGGCATCAATAAACGGGTGAAATAGCTGGCCGACGACAGTCAGTCCGTGTCGTTTGCAGGCGCCCACACAAAACTCGGCCAACCCTGCCGCATCGTGCAGTAGCGGAAGAGGGCATTGGCAGCCGTGGAGATCGGCGATCAGGTGCAGGCCATTCATGATTTGACCATTCTATGGCGTTCCACGTGGAACGCCAGCACCCCAGATATTTTCCAGCAGGTGACCCAGGCGAAAGCCGGCATCAACAATTCGCTGTTCGGTAATCCTGTTGGCCTGACGGTGAAAATCTTCGTTAATGCTTGGTAGCAAACTACCTGCAGTGCTCGGGTAGGCGTGCGCCAGCAAACGAAGGCTTTCACTACGCCAGATGCGGACAGTGGCCGGCTTGGGTGGCGGGTGGCTCGCTATCAGTCGGTTCGCTTTTTGCGTCAGGCGCTTACCTCGTAGCCAGGGTGGCCCGGGCAAATCGTCCCAATAGGTGTGCAAGCTGGAAAAGGGTAGGCGGTGATTGTATGGATTTTCAATTTCAAACGCATTGCCACCGTTGTCGTCATACTGACCCACATGCAAGGGCTGGTGGATGTCGCCGACGAGATGCAGAAGCCAGGGTAGCGCGTAATATATTTGCTCGATTTTTGCCGTTGACCGCAACAAGTGACTGAATTCTTCAATTTTTTGGTCAAGCAAGCCGGCTTTGACGCTGCCGTCGCTATTGAGATTGACGAAATGCCAGTTTTTGTGACGTCTATTGTCCGCCAAGCCCGGGATTGGCGGTGTTTTGCCCAATTCTTCATGAAAGCGTGGGTCGTTGCGAATATCGTCGGGCCAGGTTGAGGCTTCGGCAAAAATTGCCGAAGCTTGCGTCGACTTGGCTTTTTGCAACCAGCGCTCATAGTCGGGATGCTTGGCCAGGATTTCCGCAATGTGCTGCTGCGTCGGTAGCGACAACTGTTGCCAAGCGATAATAGCCGTCAATCGATGTCCAGCAGCATTCCAGGCATGGCTCACGGGAGCCGCCAAGCTGAGTAATAGCGCAAGCAAGAGTTGTTTCATGTGTCCATTATGCCGCGTGCGATAATCGCGGCCTATGTCCAATCTTGCCCCCACTTCCCTGGCTTACGCCTTGCTGCACGCAGCAAAAGCGAGCGCTTCCGTTTTCAATGGTCAAAGCTTGGCCGAGAATCTTTTGACCAAGGTTGATCCGCTGGCTCGGCCAGCAGTGCAGGATCTGCTGTACAACAGCTTGCGCCGCTACGGTTGGGGTGATTTCATTCTCGCCCGGCTGATGGAGCGACCGCTTGACGTGCCTGAAATCAGGGCTTTGCTACTGGTTGCGCTGGCTCGCCTGGAGGCCCGTCCGGAAGCGACGCATACGACGGTTGATCAGGCGGTATTGGCGGCTGGCGAGTTGATTGATGGCCGTTTGCGTGGCCTGGTCAATGCGGTGTTGCGCAACTATTTGCGGCGCCGGGAAGATTTGGCGCAGGCCGTCGCTGCTAATGACGTTGCCACCCATCAACACCCCGGCTGGTGGCTGGAGGCCTTGCGCGCCGCCTGGCCCAATGACTGGCAAAGCATTGCGTCGGCTGGTAACCAACCACCACCGATGGCTTTGCGGGTCAATCAGCGGCGCGTCTCGCCAGAGACCTATCTGGCACAGTTGGAGGCCGCCGAGATTCCCGCACGGCGGGATGTGCAGGACGCCATTCTGCTGGACAAGCCGGTGCCGGTAGAGCGTCTGCCGGGTTTTGCCGAAGGCTTGGCTTCGGTTCAAGACCCCGGCGCACAACGGGCGGCGTTCCTGCTTGACCCGGCACCGGGTAGCCGGGTGCTCGACGCCTGTGCTGCACCCGGCGGCAAGGCCGCGCATTTGCTGGAACGTGCCGATCTTGATCTGGTGGCCCTCGACCTCAAGCCGCCACGTTGTCGACGGATTGAAGAAAACCTGGCAAGACTGGGGTTGACCGCAACCATCAAGGTGGCCGATTGCATCAAGAAAGATACCTGGTGGGATGGCCAGCTATTTGACGCCATTCTGGCCGACGTACCGTGCACCGCCAGTGGTGTTGTGCGGCGCAATCCTGATGCCAAGTGGCTGCGTCGCTTCGATGATATTGCCAGTTTTTCGGCCACTCAGTCACGCATGCTCGACGCGCTGTGGCTGTGTTTACGCCCCGGCGGTAAGCTGCTTTACGCCACCTGTTCCGTGTTTGCAGCAGAAAATACCGGGCAAATTTCGCAGTTTCTAAAGCGCCAACCCAAAGCGCGACGCATCTCCGAGGAGCAGTTATTACCCGCTGCCGACCATGATGGCTTTTTTTACTGTCTGCTTGAAAAGCGTGACTAAACGTCTGCGGGCTTTTCTTCTCGCTAGCCTGCTGCTGATCCCAAGCTTGCTTTGGGCGGCTGAGATCGAGGTCGTCAATCCGCAAATTTCGGTGACCGAAGATGGCTATGTACTGGCCGCCGATTTTAATTTCGAGTTCAACGAACGTCTCGAAGAGGCCGTGACCAAAGGCGTCGTACTCTACTTTGTTGCTGACTTTGAGTTGACCAAGCCGCGCTGGTACTGGTTGGAGGAAAAGTCAGCAACGCGTAGCCAGACGTTTCGCCTGTCTTATCACGCCTTGACGCGCCAATATCGCCTGACGACGGGAGGTTTGCACCAGAGCTTTTCTTCGCTGACAGATGCTTTGCTGGTGTTCTCACGCATCCGTGGCTGGCTGGTGGTTGAAAAAGGCGACAAGGCGGTACGTCCGGGTGAGCCTTACGAGGCGCGTTTGCGGCTGCGCCTGGATTTGAATCAGTTGCCCCGCCCCTTCCAGATCAGCGCCCTGAGTACTAAAGACTGGAGTTTGGCCTCCGAATGGAAAGCCTGGAGCATCACGCTGCCACCTCTTAACGTGGCGGAAGTCAAGTGAAGCGTCTGGTGGCCGCGGGGGGTGCTTTGGCAGCGGCGATTGGTGGCATCGTCTGGTTCCTCCTGCTGATGTCGACAGCCGCCGACACGGTGTTGTTCTCACGCAATTACCCCCTGTTGATCGCTCTCAACGTAGTTCTGGCTCTAGGTATGCTGAGTCTGGTTGGCTGGCAATTGCGCTCGCTGTGGGTTGATTATCGGGCGCAGATTTTTGGTGCTCGGCTCAAGTTGCGTTTGATGCTGATGTTTGGTGTGGTGGCGGTTTTGCCGGGTGCGCTGGTTTACGGCGTTTCGGTACAATTCGTCACGCGATCAATTGAAAGCTGGTTTGATGTGCGCGTTGAGAAAGCGCTTGAATCCGGACTGCAACTCGGTCGGTCGGCCCTGGATTCGCAGTTGGCTGACCTGCTTGAAAAGGCGCGCAGCATGGCGGCTGAGTTGTCGGATGTGAGGGAATCATCGCGGCGCTCGGCCCTGTTGCGCTTGCGCGATGAACATAGTATCCAGTCGGCGGCACTGTTTTCCGTCGGTGGGCAATTGTTGTCCAGCGCCACCGCAGATCTCAGCAGTTTGCTGCCGGACTTGCCGACCCAGGCACAGCTCAAGCAGGCACGATCGGCGCGTTCGGTAACCTCGGTCGAGGGCGATGGCGGCAAACTTCACTTGCGGGCGCTGGTGCCAGTGACTTCACGCGATCTTTATGAAGAGCCGCGCATACTGCAATTAACCCATCCGGTGCCGGCTGGTCTGGCACTGGATGCCGATGCGGTCCAGGGGGTATATCGGGACTATCAGGAACTGCAATTGGCGCGTCAGGGGCTGACTCAAATTTATGCCATGACTTTGACGTTGACCGTACTGGTTGCCTTGTTTGCTGCCTTTGCGCTGGCCTACGTCATGGCGCGGCGCCTCGTGGCACCGCTGCACATTCTGGCGGAAGGCACTCAGGCTGTAGCGCAGGGCGACTTTTCGCCGCGTGAGGCGGTATATAGCAGCGATGAACTGGGGATTTTGACCCAATCATTCAATCGCATGACTCGCCAACTGGCCGATGCGCGCCACGATACCGAACGCCACCGGAACGAACTGGAGGCGGCGCGTGGCTATCTTGAGTCGATTCTCGCCAATCTTTCGGCAGGGGTGCTGGTATTCGACCGTTCTTTTGTCCTGCGCACGGTGAATGAAGGTGCATTGACCATTTTGAATGATGATTTTGTCGATCTGATCGGGCATGAGGTGGCTAATTGGCCTCGGCAAACGGTATTGGGTGAATTCATCCGCAACCAGTTGGCGGCGACCGAGGAAATTGAATGGCAGGCTCAACTTGAGATGGAACGATTGAATGGCATGCCGCAAGTCCTGCTGTTGCGTGGATCCCGATTGCCGGCGATTAGTGGCGGCGGCGATGTGGTGGTTTTTGACGATGTGACACGGGTTATTGCCGCCCAGCGCAGTGCTGCCTGGGGCGAGGTGGCACGGCGTTTGGCGCACGAAATCAAGAACCCGCTAACGCCGATCCAGCTTTCGGCAGAACGCTTGCAGTTCAAGTTGGCCGACAAACTGTCAAATGGCGATGCCGAGATGTTGGCGCGTGGTACGCAAACCATAATCAATCAGGTGCAAGCCATGAAGCGTATGGTCGATGACTTTCGCGACTATGCCCGTCTGCCGACTCCCGACGTT
This sequence comes from Rhodocyclaceae bacterium, assembly GCA_028687645.1. Taxonomy (GTDB): domain Bacteria; phylum Pseudomonadota; class Gammaproteobacteria; order Burkholderiales; family Rhodocyclaceae; genus Azonexus. The sequence continues at coordinate 12,246 of JAQTZQ010000025.1, forward strand.
TCACCGCTCGATCTCAATGAATTGATCAGTGAGGTTCTGGGTCTCTATGAAAGCTCATCGGCAACCATTATTGTTGAACTGGCACCGCATTTGCCGAAAATTCTGGGCGATGCGACTCAGCTTCGCCAGTTGATTCACAATCTCCTGCGCAATGCCGAAGACGCGCTGGAAGGCCACGAGGCAGGACGTATCGGAATTACCACCAAAGGTCTCAATCGCTACGCTGAATTGTTGATTAGCGATAATGGCAGCGGCTTTCCGCCTGAAATTTTGCCGAAAATATTTGAACCCTACGTCACGACCAAGGTGCGTGGCACCGGTCTTGGCATGCCTATCGTCAAGAAAATTGTTGACGAACACCTGGGCACCATTGAAATTAGTAATGCACCGGAGGGCGGGGCGAGAATTCGCATTCGTCTGCCGCTGGTGAAAGAGGAGGAAGCCAAAAATGGCAATCATTCTGGTCGTTGACGATGAAGTCGGCATTCGCGAACTGCTTTCAGAAATTCTGATCGACGAAGGCTACGATGTCCGGTTAGCTGAAAACGCTACCGCAGCACGGCGGATTCGCGGTGAATTGCGACCTGATCTGGTACTGCTTGATATCTGGATGCCGGATACCGATGGCATTTCGCTGCTCAAGGAATGGCATGCTGCCGGTCTGCTCAATATGCCGGTAGTCATGATGTCCGGCCATGGCACGATTGATACAGCAGTTGAGGCGACGCGGTTCGGTGCCTTCGATTTCCTGGAAAAGCCAATTGCGCTGCAAAAACTGCTGTCGACCGTACAAAAGGCGATGAAGCACGACTCGGCGCCGCAGCACCCGCCGCTGACGCTGGAGGCTTTCGGGCGTTCCGGCTTCGTCAAGGAATTCAAGCGTCGGCTGGAGCAGGCTGCGGCCAAGTCATCCTTGCTGCTGATCAAGGGCGCCACTGGCGGCATGGCTGAAATTTGCGCCCGTACTTTGCAGCCACCGCGCGCGCCCTGGCTGGATTTGTCGACGCTGAGCAGTGCCCTGACTCAGGATATGCTGGAAAAAGTTTCCGGTGGCTTGATTTTCGTGCCCGATCTGGCGGTTCTCGGCAAAATGCAGCAAATGAATCTGGCTTATGCGGTCGACCGCCTGGACAAGCTGAATTTGCAATTGGTTGCAGCCATCGCGCGGCCCGTCTCATCCCTGATTGAGTCGGGTTGGGATGCCAAGTTGCTGACCCGCCTGAGCGAGGTCTGGTTGGCTTTGCCGCCATTGGCCGGACATGCGGATGAATTGCCAGAAATTGCCAGCCTGCTGCTGACCAACTTTATTGAGCGCGGAGAGGTTCAACCAAAGCGCTTGTCGTCCGGGGCGCTGAATGTTTTGCGCACCTTGCCCTGGAAAAATCAACCGGAAGCCAGTTGGGGTGATCTTTATGCCTTGGTTCGCAACCTCGCGCTGACTGCGCTCGAAGACGAGATCAGTGCTGACGATGTACGCCGTGTGGCGCCGGTCGAGGAAAGTGCGGAGAGCGAAATGGCCTCGCTGTTGCCGCTGTTCGAACATCAGCTCCGCGAGGCGCGTGATGCTTTCGAGAAGCTATATTTTGAACATCATCTGCGCCTTGAGGGGGGCAACATGACAAAATTGGCCGAGCGCTCGGGTCTTGAACGTACTCATTTGTATCGTAAGCTGAAGCAATTGGGCATTGCCTTGAACAAGCGTCACGAAGACTAGATGACGCATCGCAGCTAGGGGAAAGCATGAAAATCATCATTCTCGGGGCCGGCCAGGTCGGTGCCAGTGTGGCTGAGGGTCTGGTCTCTGAGGAAAACGACATCACCATTGTCGATCTTGACGGCGCCCGACTGGCGCAATTACAGGATCGACTGGATTTGCGCACAGTCCAGGGAAATGCTGCGCTGCCTTCGGTGATGCGTAGCGCTGGTGCCGAGGATGCCGACATGATCATCGCTCTGACCCAGAGCGATCAAAGCAATCTGGTTGCCTGCAAGCTGGCACACAGTGTTTTCAATATTCCGACTCGTATCGCTCGTTTGCGCTCTCCCGATTTTCTTGAAGACAGGAGCTTGTTGTCTGAAGAGAACTTCGCTGTCGATTTCGCTTTATGTCCGGAGCAGGTCATTACCGACTATATCCGGCGCCTGATCGAATTTCCCGAGGCGTTGCAGGTGCTGGAGTTTGCCCGTGGGCGGGTCAGCTTGGTAGCGGTCCTTGCTTACGCCGATGGATTGTTGGTGGGAAAGCCGATCAAGGCGATGCGTGAGCTACTCCCGCTGGAAATGGATGCGCGGATTGCCGCTATTTTCCGCCGTAACCAACCCGTATTTCCTGATGGAGATACCATTATCGAGGCCGGGGATGAGGTGTTTCTGTTGGCCGCTGCCGAACACATCAGGCCGGTTTTACGACAATTGCGGCGAATGATGACGCCGGTTCAGCGGATCATGATTGCCGGTGGCGGCAATGTCGGTTTCCGGGTTGCCAAATCGCTCGAAAAGCGCTACGAAATCAAGATCATCGAAGGGCGAAAAGAACGTGCTGAACAGATTGCCTGCGAACTCGACAACACGCTGGTTTTGCTCGGTGATGTGACTGACGAGGATTTGCTGGAGCAGGAGAATATTGCCGAGATGGATCTCTTCCTCGCCCTGACCAATGACGATGAAGACAATATCATGTCCGGCAATCTGGCCAAGCGACTCGGCTGCAAGCGGGTTTTGGCATTGATCAATCGGCGCGCTTACGCTGAGATGATTGAGGGAGGGGCGATTGATATCGGCATTTCGCCCGCACAGGTCTCCATCGGTACGCTGCTGGCCCATGTGCGAGCGGGCGATGTCGCCGAAGTCCATTCTTTGCGTCGTGGTGCGGCCGAGGCGCTTGAGTTGGTTGCTCACGGTGACGCGAAGAGTTCGAAGGTGATCGGCAAGCGGATTGATCAGATCGACTGGCCGGGCGGGGTAACTGTTGCGGCTCTGGTACGAAATTTTGATAAAAAAGTGATAGTTGGGCAAACCGATGACTGGACGGCTATCACGCGCCAGGGCGAGGTATTCATTGCGCATCACGACACAGTGATTGAAGCGGATGACCATGTGATTGTTTTTTGCACGCGCAAAAAGCAGGTCAAGAAGGTCGAAAAGTTGTTCCAGGTCGGTTTTCACTTCTTTTAAGGCGTAGACCGTGACCCGCTTTGCCCCGGTATACCGCGCACTCGGCATGATCATCATGCTCTTTGCGCTGACCATGTTGGCGCCCCTGATTCTCTCCTATGTGACCAACGATGGCGCGCAGTCGGCTTACGATGAGGCGTTTTTGCTGACTTTGCTGAGTGGCACGTTTCTTTGGTATCGCTATCGCAACTGCAAGCGCGAACTCAACATTCGCGACGGATTTTTGATGGTCGTTCTGGTGTGGACCGTACTACCTGCCTTTGCCGCCATTCCTTTCATGATTCATTTGGGGATTAGCCACACCGATGCTTATTTTGAGGCAATCTCCGGCCTGACCACGACGGGCGCTACGGTACTGTCCAATCTCGACACCTTGCCGATGTCGGTCAACCTCTGGCGTCACGAACTGGTCTGGGTTGGCGGTATGGGCTTGATTGTGCTGGCGATTGCCATTCTGCCCTTGCTGGGTATTGGCGGTCGCCAGATGTTCAAGGCGGAAACCCCGGGGCCGATGAAAGATTCCAAGATGACCCCACGCATTGCAGAAACCGCCAAGGGTCTATGGCTGGTCTATGTTGGTGTTTCAATTGCTTGCGCCATCTCCTACCGACTCGCCGGCATGTCCTGGTTTGATGCTGTGTGTCACATGGGGTCGACCATGGGGCTGGGTGGGTTTTCGACCCACGATGCCAGTTTTGGCTTTTTCAATTCACCGGCGATTGAGGGCGTCAGCATTTTCTTCATGCTGATTGCCGGGATGAATTTCGGAACGTTGTTTCTCGCCATCAGCGGACGCTCCCTGCGCGCCTACTTTACCGACCCCGAAGCGCCGTGGTTTATTGGTGTCACGTTGATCAGTATCTTTGTTGTCGGCATGTATATCTGGAAGGATGGCGCCTATCCCGATCTTGATACGGCCATGCGGCATGCCGCTTTCAATGTGGTGTCAATTGCCACAACGACCGGTTATGCCAGCGTTGACTATGCCCTGTGGCCGATTTTTGCCCCGCTGTGGATGCTTTTCCTCTCCAGTTTCGCCACCAGCGCCGGATCAACAGGCGGTGGCATCAAAATGGCTCGCGCCCTGCTGCTCTACAAGCAAGTCTATCGTGAGTTACTGCGTGCCATGCATCCGAATGCGGTCTACAACATTCGCCTGGCCGGGCAAGTTGCGCCACAACCTATTTTGTTCGCGGTTCTCGCCTTCGGCTTCATGTATATGGTCAGTATCGTCTCACTGACACTGGTGCTCTCCTTTACCGGGCTCGACATCATTTCTGCCTTCACGGCGGTAGTTGCCAGTGTGAACAACACGGGCCCGGGGTTGGGCGTGGTTGGCCCGTCGACCACCTACGCCGTACTCGGCGATTTTCAAACCTGGGTGTGCATTTTTGCCATGTTACTGGGGCGTCTGGAAATTTTTACTTTGCTGGTTGTTCTGACTCCCGCTTTCTGGCGTAAGTGACCTGAGCTTGATAAAGGCGGATAATCCCGCCTTTGCGAATTTCTGGCGGAGTACCCCGTGAGCCGACCCAAGAACGATACCTTCCTGCGCGCCCTGTTGAAGGAGCCGACCGAATACACCCCACTCTGGCTGATGCGCCAGGCTGGCCGCTATTTGCCCGAATACTGCGCGACGCGCAAACGCGCCGGCAACTTCCTCAACCTGTGCAAATCACCGACCATGGCCTGCGAAGTGACCTTGCAGCCTTTGGCCCGTTACGATCTGGATGCTGCGATTCTGTTTTCCGACATCCTGACCGTACCCGATGCGATGGGCCTTGGCCTCTATTTTGCCGAAGGTGAGGGACCAAAATTCGAGCGCCCGTTGCGTGAAGAATGGGCGATCAACGACCTGACGGCGCCCGATCCCTACGACCATCTGCGTTATGTCATGGATGCCGTCTCGGAAATCCGCCGCGCGCTGGATAACTCAGTGCCGCTGATCGGTTTTTCCGGCAGCCCGTACACCCTCGCTTGCTACATGGTTGAAGGCGAAGGTTCGAGCGATTTCCGCAACATCAAGGGCATGCTCTACAACCGCCCGGACTTGTTGCACCGCATTCTCTCAGTAACGGCTGACTCGGTGATTTCCTACCTCAACGCGCAGATTGAATGTGGCGCGCAGGCGGTGATGATTTTTGATACCTGGGGCGGCTCGCTGTCCAACGCGGCGTACGAAGAGTTTTCGCTGCAATACATGCGCCGTATCGTCGCTGGACTGACCAAGGAAAAAGATGGCGAGCGCATTCCCTGCATCGTGTTCACCAAAAATGGTGGCCTGTGGCTGGAAAAGATTGCCGATATCGGCTGCGATGCCGTCGGTCTCGACTGGACCATCGACATCGGCGAAGCCCGTCGCCGGGTCGGTGACAAGGTGACCTTGCAAGGCAACCTTGACCCCAACGTGCTGTTTGCCGGGCCAGAAATCGTTGCTGCCGAAGCCCGGAAGGTGCTCGATAGTTTTGGGCCGGGCAATACCGGCCACGTTTTCAATCTCGGTCATGGTATTTCCCAATTTACTCCGCCTGATAGCGTCACAGCGCTGGTTGAAACGGTGCATTCGCATAGCCGTCTATTACGAAAGTAATTAATTTGTTGAAAGGCAAAGCTTGACTTATTCACACGGTTTTGCCTTTCAATAAAAATATTTACCGAAAACTGGTTGACAGATTGTTAGATGTTTAACTATCTGATTTTAAAAGAATAGTTGCTTTGCTTAATATTTCAGCAAAGTGACAAAATCCTTTATCGGCGGATACTTAGCGCCATACCGCAAAAGAAATCCACAAAGTTATCCACAGATTTTGTGGACAACCCACAAAGCGCTGATGACTTAAGGCCTTGCGAGTGATTTTCGAGAATTGACGGCTACGACTGCCCCTAAATGACTGTATTGCGCGTCGCTCTCGATCTGCCCTTGCATCGATTATTTGATTATTCGGCAACTGAAATCTCAGCCGCTGATATTGGCCTGCGCGTTCGTGTGCCTTTTGGTCGGGGCGAGCGCATAGGCGTCATTGTCGACATCTCCGAATCCAGCGACTGGCCGTTAGAGCAAATCAAGCCAGCGGGAGAAGTGCTGCGCGATATCGCGCCGTTGCCCGCTGATTTTTTCGCACTTTGTACTTTCGCCAGCACCTATTATCAGGCGCCGTTGGGCGAAGTCATCATGCAAGGCTTACCGGTTGGCCTCAAGCGACTTGACCCACCTGATCGGCGCAAGGTGCGAGCAACGCGGTCGCCAGCCCAAACCCCTCAGCCAGCGCTGACCGCCGAGCAAACCAGTGTGCTGGCGGCGATGGATCTAAACACCGGGTTTTCAGCGCATTTATTGCATGGCGTGACGGGGAGCGGCAAGACAGAGGTGTATTTGCGCCTGATCGAGCGGGCCTTGGCCGACGGCAAGCAGGTGTTGCTGCTGGTGCCGGAAATTAATCTGACGCCACAACTGGAGGGCCGGGTTCGCTCGCGCTTCCCGGATACCGAGGTCGTTTCCCTGCATAGTGATCTGGCCGAGGCGGCGCGCGAACGTAATTGGCGCTCGGCTTTTGCAGGTGATGCGAGCATTGTTCTAGGCACCCGGTTGGCGATTTTCACGCCGATGCCGCGCCTTGGTTTGATTGTGATTGATGAGGAGCACGATCAATCCTTCAAGCAACAGGATGGCATGCGTTATTCGGCGCGCGATGTCGGTGTTTTCCGGGCGCATCAACTGGGCATTCCCATTTTGTTAGGTTCGGCGACACCTTCGCTGGAATCCTGGGGTAATGCGCTGCACAAGCGCTACAAGCTGCTGAATTTGAAGGAGCGCGCCAATCCGCAGGCTACTTTGCCGATGGTCAAGGTGCTGGATACGCGGAAAATGGCGCTCAAGGAAGGGGTTAGCGAACCCTTGATTGCGGCCATCACGGAGCGCCTTGCGCGCGGTGAGCAGAGTCTGGTTTTCCTCAATCGGCGTGGTTACGCGCCGGTGTTGGCTTGTACGGCCTGTGGCTGGGTCTCGCGCTGTACGCGCTGTGCGGCCAATATGGTGTTGCATCTGGCCGATCGCCTGTTGCGCTGCCACCATTGCGGCTTGGAGCATCGCATCCCGAAAGCCTGCCCGACCTGCGGCAATCAGGATATTCACCCCTTTGGACGCGGCACGCAGCGCCTCGAAGGTTGGCTACAGGAGGCTTTCCCCGAGGCGCGAATTTTGCGCGTTGACCGCGACTCGGTGAAAAGTCGCAAGCAATGGGAGGCCATGCTGGAGCGCATTCACGGCGGCGAGGCGGATATTCTGGTTGGCACGCAAATGTTGGCCAAGGGCCATGATTTCCCCAAATTAACCCTGGTTGGCGTCCTCGGCGCCGATGCGGCGCTGTTTGCCGCCGACTGGCGCGCGCCGGAACGACTTTTTGCCCAGTTGATGCAAGTCGCTGGTCGTGCTGGCCGCGCTGAGTTGAAGGGCGAGGTGCTGGTTCAGACCCAATACCCGGATCACTCGCTTTATGCGGCTTTGGTCGCCCACGACTATCCCGGCTTTGCCGCCACTTTACTCAAGGAGCGCGAGCAGGCCGGCTTTCCGCCTTACGCTTTTCAGGCCATGCTGCGGGCTGAAGCGCCGGCGATGGCTGATTCAATTGCCTTTCTTGAGGCAGCGGCTGAATTGCCGGTGATTGCCGAGCATCCGAATGTGATGATTTACGATGCCATCCCGATGAAAATGTCGCGCCTGGCGAATCTGGAACGTGGCCAGTTGCTCGCTGAATCGGCCTCACGCCCCGCAATGCAGGCCTTTTTGCCGCGTTGGCGCGAGGCGATTGAGGCTTTGAAGTCACCGTCAAAATTACGCTGGCACATTGAGGTCGATCCGCTGGAGTTTTAACGGCACGACCCTTGCTGTGATGTCTTCCCAATCACTGCAAGGAGATGAGCATGAGAGTTGCTGAATCGACGGTGGCACTATCGGCCAGCCACGAGGCGGAGCGTAGTCAGAGCACTGAAATCACCCTGGAACGGGGCTTCCGGCAGATTTTTGAAACCATGGCCAGTGATGAACCCGAGAGCCAGAACGCGCAGCGCGAGCGGGTGGTGAAACTGCTGCAATCGCTGGTCGATGCCATCATGGCGGCAATGGATGGCAAAACCCATCCGGTAAAGTTTGCCGCCGAAGATATCTCTTCCGGCGCATCGCCCAAGCTGCCCAGTGGGCGTGAGCTGAGTTGGCAGCAAAAAATGACCGAGACGATCACCGAGTTTGAAAAAACCACAGTGTGCGGCAATGGCCGGGTCAAGACTTGCGATGGGCGGGAAATCGACTTCAGCTACGCGGTCGACATGGCGCGTGAATTCAAAAGTGAGAAAGTTTTTGAGGATTCCGGAACAGTCGTATTGCGCGATCCGCTGGTCTTGAATTTTGACGGCAAGGCGGCTGAGCTGACGGATGCCCGGCAGAGTTTTGATCTGGATTCCGACGGCAAGCTGGAGAGCATTCCCGGTTTGGCGGCCAGTAGTGGCTTTCTGGTTTTTGACCGTAACGGCAATGGCAAGGCTGACAATGGCAGTGAGTTGTTCGGCGCCACAAGCGGTAACGGCTTTGCCGATTTGGCAGCGCTGGATGGTGACCATAACGGCTGGATTGACGAGGGCGATCCGCTGTTTTCACAACTGGCTGTATGGTCAGGTGATTCGTGGAGCTCGCTGGCCGCGCGCGGGGTTGGTGCGCTGTATACCGGTGCGGTCGACGCGCCTTTTAGCCTGAAAAATGCAGCCAATGGTTTGCTCGGTGAAATCCGTGCAGCAGGGATTTATCTCAACGAATCAGGTTCGGTGGGCGGCATGCAACAGGTAGATCTGGCCGTATCAGCTTTGCCGGACGGGGCGCAGCAGCCAGAGAAAAGCGAGAAACTGGCCGCCTGAAAGGGTATAAAAGGCGGCGCGGAAAGCGGCGTCGCCTGACCATCCGCTGGCTTGCAGGGCATCAACCAGCACACCGATGCCCCATTGCAGGCCAAACGCACCGGCAAAGGCCAGCAGGTTGAGGGCGGTATTAGCGCGCCCGGAAAGCGCCGGTGGGAAGGCGTGCGCAACCAGTGAATAGGAAATATTGGAGAGCGAAAAGCAGGCGCCGAGGATGGGCCACAGCCAGGCGCTGGCCATGCTCGGCTGAGTGGTCAACGTGAGCAGGATACTGACGCCGAGCAGCATCGCCCACAGATAGACCTTTTCCAGCTTGATGCCGCGCCGCACCAGCGCCGTAGCGAAGAAACCCATGAACAGGAAGCCGGCCAGCATGGCGCCGCTGATCCAGGTCAGGCGGGCGGCAATTGCGCTGGAATCGAGGCCTTCCATAACAGTCATCCAGCGCGAGACCCAAAGCCCTTGAACGGCCATGAAGCCGCCGGTGAACCAGAAGCCCATCGGCGCATAACGCCAGAAATGAGCGCTGGTAAAGATGGCTTTGACGCCCGCCATCTGCGCGGCAAACCCGGTACCTTTGTCTTCGTTGGCCTTGTCCGGCACAAAAAACCACAGGGCGGCGGCGACGGCCACCGTGCATGCTGCCAGCAAGAGTGCCAGTTCGCGCCAGGTGGCAATACCCAGCGCCATTTCCAGGGGTTTTGAAGCGGCCAACGCACCGAGGCCTCCAGCCGCCATGATCCAGCCGGTCAATGAAGCCAGACGTTCCGGCGGGAACCATTGAGAGAAGGCTTTGAACGAGGCCATCAGGCAGGCGGAAACGCCGAGGCCGATTAACGCACGGCCAGTCGCCAGACCGCCAAGCGTATCCGATAGGGCAAAAATGGCCGCGCCACTGGCGGCAATCAGCAATAAGCCGGCTTCAACCCGGCGTGGGCCAAAGCGGTCAAGCAACATGCCCAGCGGCAACTGGGCGGCGCCGAAGGCGAGGAAATAGGTGCTGGTCAGCAAGCCGAGGGCGTTATCGCCGAGCGAGAGTTCGTGCGCTAAAACCGGGCCAATAACGGCGTTGACCGTACGATACAGGTAGGACAAAAAATAGCCGGCGGCAAAGGGCAGAAACAGGCGCAGTATCAGTTGGCGGGGATCGGGGGCACTCATGGCGTGTTTGGTTTCACATGAAACAGTGGTAAGGGCGGTAGCGGTTGGCCCGGCTGTTGGCGCAGCCATTGCGTACGGTCAAGAATTTTACGTTGCCAATGGCTGGCGATGCCGGGGGTGGCGGCGAGTTGTTCCAGTTCGCTGACCGCCGGACGATGGACTTGCCACAAGGCCATGGCGGCGGCCAGCGTCGGGGCGCCAATGGCCGCGACATCGAGTTCGAGAGGTTCATCGGGGCGCACCTGACCGCTTTGTAGCACCCGCCAATACCAGCCAGTCAAGGCTTGTTCGGCAATAAAGGCAGCCATGCCTTCGGCGTTGAAGCGCTCATCAATTTTCCAGCAGGGATTGCGTGGCTGGCAGACCTGGAGGCGCGCCTCACCGAGGCGATAAATGTCGCCGATGCGTACCGAGTGCTCATCGAGATCGGCGGTTGACAAGTTTTCACCGAGGCTACCGGGGATGAGCTGGCTGGCCGCGTCCGGGAAGCGCGCAGCGAGTTTGGCGTAGTGGGTTGCCGGGTAGAGGTGTACCGCTTTTTCCGGCCCACCGTGGACGCGGCGATCAGCCTGCTGGTCGCCGATAAAACCTTCAGGGCCGATTTCGAGCGGGCCAAATACCTGCTGTTTGAACATGCCCGTCGGGCGTCCGGAATTGGGGAGGGCGGAGATGCTGCCGATAAAAATGATCACGTTTGCCATGGTCTGCCGATTGTGCCATTAATTCCACAGCCAGGCGGCACCGCGTACCCCCGAGGAATCCCCATGCGCGGGCGGCAGGATTTTGTTGTAAAAAACATCGGAAAAAACGTGTTGACCGCAATACTTTGGCACATTGCGGTAAAGGCGTTGTAGTTTGGACAGTCCGCCGCCGAGGACGATGACTTGTGGATCGAGCAAGTTGATAACGCCGGCCAGCGCCCGGCCCAGGCGCATTTCGTAGCGTTGCAGGGTGGCTTCAGAGGCGGCATCGCCAAGGCTGGCACGGCGGTCAATTTCACCTGGCTCAAGCAACTCACCGCTGGCTTGCTGATGGTCGCGGCTCAGCGCCGGGCCACAAAGATAAGTTTCGATACAACCGCTGCGTCCGCAATAACAGGGTGGCAGGGGTAAATCGGAGGGCTCCGGCAAGGGGAGCGGGTTGTGCCCCCACTCGCCGGCAATAGCGTTGGCGCCGGTCAGCACCTTGCCATCGACCACAATGCCGCCACCGACGCCGGTACCGAGAATGACGCCAAAAACGATTGGCGCGCCGCGCCCGCTGCCGTCAATCGCTTCCGACAGCGAAAAACAATTGGCGTCGTTGGCCAGGCGGATATCACGCTGCAAGGCGTTTTGCAGATCAAGGCGTAGCGGCTGGCCAATCAAACAGGTGGAATTGGCATTCTTGATCAGCCCGGTGACCAGTGATTCGGCACCCGGAATGCCGATACCCACACTGCCGCTTTGCCCCAGTTCGATTTCGGCGCCGAGCACCAGATCGCGAATGGCGAGAACTGTGGCCTGATAATTTCCTTGCGGGGTGGCAACACGGCGGCGCAGTAATTCCTGACCATCCAAATTCAGGGCGATGATCTCGATCTTGCTGCCGCCAAGATCAACGCCAAACCGTAAATGCTTCAAACCCGAACCGCAACCGCCTTGACGTTGCCGTAGGTGGTGGTCAAAGTGCGCAGGACGCTGGCGCCCGATTCGAGGAGCAGGAGGAAGAGGTTACGCTCGGTGTAAAGGCAGACCTTGCTCTTGATCCCGTATTTTTTGACCAACGCCGGGGAGAGGTAGCAGAAACGTTCTTGCACATCTTTATCTGCATCAATGTAACCATCACCCAGTTCGGACTTGAGGCCGAGAATGGAAACGTAAAGTTTGCCGCCGATACGCAATTTGAGCATGAGCTGGCGGACAACCTGCCGCGCTTCTTCGTAATGCAGATGACCCAGTCCATAGCGGATGAAGATGATATCGAACGGCTCATTGGGCAGTTCGTCCGGAATCGCAGGCAGTTCCAGAACGGCACAACTGATTGCCGCGCTCAGACCACTGGCGGTGACGATATTTTGAATGGACTCAAACTTGGATTTACGATCAACGGCAGTGACCGTGGCACCCAGTTTGGCAAATTTAATCGCCAGTTCGCATTGGCTGGTGGGGGAAACCATGACTGCGACGCGGTGATCGGCACGCTGGCGCTTGATGCACTCCTCAAGGGCAAAACGCTCGATCTCGTCAGTACCCGTCTCGAAGGTATTCGCAGTAATATCAGTTAGCATTTTTTTGGGTCTCCGTAATGGCATTTTGCACGAATGCACGCGCGTCTGACAACCTGAAACCCTCGGTGAATAAAGGAATTTTGATGTTAGTGAAGTTTTTATCCAGTGAAACCGGAGAATTGTTGATGTTTGCCGAAGTGGCAGGTTCTTTGCTGCGGGCGATTGGCAAGGAATGTACGGCGCGCGGTACGTTTACGCGTGAGCAGATGATGCCGGCGGCCAAGCTGTTGCGTGAGGCGGTAGCGCGTGGCGAAGGTGAAACGAGCGATGACGAGGATGGCAGCGGTGAAAAGCCGGTGGCCATGCGCTCGCGTGCATTTCCGTTGATCGACATGCTGGAGCGCAGCAGTCAGGGGGACGCCAAGGCCAATATTGTCTGGGAAGCGGCGGCGCCGTTTTAAGGCAGTTTGAAGCCGCTGGCGATCCCGCCAATGACAATGTCTAGCTCGCGTTCAAAAGCGGAAAGCTCATCGGTCAAGGCGGGATCGTGTGATTTAATCGCACTTTCGAGCGCCAGCGCTTGCGTTTGCAGGGTGCGCGCGCCGATCGATCCGGCAAGCCCTTTAATACTGTGGGCCATGCGCCTGGCGTTTTCCGGTTCACTCGCCAGCGCCTCGCGAATCCGTGCCGCTTCGCCGACAAAGCGCTGGTGAAATTCGCGCAACACCCGTTCGTAAAGCTTGGGCTTGTTCATCATCAGGCGTAAGCCCTCAACCATGTCGAGGCCGGGGAGGTCGGGCAAATCGGCTGTATTTGTTACGGTCGACGGCAATTTGGGGCTGATTTTTTCTGCCGCCGAGGGCTTTGAGCGCCAGCGCAGAAGCACTTGTTGCAACAGCGCCGGGTCGATTGGCTTGGTTAAAAAGTCATTCATGCCCGCCTGTTCGCAGCGCTGCTTTTCTTCGTCGAAGGCATGGGCGGTCATGGCGATGATCGGCAGGCTGGCATGCCGACCGCTGGCGCGGATGCGTCGTGTCGCCTCCAGGCCATCCATTTCCGGCATCTGGATGTCCATCAACACCATATCGAATTGGCGGTTTTGATCGACCAGCTTATCAACGGCAATCCGCCCGTTATCGGCACTCTCGACTGTCACGCCAAAGGACTCAAGAATCTCGGTGGCGATCAGTTGGTTGGTCGGGATGTCCTCAACCAGCAGAACGCTAACCCCGGCGAGCAAGGCGGGGGCCTGAACCTTGGGTGCCGGCGGTATGAGGTTGGCGATGTCCACCAGTTGTTTGATTTGTGCGGCGGTGACGGGCTTGTGCAAGACGGCATCAAAACCGGCCAGCCGCCCGACACTTTCAATTTCAACGGTATCGGCAGCGGTGACCATGACCAGGCGTACTTTGAGTTGTGGTGCCAGGCGACGAATGTTTTCAGCCAACTCAATACCATCCATGCCCGGCATGTTGAGATCGATGGTGATGCAGTCAAAAGGCGCATGGCTTTGCGCCAGAATCAGGTCAAGTGCCTGTTGCCCGGATTCGGCGGACATGGTCTGGCAACTGGCATTCTCCAGCAGACGCATGAGCACGGCACGCGCCAATGGGTTGTCATCGACGACCAGCACCCGCCGCAGGTGGGGGCCTTCCCGCAGCTTGCTTGGCTTGCCAGCGCGCAAAATGACCGTGAAGCGGAAGGTGCTGCCCTTGCCTGATTCGCTGCTGACCGTGATCTCGCCGCCCATCAGCTGGCATAGACGTTTGCAGATGGTCAAGCCGAGGCCGCTGCCGCCGTAACGGCGGGTGATCGAGCTATCGGCCTGGCTGAAGGCCTGAAACAATTTGCTCATTTGCTCGGGCGACATGCCAATGCCGGTGTCTTCAACGGCGACTTCCAGTGCTAACTGGCCATCGGCGTTTGGTTTGGCATTCAAATAGACAGTGATCGAACCCTGCGCGGTAAATTTGATGGCGTTGCCAAGCAGGTTGACCAAAATCTGGGCTAAACGCAGCGGGTCGCCGAGCAGATTGCCGGGGACTGAAGAATCAACCACATAATGCAGCTCCAGGCCCTTTTCCTGCGCCCGCGTCTGAACCACGGTCGAGACGTTGTTGAGGACGTCATCGAGACTGAAATCGGTCGTCTCCAACTGCATTTGGCCGGCTTCGATTTTTGAGAAATCGAGAATGTCGTTGATCAGCCCAAGCAACATTTGCCCGGCACCCTTGATTCGTGCGACGTAATCGCTCTGTTTGGGCGATAACGTGGTGTTGAGCAGCAGGTGGGTGAGGCCAATCACCGCGTTCATTGGCGTGCGGATTTCGTGGCTCATGTTGGAAAGAAAGTCCGCCTTGGCGGTGGCTGCCATTTCCGCGACGCCTTTGGCGGCGATCAGCGCCGCTTCGCTGGTTTTACGCTCGGTCACATCCTGCAAGGTTTCAATGGCGCCGACGATATTGCCCTGGGTGTCAAACAGCGGGGCGGCGGTGAAAAACAGCCAGCGTTGCAGGCGCGGGAAATAATCTTCGCCTTCCATGCCGTGTTCGACGGCACTTGAGCGGCGGAAGAGAATTTTGCTTTTGGCGTAATGCTGATCCAGCGTGCCATCCATGATGGCATCGGCCATGATGGGTCGCTCGCGGGCATAAAAGGCTTTCCATTGTTGCCGGGTGCCGATCATCTCGCTGGCCTTGAGGCCGGTAATGCTCTCGCAGGCGGCGTTCCAGTGCGTGATGCTGTGATCAGCACCGAGTACCAAGGTTGGCACCGGGCTGCCGTCAATGATCTGCGCCAGACTGGATTGGGTAATTTTCAGCTCGGCGGTGCGTTCGCTGACGACGCGTTCGAGGTTCTGGTGGTAGGCCGCCAACTCGCGTTCTGCTTGCAGACGTTGCGTAATGTCGCGGGCGAAAAAGACCATGCCGGTGGCGCGGCCCAGGGCGTCGGAAATGGTGGTGAAGGCAACCGCTGCATCGAAACGAAGGCCGCCACGGCGCCGCATGGAGAACTCGCGATTGACGATGAGGCCGGCGTATTCGTCAGGATTTTTGAGGAAATCGGCAGCGCTTTCGCCGCTTTCAGTGGGCGCCAACAAGTCGTTCAAATTGCTTGAAGTGAGCTCATCAAATTCGTGGAGGCCAAAAAGTTTCTGCGCCTGCTGGTTGGCCATCGTAATCTGGCCGTTGAGACTGAGGAGCAAGATGGCATCCGGCGAGGTTTCTACCAGCGTGCGGTAAGTTTTTTCGCTTTTCTCCAGCGATTGTTGCGCCTGGCGCTGCTCGGTGATGTCCTGGATCAATGACAAAATGCCGATCAATCGACCGTTGACCGTACGCAAGGCCACATTGTGCCAACTACATTGGCGTAGCAGGCCATCCTTGCCCATTGCCGGGCCGCTGAAACTGCCGTCCCCGGTGCCTTGCGTCAGCGCCTTGATCGAAGTGCTGAAGGCGTCGCGCTGATCTTCCGGTAGCAACAGGCGATGCACTGGTTTGCCGATGATTTCAGTGATCGTCCAGCCAAATAGCGCTTCGGCACGGCGATTCCATTCGGTAATGTGGCCGTGGCGATCCCACAATATAAAAGCCAGCGGCGAGGTGGCATAAAGTGCGCCGTAGCGAATCTGGCTGTCACGCAATGCCTGTTCAGCCTGCTTTTGCCGGGTGATGTCACTGAAGGTGTAGAGAATTTCCAGCGACTGTCCATCACCGCCCAGGCGTCTACAAGCAATTTCAAACCACGACCATACGCCTTTGCCCTGGCGCAGACGAGCGGTGCAGCGATGGCTGCTGTCCTCGTTACACTGCGCTTCGAGCAGGGTCTGGAAGGACTTGAGGTCATCCGGATGCGCCCAGGTCAGCCACTGTTCGGGTGCTGTGGGTAGCGCGCTGGCCGGGCAGTTGAACAGTTGCTGAAAGTTGGCCGAAGCGCGCGCGCTGTGCTCTGCCGGGTGCCATACCCAGCAGCCGATCCCGGCATTGCCCAGGGCTTGCTCAAGAATGTCAGCGCTAAGCGGGAGGTCGGCCATGGGGGCTATTTTCAGGCCTCAAAAAAGCTCGATATCGTCACTTTTCTCTTTCATGTCCGCCATGAATTTGGCGACTGCTTCTTGTACCGGTACGCCATTCATGACGGCATCGAACATGGCAATTTCATCGCGCGTTGAATATTTGGCTTTGATCGAGCTTTGCAGGCCGACCCATTCAGCCGGGTTGTAGAGCCGCTGCGGTTCGGAAACCAGGGCGCTCAGGCCGCCCAGGCTGATGCCAACGTGGGCCAGGCGCTGCACCAGTTTGTCGTAAAACTGGAAGGCGATGATGGCCTGATGCACCATGCTCGATACATGCTCGGAAACGCCGCTGAGATTTTGTTTGGCGGCACCGACCTCACCCTGATCGGGCAGGGTTTGCACGGTGTCGGAAATCATCCGCATGTAACCGGCCATGGTGGTGAATGATTCAGTCAGCACTTCAACCGAGGCATTGCTGTCTTTCATCGCCGCTTCGATCTGGACGGCGGCCAGTTCCAGCATCAGTACGGTTTCACGCACCTGGCTCCAGTTGAGATCCGGCATGTGGGCGGAAGTGCCGCGTGGGAAAGTTGTCTCTTCGCTCATGGTTTTATTGTCCGGGGAACAAGCGCCAAACTATAACCCAACAGCGTCGGGGCAAACTAGCGCCAGTCTTGTGTTTCAGGCGGGTTACGGCTTTTTCTTGTCGGCCTTGGCGCGCCAGCGGGCGGCCTCTTTTTCGCTCGGTTCGGCAAACTTTCCACCCCCGGCATTGGCCAGGTAAACCACGCCACGGGCGACTTCCAGATCGCTGAGGCTGGGATTTCCGCCTTTGGCCGGCATTTTGCGGATGCCGCCGAGGGCCGCCGGAACGAGATCATCCAGGCCTTCGCGCACCAGTTTTCCCCAGGTTTTTTTGTTGCCGAATATCGGTGCCTTGTCTTTGCCTGTGCCGTGGCATTCAACGCAGGTGCTGTTGTATACCTGCTCGCCAGAGAGTCCTTCGGCAAAAGTTGGCAAAGCGGCAAAGATGAGAAGTGCAGGCAGATAACGCATGCTTTGGATCCTTGTTCAGAAAACGCTGATATTAAATTACAGGGATAATTCACGCATGATTTTTCATCGTCTTGCATTTTTAGCCCTGTTTTCGTCGTTGACCGTCACACTTTACGCGGCACCGCTGGTGGCGATTGATGTCGGCCACCATCTGACCGATTCCGGCGCGCTGAGTGCCCGTGGGCGTAGCGAATTTGAGTTCAATCGCGAGTTTGCCGGCGTGCTTGCCGGAGCCGTGACGGCGCGTGGGCTGGCGGTGCGTGAGGTAAATTTTGACGGCAGCGTGCGCCTTCTGGCGGAGCGCCCCAAACTGGCTGGCAAGGCTGATTTTTTTATCGCTATCCACCACGATTCGATCAGTGAGCAATATCTGTCGTTCTGGGATTGGGATGGCAGCGAGGCGAGCTATACCGAGGCCAAGCGCGGCTTTGGCCTGTTTGTCTCGGCCAATAGCCCGGACTTGGCCACCAGCCTGCGTTGCGCTTCAAGTATTGGCAGTCAGTTACGGCGGGCGGGTTTTATCCCGACGCCGTGGCACGGGCGCAAACACCTCGCTGCTGATGCTGAGAATGGTGTCTGGTATTACGACAATCTGGTGGTGCTTTATCGCACCAAGCTGCCCGCCGTGCTGTTCGAGGCTGGGGTGATCAAGCACCGCGAAGAAGAGCTGGAATTGCGCGACCCGCAACGTCAGGCTTTGATGGCCGATGCCGTGGCGAGGGGTATCGCCGGCTGTCTGTTTGTTAGAGAAAAATCGGTTCAGGAGTAAGCGCGACGCCGAATTTGGCCAACACATCGGCTTGCACGGCAGCCATGGTGCGCTTGACGTCTGATCCCGTCGCCCCACCGCGATTGACCAGCACCAGCGCCTGCTTTTCGTACATGCCCACCGGGCCGAGGTTTTTGCCTTTCCAGCCCGCCTGTTCGATCAGCCAACCGGCGGCCAGTTTGACCCGGCCATCTGGTTGCGAATATTGCGCCAAGCTAGGGTGGGCAGCCTTGAGTAGCGCTGCTTGCTCAGGGAGAACGACAGGGTTGTGGAAGAAACTCCCGCAGTTGGGGATCGCTGCCGGGTTCGGCAATTTGCGCTGGCGAACGCTTATGATCGCGTCGGCAACATCTTGCGGGCTTGGGCTGGCGATTTGTTGTGCGGCCAATTCCTGCGTCACATCGGCGTAGCGAATAGTTGCCGTCCACGCTTTGGGCAGACGAAAAATGACTGAGCTGATCGCGATTTGCCCATTCAAATGCCAGCCTTCCTGTTTAAACAGGCTGTCACGATAGGCGAAGCGGCAATGGTTACGGTCAACGCTGAAAAACGCCTGATTTTTGAAATCCCAGGCGCTAACGGAATGCAGGCAATCGCCAACCTCCAGCCCATACGCGCCGATATTCTGGATCGGCGCAGCGCCCACCGTGCCGGGGATCAGGCTCAAATTCTCCAGCCCCGGCCAACCCTGTTGCAAAGTCCACTGCACAAAGTCATGCCAGTTTTCACCGGCCCCGGCTTCAATGTAGAACGCCTCGCTATCTTCCTTGAGCAGGCGTTTACCGGGGATGGCGATGTGCAAAACGAGGCCGTCGAAGTCGCCGATAAGCACCAGATTGCTGCCGCCGCCAAGGATAAAGCGCTTTCCCTCGGCCAAATCACCGGCGGTCAACTGCGCCGGGGCAGTGATTTTTTGATAGCGCGCCGCCTTGCCGGGCAGGGCGAGGGTGTTGAAAGGGGTTAAATCAATATTTTGCTGGCTAGGCATAGGTGCTGACAGCTTGCCCGGCACTACCCGACGATGCGCCGTAAAAGCTATCAATCTGAGACTGACGCCGCGCACTCGGATCCTCGGCTTCTGGCGCCTTGTCCTGGGATTGCTGCGCCAGTTCCATGCGCGCTTCCATTTCCATTTTGGCCGCCTGCGCTGCCACGGCGCGATCCTGGCCGGAAGGGTCGGCAGGGGCTAGCGCCGCCGCGCGTATGGTTCGCGCCCGCTGGATGGTTTCTTCCGGTGTTCTACCGGGTGAGGTGCTGATGCCGACCTCACCGCCCACCGCATAATTGACGCCATCCGGCCCTTTTGTATAAGTGAAACTGGCACCCGAGGTCGCCATGCCGCCCGCTGCCGCCATATGCGCCTGCTCATGCTGCCTGACCTGGCGGTCGATTTGTTTGAGCTTGGCAACCTGTGCGGCATCTTCCGGGCTCAACTCGCCGGACTTGGCTTTTTCCGGCTTGCCATCTGCGGGCGCCGCACCGCTCCCCATCGACCGGTTCAGGGTTGATGTGTAGGCACTGCTGGAAGGGGATAGTCCGGAAACGTTCATGTCAATTCATGATATGTCGAGCCGGGATTAAATCAAGAATCCAGCGACTTGATCAGGTCGAATAGCCGCTGGTAAAAACTGGGCGCCGTGACCGTTTCTTCGCCGACTTTGACCAGCGTATCTTTATCGATAGACCACGGCAGCGAGATCGAACCGAAGGCGGTGACACTGACGCCGGCATTGCTGCCTTTTGATTTCATCTCGAACTGGGTTTCCTGGGCGCTGGCGTAAATCACCGTGCCCAAGCTGCTCGGCAGGCAAACCAGTGAAATGCTCAGGCGCGTGCCCTCATCCGGCGTCGGGCGAAAATACTTTTCACCACGGACGTTGCCGGGCTTGAGTTCCTCGACCTGATAGCCTTGACTGAGCAGCGCCCGGCGAGCGATTTCACAGGCTTTTTCCGGCGCCTGGTTGCTGTAATACTGAAACGGCGACTCGCTGGTGAAGGCTTCGGTCTGATAGGAACGACTG
>JAQTZQ010000182.1 GCA_028687645.1 Rhodocyclaceae bacterium
TTGATATCAAAGCGAACTGCCAAGCTTAATTGCGCAGTCCCAGCACTTCACTGAAGAATACGGCGGCGGGCAGGCGAAAACCGGCCGCGTTGGGATGGCCGCCACCGCCATAACGACTGGCAATTTCAGCGACATTGACTGCTCCGGCAGCGCGTAGCGATACCTTGATTTCGCCATCAGCGGCCAATTGCCAGATCAGGCCGAAGGTGTTGCTTTGCGCGGCCAGGCGATGGCCGAGTTCAGAGGAAAACAGGCTGTCGGCATTGATTGCCCATCCGCTAATTGCCTGCCAGATTGAATTTTCGGCTGAAATCAGCGGTTGACCGTGACGAATGGACTGCAAGTCATCGAGCGGCTCACCCCGCAGCGTGGCCGCCATCACTAGTCGGCTATCGGCAAGCCGCGTTACTTCGCGCTCGAAAAAGCGCTCAATCGCATCGCCTTCAAGCAGCATCGCCTGATAGCGCGGGTTTGAGGTCGTTGCGGTCGCTGCCAGCAATTGATCCCAGAGCGCAAATTCAAAGGGTAGCAAGCGCAGCGCCCGACCAAAGGCCCGCGTTCCTTCAATGGCAAAGCGCCAGAGATCAGAATCTTCAATATGTGCGAGTAGTAATGGGAGGGGGGTGTCGGGGTGAAAATACTCCCAGCTCAATCGAGCTCCCGATTTGTTGAGATCAAAAATAATGTTCAGCGGCAGCGACGGGTGGTTGAATTGCTCCAGTCCGTTGTTGTGCTGAAGCAGCAAACCTGCCCATGCAGATCGAGCTGAAGCATGGTGATCAATTTGGCTTACCGAATTTGCGCTGGCAGCCATTGCCTCAAGCGCCGCGCGGGAAAACGAAAAATCGAGAATGAAGACATCGTGACCAGTAAGCGCCAGGGGCTCCCAAGCTTCGCCGTGATGCATGGGGCAAAATCGTGCGGTCGGGCCAAAATGCTTCCAGGCGGCGAATGCAGCGCCAAAGCCATCGGCGCAGGCAGCGTGATAAATAATGGTAACGGGTTGCGGCAAGGTTGGCTCAGTAATGTGGTGGTAGTTCATCAAGCAGGCTATTCGTCTGCGTCGGAGCAGAAGCGGGCAGTTGTTGGCGCAGGGTGTTGAGTTCCCTGGCGAGAAAATCGATTTGCTGCTGCTGTCGAAAGACCAGACGATTCAACTCGTCGACCAGATCTTCGGCATAGCTGATCTTGATTTCCAATTCGGTAATGCGGGTCTCCATCAATTCATTGTCCTCACCTTTCTTTGCGCCAGTCACGCAAGGTTTCCTTGGGCGGCGGCAGGGGCGTCTGATCGCGATTGCTGACCAAGCGCGTAGCGGCACCCAGAACAAAAACTACGCAGAGTCCAAAAATAATCCAGCCTTCACTCATAGAGAACTCCATTCATTGAGCCGGGAGTGTACTTCGCTTCTACGTATTTGTTGCAACAGCGTTGACATCGTCTGGCGGCTCCGTATAATGCGCGTCTCTTCAGGCGGTTAGCTCAGTTGGTTAGAGCGCCACGTTGACATCGTGGAGGTCGTTGGTTCGATTCCAATACCGCCTACCAAATTCCTGACAGCGCTAAATTGATGACTTTCCGAACTTGCACCGCAATTCAGAAACCCTAATCGAGTTAGCGCTGTTCGACCAAAAAAGTGCGGCTCACACCGCGCTTTTTTTTTGCCCAGAGGTCAGCCATGCCTGATATCAAACTCCCCGACGGTTCGATCCGCTCATTTGAACAGCCGGTAACGATTGCTGAAGTCGCTGCCAGTATTGGCGCGGGTCTGGCGCGTGCTGCGCTGGCCGGCAAGGTCAATGGCATGCTGGTCGATACCTCTTTCCGCATTGAAGAAAATGCCGATCTGGCAATCATCACCGACAAGGATGCCGAAGGTCTGGAGCTGATCCGTCACTCGACGGCCCACTTGCTGGCTTACGCGGTCAAAGAATTGTTCCCCGAAGCGCAAGTCACCATCGGCCCCGTCGTTGAAAACGGCTTCTATTATGACTTCGCCTACAAGCGCCCCTTTACGCCGGAAGATTTGACGGCGATTGAAAAACGTATGGCCGAGCTGGCAAAAAAAGACATCCCGGTAACGCGTGAAGTCTGGTCGCGTGACGATGCCGTCCAGTTTTTCCTCGGCAAGGGTGAAAAATACAAGGCTGAACTGATCGCCGCCATCCCCGCCGACCAGCAGGTTTCGCTTTATCGCGAAGGTGATTTCATCGACCTCTGCCGCGGCCCGCACGTCCCGACGACCGCCAAACTCAAGATTTTCAAGCTGATGAAGGTAGCTGGCGCCTACTGGCGTGGAGATCATCGCAACGAGCAGTTGCAGCGCATCTACGGCACGGCTTGGGCGAAAAAGGAAGATCTCGACGCCTATCTGCATATGCTCGAAGAGGCCGAGAAGCGCGATCATCGCCGTCTGGGCAAGCAATACGATCTCTTTCACATGCAGGACGAAGCGCCTGGCTTGGTCTTCTGGCACCCAAAAGGCTGGGCAATTTGGCAAGAGGTCGAGCAGTACATGCGCGCCGTTTATCGCAATAATGGCTACCAGGAAGTTCGTTGTCCGCAGATTCTGGATAAAACCCTGTGGGAAAAATCCGGTCACTGGGAGCATTACAAAGACAACATGTTCACCACTTCATCGGAAAATCGCGATTACGCGGTCAAGCCGATGAATTGTCCGGGCCACGTTCAGGTTTTCAATGCCGGCTTGCGCTCCTACCGCGAACTACCGCTGCGTTACGGCGAGTTTGGTTCCTGTCACCGTAATGAGCCGACGGGTGCGTTGCACGGCCTGATGCGCGTGCGTGGTTTTGTCCAGGATGATGGTCATGTTTTCTGTACCGAAGACCAGATTGAGTCCGAAGTAACTGCCTTCAATGCGCTGGTCAAGCAGGTTTATGCCGACTTTGGCTTCAACGATGTGGCCGTCAAGTTGGCCTTGCGCCCTGATAGCCGCGTTGGTTCTGATGAGGTTTGGGATAAGGCCGAAGATGCCTTACGCCTTGGCTTGCGTGCTTCTGGTCTTGAATGGACGGAATTGCCGGGCGAGGGCGCTTTCTACGGCCCGAAGATTGAATTTCACATCAAGGATGCGATTGGCCGTACCTGGCAATGCGGCACCATTCAAGTCGATTTCTCGATGCCGGGGCGTCTCGGGGCTGAATATGTGGCGCCAGACGATACGCGCAAGGTGCCGGTCATGCTGCACCGCGCCATCCTGGGTTCGCTGGAGCGCTTCATCGGCATCCTGATCGAAAACTTCTCGGGTGCCTTGCCGTTGTGGTTGGCGCCGGTGCAGGCGGTGGTGCTCAACATTTCCGAAAAGCAGGCAGATTATGCTGCTGAGTTGGCGCAAAAGCTGCATCAGGCGGGCTTTCGGGTCGATGCGGATTTGCGCAATGAGAAAATAACCTATAAAATCCGGGAACATAGCTTGAACCGACTGCCTTATCAGCTCGTTGTGGGTGATAAGGAAAAAGCAGAAGGACTGGTGGCCGTGCGTACACGCGGTGGTCAGGATCTCGGACAAATGTCCGTGGATGACCTGATCAAGCGACTCCAAGGGGAAGTCGCGGCGCGTAGTGGCACGGCTTAATTATTGATGTTTTCGGGGGTTTCACCATAGCTCAGAACAAGGCGCATCGCCTCAACGAAGAAATAACAGTGCCGGAGATTCGTCTCCAGGGTTTGGAAGGCGAGCAGTTGGGCATCATGAATGTCCGCGCAGCCTTGGCAATGGCCGAAGAGGCCGGGGTCGATCTGGTTGAAATCGCTCCTACTGCCACGCCGCCAGTCTGCCGCATCATGGACTACGGCAAATTCAAATACCAGGAGCAGAAGCGCGCGCACGAGGCGAAGCTGAAGCAGAAGCAAGTGCAGGTCAAGGAAATCAAGTTGCGCCCGGGTACGGACGAAAACGATTACCAGATCAAGCTCAGGAATATGACGCGTTTCCTGGAAGATGACGACAAAGTCAAAGTGACTTTGCGCTTCCGGGGTCGTGAAATGTCGCATCAGGAAATCGGGATGCGTCAGCTGGAAAGAATCAAGGTAGATCTCGAGGCCGTTGGCCAAGTTGAGCAGATGCCGAAGATGGAAGGCCGTCAGATGATCATGATCATCGCCCCGGCCAAGAAGAAGTAGTAGCACAGTTGTTATAAGTGCTTTCGGGTAGTCAAAGCATTCCCGTGGGGAATCACCTGACGGCATGTCATTAAGGAGCATCTAAATGCCCAAAATGAAGACCAAGAGCAGCGCCAAAAAGCGTTTCTCGATCCGCGCCGGTGGTTCCATCAAGCGCGGTCAAGCCTTCAAGCGTCACATTCTGACCAAGAAGACCACTAAGGTTAAACGCCATTTGCGCGGTACCGTTACTGTCAATGCGAGCGATTCAGCATCCGTTCGCGCCATGATGCCCTACGCATAAGGAGATAAGAGATGCCTAGAGTTAAACGTGGTGTAACGGCGCGCGCGCGTCACAAGAAGATTCTCGTTCAGGCCAAGGGTTATCGCGGTCGTCGCAAGAACGTATACCGCATCGCCAAACAGGCGGTGATGAAGGCCGGTCAATATCAGTACCGTGACC
Source organism: Rhodocyclaceae bacterium (assembly GCA_028687645.1). Lineage (GTDB taxonomy): Bacteria > Pseudomonadota > Gammaproteobacteria > Burkholderiales > Rhodocyclaceae > Azonexus. The sequence goes on from JAQTZQ010000182.1 coordinate 4,587, forward strand.
GTCGTCAACGCAAGCGTCAGTTCCGTTCCCTGTGGATTGCTCGTATCAATGCCGCCGCTCGTCTGGAAGGCATGAAGTACAGCACCTTCATGAACGGTCTGAAGAAGGCCAATATCGAAGTTGACCGCAAGGTTCTGGCTGATCTGGCCGTCTTTGATCATCCGGCATTTGCTGCTCTGGCCAATCAGGCCAAGGCACAGCTCGGCGCCTGAGCGAAAGCGTAAATAAAAAAAGGAGGCGCAAGCCTCCTTTTTTGTTGGTGGTTTTGTTGGTGGATGTTTATGGACAATCTAAATCAAATCGTTAGCGAAGCCCAGTCGGCATTCGCTGCCATTTCTGACCCCGATGCGCTGGAACAGGTAAAAGCCCGTTTCCTCGGCAAGAGCGGGCAGATCACCGAACTTCTCAAAGGCTTGGGCAAGCTGCCACCGGAAGAGAAAAAAACTGCCGGTGCCGCGATCAATGTCGCCAAGACGGCGGTTGAAACTGCGCTTAACGAGCGCCGCGAAGCGATCCGCAAGGCTGCGCTTGATGCGCGCCTGGCTGAAGAAGCTCTCGATGTTACGCTGCCTGGACGCGCTGAAGCGCGTGGCGGTTTGCATCCGGTGACACGAACATTGGAACGGATTGAGTCATTGTTCCGTTCCATCGGTTTCGAAGTGGCCGATGGCCCTGAAATCGAGGAAGACTTTTTTAATTTCACGGCCATGAACACGCCCGAGGATCACCCGGCGCGTTCGATGCACGATACATTTTACCTACAGAACCCGGACGGCAGCCTTGCCGACAAGGTGCTGCTGCGGACCCATACCAGCCCAATCCAGGCGCGCTATATGCAGGCGCATGTAAAACGTTACGGTCAACTGGAAAATATGCCTGAAATTCGCATCATTGCGCCGGGCAGAGTCTATCGCGTCGATTCCGATGCGACCCATTCGCCGATGTTCAATCAGGTTGAAGGCCTGTGGGTCGGTGAAGGTGTTTCGTTTGCCGACCTCAAGGGCGTCATTGCCGATTTTCTCAAGAGCTTCTTCGAGACTGACGATCTCGTGGTGCGTTTCCGTCCTTCATTCTTCCCGTTTACCGAGCCGTCGGCCGAAATCGACGTCGCTTTCATGACAGGTGCCCTTAAAGGCCGCTGGCTGGAAATTGCCGGTTGCGGCATGGTGCATCCGGACGTGCTGCGTATTGCCGGCATCGATCCCGAAAAATACACTGGCTTCGCCTTCGGCTTCGGTCAGGATCGCCTGACCATGCTGCGTTACGGCGTCAACGACCTGCGCCTCTTCTTTGAAGGCGACCTCCGTTTCCTGAGGCAATTCGCATGAAATTCTCTGAATCCTGGTTGCGTACCCTTGTCGACACCCAGTTGTCGAGCGAGGAGCTTTCCCATCTGCTGACCATGGCCGGCCTCGAAGTCGAGGGCCTGGAGCCGGTTGCCCTGCAATTCAACGATGTCGTCGTCGCGCAGGTGCTGGAAGTCGTCAAGCATCCCGATGCTGATCGACTGAACGTCTGCAAGGTCGATACGGGCCGCAGTGAGCCGACGACCATCGTCTGTGGCGCGCCGAATGTTGCCGTTGGCCTGCGTGTTCCATGCGCCTTGCCCGGCGCCAAGCTGCCCGGCGATTTTGTTATCAAGATCGCCAAAGTGCGCGGTGTTGAGTCGTCTGGCATGCTTTGTTCGGCCAAAGAGCTTGGCATTGCTGAAGAGGCTTCCGGTTTGCTGGTGTTGCCGGCTGATGCGCCGGTCGGTCAATCGATCCGCCACTATCTCGATCTCGACGACAACCAGTTTGAACTCAAATTGACGCCGAATCGCGCTGATTGCTTGTCCTTATCTGGTGTGGCGCGCGAAGTAGCTGCCATTGCAGGCGCTCAGGCCAAATTAATCGAAGTGTCGGAAGTCGTGGCAAGCATCCCGGATCAACGCGCCGTTGTGCTTGATGCACCAGATGCCTGTCCGCTTTATTGCGGTCGCGTACTCAAAAGCGTCAATGCCAAGGCACCAACGCCGGAATGGATGAAGCGGCGCCTGGAACGCAGCGGTATTCGCTCGATTTCCGCACTGGTCGACGTCACCAACTACGTCATGCTCGAACTCGGCCAACCGCTGCATGCCTTCGATAACACCAAGCTGCAAGGCGCCGTGCATGCCCGCATGGCCAAGCCGGGAGAAAAGCTGCTGCTGTTGAACGAGCAGACCATCGCGATTGATGCAGATATCCTGGTTATTGCTGACGACACCAAGCCGTTGGCCATGGCCGGTATTATGGGCGGCGAGGAGAGCGGTATCACGCTGGAAACCAGCGAACTATTCCTCGAATCCGCCTTTTTCGCACCGAAGGCCATCGCTGGTCGCGCCCGTCGCTACGGTTTTGGTTCCGATGCGTCGCATCGCTTTGAACGCGGTGTTGATTTTGGTGGAACTCGCCGTGCTATCGAGCGCGCCACGCAACTGGTCATCGATATCTGTGGCGGTGCCGCCGGTCCGGTGACTGAGGCCAAGGCCGTGATGC
>JAQTZQ010000026.1 GCA_028687645.1 Rhodocyclaceae bacterium
GCTTCATGTACATCTCCTCGTAGTTCGGCGCATTGCGCGCGAAGCTGGCGTGGCTGTTGCTGAAGGCCGGGATGATGATGATGCTGTAGCCGTTTTCTGGCGCATTGCGGCAGATTTGCGCCAGCGAACCCGGGTCGTAAAAGCGCATCTGCGGAGCTGAACCAAAGCCGCTGACTTCGGTGACAAAGACTTGCTCGCGGCTCACCATCCCGCCCTCGGTAGCCATGAAATAGGGGATGGTGCCGCCTATCCAGTGGCCGGTCGGGAGCTGGCGCAGGGCGGTTTCATCACCGGCGATGCTCAGGTATTTGCCTTTGCGGATCAGCTCGGTGGCGCTGGCTAGCGACATCAATCCTTGTTCTGTTTTCATGATTTTTCCCAGCGGTAGCGGTCAAAGACGGGTTATTTGCGCCAATTCATGGCCGAGTAATTTTTCGTGGCGGACAAAATAGCGTTGCATTTCGTGTGCCTTGAGGATACGGACTTCACTGTCGGAAATATTGGAAAATTGCCCGCGCAGTTTGGTGAATAATAGCTTCAGACTAAGAATGCGGATGTCGATGCTAATAGAGCCTTCGAGCAGTTTCTCCCAGATCGGGTCATTGGGGCCAGGAATCGCCGAGTCTAGCTGATCACCAGCGAGGGGCTGCTTGGCGCCCGATAATCCGGACTGGCCGCTGTCCAGGCGATACTTGAACTTCCAGAGTTCGGTGACGGAAATATCCAGGGCAGAGCAGATCGCCGGAAAGCTGAGGCCTTCCATGAACATCCCGGCAATTTTTCGGGACAGGCCGTGGGTGAACGGCTGGTCGTCTTCTCCCAGCCACTGCAGGCTGGCGTTGGCTTGCTCGTTGGCCGCCTCGGCGGGTGGAACGGCATGGACGATACAGCGGGCGTTACCAATATTGAAGTGGCGCCAGATCCGTTCGTTGGCTTGGTCGATCTTGCTGCGTGAGCCAAAGAACCAGCCGCTTCTGGCCGAGTCCTGGGCAACCCAGAGGTCGATCTGGCCTTTTCCTAGATCGTTCCGCATGCGGATGATCTGCCATGGGGCGTGGATTTCCAGTGCGTCTCGCAGTAAGTCCTCAGGCTTCATTGTGTGTCTCCATGTTGCTTTCGCTGATTATGATATTTGGTGTGCATTTTTTATGGCTATTGGCATCAGCAAGGAGCGTGCTATGCCAGCGAACGTCGTAAATTGGCTATCCGGCTGAGGTTGGATGTGACAAAAGCGAACGCTTGCTTAAAAACGGTACAGTTTTGCCGGCTTGTTGCGGTCAACGGCGAAAAGACGGCAAAAAAAGATGCGCTTGTTTTGTGCCAACCTTGGCGGCGCGCATCTCCAGAAAACCATGAGGTGTTTTTGGCGCTTTTGTGCAGGGCAGCGGCAGGCGCTCGGGGCACACTGGGGGCATGAAAATACTTGTCCTTGGTTCTGCCGCCGGTGGCGGCTTCCCGCAGTGGAACTGCAACTGCCGCAATTGCGCCGGGGTGCGCGATGGCAGTGTGCAGGCTACGCCGCGTACGCAATCGTCGATCGCAGTCAGCGCCAATGGCGTCGACTGGGTGTTGTTCAACGCTTCGCCCGACATTCTCAGCCAGATCCGCGCCAATCCCGCCCTGCAGCCGGGCCGCGCTCTGCGCGATACGGGGATTGCCGGCGTCGTGCTGATCGACGCCCAGATCGACCACACCACCGGCCTCTTTATGCTGCGCGAAGGCAAGCCGCTGGATATCTGGTGCACCCCGCAGGTGCGCGAGGATCTGACCACCGGCAACCCGATTTTCAATGTCCTGTCGCACTTTTGCGCGGTGCGCTGGCAACCGGTCTCCGTTGTCCCCCCGTCGCCCTTTACCATTCCCGGGGCGGCGGGGCTGCGCTTCACGCCGGTGCCGCTGTCCAGCAAGGCGCCACCGTATTCGCCGCACCGCAACGATCCACATCCGGGCGACAACATCGGCATGCTGATCGAGGACACCACCAGCGGCCACAAGGTTTTCTATGCGCCGGGCTTTGGCGCCATGGAGCCGCATCTCGCCCCCTTCCTGGCCGATGTCGACTGCGTGATGCTCGACGGCACCTTCTGGACTGATGACGAGATGATCCGCCCCGGTCTTTCGACCAAGACCGCCCGCGAAATCGGCCATCTGCCGCAGTCGGGGGCGGACGGCATGATGGCGCTGCTGGCCAACTACCCGAAGCCGCGCAAGGTGCTGATTCATATCAACAATACCAATCCCATCCTGGACGAGACGTCGCCGGAGCGTGCCGAGTTGCGCGCTGCCGGCATCGAACTCGCCTTTGACGGAATGCTTATCGAGTACGGAGACAAATAATGAAAATGAACGAATTGCAGCCGTGGACCCCGGAAGAGTTCGAGGCCCAACTGCGGGCGCGCAGCACCAGCTACCACATTCACCACCCGTATCAGGTGATGATGCACGAGGGTAAGTGCACCCGCGAGCAGATCCAGGCCTGGGTCGCCAACCGCTACTACTACCAGGTCAGCATTCCGGTCAAGGATGCCGCGATCATGGCCAATTGCCCGGACCGCGAAGTGCGCCGCCACTGGGTGCAGCGCATTCTCGACCACGACGGCTACGGCGGCGAGGCTGGCGGCATCGAGGCGTGGATTCGCCTCGGCGAGGCGGTCGGCCTGAGCCGCGAGCAGATCGTCTCGCAGGAACTGGTGCTGCCCGGCGTGCGCTTCGCCGTCGACGCTTACGTCAATTTCGCCCGCCGCGTGCCCTGGCAGGAAGCGGCTGCCTCGTCGCTGACCGAACTGTTCGCGCCGACCATCCATAAATCCCGCCTCGACCACTGGCCGGCCCATTACCCGTGGATCGAAGCGGAGGGCTACGACTATTTCCAGCGTCGCCTGACCGAGGCGCCGCGCGATGTGATCAACGGCCTGCGCATCACGCTCGGCCATTTCAATACCCGGGAATTGCAGGAGCGGGCGCTGGACATTCTCCAGTTCAAGCTCGACCTGCTGTGGTCGATGCTCGACGCCATGCTGCTCGCCCACTGCCCGGTGCAGATCGAAGGCTGGGGCGCGTATACCCCGATGACCAAAGTCTCATGATTTTCACTACCGGCTTTTCGTGAAAGCCGGGTAGTGCTTGGCACGCACTTTGCGAATAATGAAATACAGGAGCGGCAGGGTGTCGCTCCGTAAATTCCAAGGAGACACACATGAACTGGCAAACCCCTGCGTACTGCGAAATCCGCCTCGGCTTTGAAGTTACCGCCTACGTTTACGTACGTTAAGTTGCAGGGTGGCAGCGCCTGGCGTTGCCACCTGTTTGAATTATCAGGAGAGTCACCATGGAAACCGTCACCAACACCTGCCCGGTGCTGAGTCCGCACTATGTCTTGCGTTGGGAGGCGAGCCAGGATGCCTACATCCTGCTTTACCCCGAAGGCCTGATCAAACTCAACCCGTCCGCTGCTGAAATTCTCAAGCGCTGCGACGGCGAGCGCAACGGCGAAGCGATCATCGCCGATTTAAGCGCCAGCTATCCCGAACATGCCGAAGCAATCGCCGCTGATACCCGTGCATTCATCGCCGCCGCCTTGGGTAAAGGCTGGTTACGGTCAACCTGATTTTTTGCCCAAAAATTAAAATCCTCCTTCGCCGGAGTGGCGACGCACTGCTGGTCTCTAGCGAATTGGGATTACCTTGCTGGCGCTGGATTTTGTTCGACCAGCAGCGCTAGTCGGTCGGGGTGGCAGGGGGCTGTCATGGTGGCCCCCCGCACCCGCAGTTTCTACGGTCAACCGCAAAAACCGGCCAAAATTTACCGCGTGATCGGTTTGTAGCGAATCCGCTTGGGCTTTGCACCTTCTTCACCCAGCCGCTTGCGCTTGTCTTCCTCGTATTCCTGATAGTTGCCGGTGAAGAAATTCCACTGCGAATCACCTTCGGCCGACAGGATGTGCGTACAAATGCGGTCGAGGAACCAGCGATCGTGCGAGATGACCATCGCACAGCCGGGGAATTCGAGTAGCGCATCTTCCAGTGCGCGCAGCGTTTCCACGTCAAGGTCATTGGACGGTTCATCAAGCAGCAGGACATTGCCGCCAGTCATCAGCGTTTTGGCCAGATGCAAACGGCCACGTTCACCGCCGGATAGATTGCCAACCTGTTTGCCCTGATCGGCGCCCTTGAAGTTGAAACGACCAATGTAGGCGCGTGACGGCATTTCGAACTTGCCGATTTGCAGGATGTCGCTGCCCTGAGCCAGTTCTTCGAAAACAGTCTTGGTGCCATCGAGGCAATCGCGCGACTGATCGACGTAGGCCATTTTTACCGTCGGGCCGATGTCGACCGTACCGGAATCCGGCTGTTGCTGGCCGGTGATCATCTTGAACAGGGTTGATTTACCTGCACCGTTGGGGCCGATGATGCCGACGATGGCACCTGCCGGGATGGTGAAGCTGACGTTGTCCATCAGCAACTTGTCGCCGAAAGATTTGGTGACGCCGGTGAATTCGATGACCTTGCCGCCGAGACGCTCGCCGACCGGAATGAAGATTTCCTGCGTCTCGTTGCGCTTCTGGTATTCCTGGCTGGAAAGTTCCTCGAAACGGGCGATACGGGATTTCGACTTGGCTTGGCGCGCCTTCGGGTTGGAACGCACCCATTCGAGTTCCTGCTTCATCGCCTTCATGTGGGCGTCGATCTGCTTGTTCTCAGTTTCCAGGCGGGCTTCCTTCTGCTCCAGCCAGCTGGAGTAATTGCCCTTGTACGGAATGCCATGGCCACGGTCGAGTTCGAGAATCCACTCGGCGGCATTATCGAGGAAGTAGCGGTCGTGGGTAACGGCGACGACGGTACCGGAGAAGCGGACGAGGAATTGTTCCAGCCATTCGACCGATTCGGCATCGAGGTGGTTGGTCGGCTCATCCAGCAGCAGCATGTCGGGCTTGGCGAGCAGCAGCTTGCACAGCGCGACGCGGCGTTTTTCACCACCGGAGAGCACACCGATTACAGCATCCCAGGGCGGCAGGCGCAGGGCGTCGGCGGCCAGTTCCATCTGCGCTTCGGTGTCGGAGCCGGCGGTAGCGATGATCGCTTCGAGGCGAGCTTGTTCTTCAGCCAGTTTGTCGAAATCGGCATCTTCTTCGGCGTAGGCGGCATAGACCGCTTCCAGCTTGGCCTGCGCCTGCATCACTTCGCCAAGGGCGGACTCGACTTCTTCCTTGACCGTCTTGGTCGGGTCAAGCTGTGGTTCCTGCGGCAGATAGCCGATGGAAACGCCGGCCAGATGCTGGACTTCACCATCGTATTCCTTGTCCACGTTGGCCATGATTTTAAGTACGGTGGACTTTCCGGAACCGTTCAAACCGAGCAAGCCGATCTTGGCACCCGGGAAAAAGGACAGAGAAATATCCTTGATGATTTGCCGCTTGGGCGGAACGATTTTGCTGACGCGCAGCATTGACATCACATATTGGGCCATGGGGTCTCGGGTTGGGCGAAGAAAGTGAATCAGTTTACCCAAGAACGCTGGTGTCTGATATCGATAAACCACTCAAGGCATGATTGGATGCCTGACGACTGGCAAGTCGGGTAATTGAAGATGGCCACGGGCCACGCGGAGCCTGGCCTTGTGGGGCTGTTCCATGTCGCGATGGAGGAGCAAGGCGGGGGCGTCTACCCGAGGGCAGACGCGAAGGGGGCCCAACTGAGTAAATCCAATTTCACGTTCGTAGAAACGTCTATGCCTGGGGTTGATTTCGACAATCGCCTCTTTTGCAAAAAAATGGGATTTCGCGAGATCGTAGGCTGTACGGAAAAAATGTTCCATAAGCTGGGTTGAACTGGTCACCGGGTCGATGGCGAGGTGCGAGTACTCGCAAATAGCGCGCCCTTTACTTCGCAGATCAGCAATCTCTGCCGGATAAAGGGCTTCGGCCAAGAGATTGCTGCCGCTATCGCGTGACAGGGTCAGGGTTGCCGCTAATTCGCCATCGCGCCATGCGGCCAGGGTGAGTCGGTCGTGTGACAAATGCGGGCTGGCAGGTTCAGTCAGATAGCCGCGCCAGGCATACATGCGGCGCACCAGTTCATGGCAGGCATGTGCTTCGCGATGGCTGAGCGTTGGTCGAACCAGTAAACCGCCATGGCTGTCAGGCTGCGTTGGATGCGCAACAGTCACTGTGACAGCCTGGCCGGGGTGGGATAGCGCGCTACTTGAAATATGCATTGAGTGAGATTGGGTAGCGCTGTAAGTCCAGGTTCAAAGAGCGATAACGTTGAGGCCCGGCGGGGTTTCACGACTCTGCTGTTGCGACGGCAAATTTTCTGCGGATAGGGAGTTAATGTCACCACAAAGCTCCCCTCCCTCGTCAATAACCAGCTTCCCGTAGCGAATTTTACCGCTTACTCGTCCGGTTGCATGAATGATCAACTGCGTCCTGGCAGTCAGGTCGCCTTCAAAATGACCGTGAATCTCGGCAATATCAATGCTGACCTTGCCGGCAAAGGCGCCATTTTCGGCAATGCGGATAACTCGGCTGTCCATCGTGGCCTCGACGCGACCTTCAACGACCAGCGTATCGCAATCGAGAATTTCTGCGCCTTTGAGTTTTACATCAGGGCCGACGATCAGGCGGGCACCAATCACCGGTTCGCTGCTATTGGTGGCAACCGGTTTGGGGGGCGGGGTAACTTCGAGTGGCGCGACCGTCGCTGGCTTTGGTGAGGGCGTTTGATTGCTCAACGAGGCTGATAGTGTGTTGGGACTACTCAGGCTGCGTCCATCCTTGTTCGAGTTATTGTCGTTGCGATTGAGAATGCTGGGTTTTGAAAACATGGTGATTCCTTTGTTGAGCGGGGCAAAATGGGAACCCCTTTGCGATATCTATGCCAGTTTTATTTTGTATTTAAAAACAATTGGATAGTCGGCTATTCGTGATTCCGGCTCAGCTTGCCGAGGCGGAGTTGTCGTGATTCGGCGACAAGTTTTTTTAAGTTGCTTGGGAGCAAGGCGCCGGTAAGGACTGGCGCTGTCGCATAATGGCGACATATTGTTCAAGGTATTGATTTATTGTGTATTTATTATCGCTTGAATTATCTTTGCTGGGGGTGATAGGCAGATTGTTACGGTCTACACTGAAATTTTCCGAAAATTTGATTTGATGATTCGAATTTCCTTTCGCAACGGCATGCTGACCGGGTTTGCAATGATTGTCCTGCTCTTGGGCGGTGCGGCGCTGCATGGTTGGTTACTGCTTGAACGCCTTGTCGAGCAATCGCGGGCGAGCAGTGAATACGCCTTGCAATTGACGGCGTCGATTCAGGAACTGGAGGAGCGCACGATCGATATTGAACGCAGCGCCCGGCAGTATCTGGTGCTTGACGACCCGGTTTTTCATCAGCGTTTTGAGGCGCACCTGGCGCAGTCGCTGGCTTTGGTGGAGCGCCTGAAGGGGCAGGCCGAGGGGCGTTTGTTGCCATTGCTGGGCGGCTGGCAGATGGTGGCTGAGGCCTTGCGTAGCGGACTTGAAAAGCGGGTCAGCAGAACTGAACTGGCTCCCTTGCTGAATCGTCTGACGGAACTCAATGACCTGTTGCGTCAGGCAAGCCAGCGTTCGCTTGAGGCTCAAAGCAAGCAGGTGCTGGATGAGCTAGAGGCGCATCGCCTGCGTTTGGGCGCTCAAATGCTGCTGGCGCTGGCCGGGGCGCTGCTGGTGGCGTTGGGCATGGGCTGGTGGTTGGTACGCCCGGTGCGCCAACTTGATCAGGCCATTGCCCGCTTGGGCGCCAGTCGTTTCGATGAGCCGGTGGCGGTGGGTGGGCCGGCTGACTTGCGCCAGATTGGCCGGCGTCTGGACTGGCTGCGCACCCGTCTTTCAGAGCTGGAAACGGATCGTGAGCGCGCCCTGCGCCATGTTTCGCACGAATTGAAAACGCCGCTAACTGCCTTGCGTGAGGGCGTTTCATTGCTGCGCGAAGAAGTGCCCGGTCCGCTGGTGGCCAATCAACGCGAGGTGGTCGAAATTCTCCAGCACAACGTTATCGGCTTGCAGCAGCAGATTGAAAGTTTGCTCAGCCTCAATGCCGCAACTTTTGAAGCGCGCCGTTTGCGCCCAACACTCGTGCAATTAAACAGTTTGTTGAATGAGGCGGTACAACGTCGAGAATTACAAATTCAGGCCCGGCATCTCAAAATCATGATCGAGGCAACGGATGAAAAAATCATGCTGGACGGTGAAAAATTGTCCATCGTGCTCGATAACCTGCTGTCGAATGCCGTCGATTTCAGCCCTGAGGGCGGTGAAATTCATCTGACGGCGATCCATAAGGACAAAACCCTGCATCTGACCTGTATCGATCAGGGGCCGGGTGTCGCAGAAGAAGATGCGCAACGAATTTTTGATCCTTTTGTGCAAGGGCGACGTATCGCGCCATTGCCGCGCAAAGGGAGCGGTGTTGGATTGTCGATCGTTCGCGAATTGGTTCGGGCCATGGGGGGACGCGTGTTGCTCCAGCAGAGCCAGCAAGGGGCGCATTTTTCTGTGGAAATACCGGATGAACAATAAATTTGCTCAGGTGCTGGCTTTATCGCTTGCCTGCCTGCTCACCGCTTGCGCAGGTTTTCCGCCTGACGAGCAAATCGAACCAACGCCGATCACCGCCAAGGTGCCGCAAGTCGTGCCTGCCCTGGCTTTTTACCAGTCTCTACAGCGAATGTCGGCCACCGAATTGACGCGCGAGCGGACGGCGCTTGGTGCGCATCCATCGCTGCCGGCCAATCAACTGCGCCTTGCCATGTTGCTCGGCCATCCCCGTGCGGCGCAGGATCTAAATCGGGCATTGGGTTTGCTTGACAGCGTCATGAAATCGCCAGATCCCGGTGCACAATCCTTGATTCCCCTGGCTCGTCTGCTGACGGACAATTACAACGAACGTCTGAAAATTGATGCGCAAGCTGAAAAGCAGGGGGCGCAATTGAAGGAGCAACTCAAGGAAAGTCAGCGCAAAACGCTGGAGCTACAAGAAAAGCTCAATGCTTTGGCCGATATTGAGCTCACCTTGCCATCCCGGGGGCAAACAACGCGTCCGGCCCCCGCGTCCGGGGCGAAATGAGCCGGCTGTCGGTGGCGCATGGGGCGCACATTCTGGTGGTCGATGACGATGAAGACATCCTTCGTCTGTTGACCATGCGTCTGCATGCCCGGGGCTTTCGTGTGACTTCGGCAGGCTCTGCCGAGCAGGCACTGGCGCATCTGGCGGTTGATCCGCCTCGGGTCGTGGTCAGCGACATTCGTTTGCCGGGCCGCGATGGCTTGTCGTTATTTGAAGAAGTGCGCAGTACGCGTCCAACCTTGCCAGTCATCCTGCTGACCGCGCACGGCAATATTCCTGATGCGGTCGACGCGACTTCAAGGGGCGTTTTTGGTTACCTGACCAAACCTTTCGACAGCCAGGTATTGCTGGAAAAGATTGATCAGGCGTTGCAATTGTCTGCGCCCAGCTTGCCGCGCGATGAATCTGCCATTCCAGCACCGGCAGGAAAGTTGGATGATGCCTGGCAGTCCGGCATGGTCTATCGCAGCAGTTGCATGGCTGATTTGATGAACGAAGCACGCATGGTGGCCGTCTCCGACGCCAGTGTGCTGATTCGTGGCGAGAGCGGAACCGGCAAAGAGGTGCTGGCCCGTGCCATCCACCTTGCAAGCCCGCGCGCTCGGGGGCCTTTTGTGGCCATTAACTGCGGCGCAATTCCCGAGGCGTTGCTTGAGTCTGAGCTTTTTGGCCATGTCAAAGGTGCCTTTACCGGTGCCGGCAATGCTCGCGGTGGCTTGTTTCAGGCGGCCAACGGCGGCACCCTGTTTCTCGATGAAATCGGTGACATGCCGCTCGCGCTTCAGGTCAAGTTGTTGCGCGTGTTGCAGGAGCGGATGGTCCGGCCGGTGGGCGCGACGCAGGCACAGGCGGTCGATGTGCGTCTGCTCTCGGCGACACACCGCGACCTTGATGCGGCAATGGCTCAGGCGCAGTTTCGCGAGGATCTCTACTATCGACTCGATGTCGTGTCGCTGACCTTGCCGCGTCTGGATCAACGACGCGAGGACATCCCGTTGCTAGCTGCGCATTTTGTCCAGCTGATCGCCGGGAAGTACGGCAAAACCATCAGCGGCTTTGCGCCCGAAGCGCTCGAAGCACTGGCCACCGCCGCCTGGCCCGGTAACGTCCGGCAACTCTTCAACGTGGTTGAACAAAGTTGCGCCCTGACCTCAACGCCTTTGATTCCACTGGCGCTGGTCCAGCGCGCTTTGCGCGTGCCTACCTTGGAGGCACTAAGTTACGCAGAGGCCAGGCAGCGTTTTGAACGCAATTATTTGGTACAACTGCTCAAACTAACTGACGGCAATGTCGCCGATGCGGCGCGAATTGCGGATCGAAACCGTACCGAGTTCTATCGTTTATTGCAGAAACATAACCTTTCCCCCGCCATGTTTCGCACCGAAGTTGAAACCGTGACGGAACGATGATTGCTTGATAGCTGTCGTCGGTGGGCGACGGGCAAGGCTGGGCAATTGTTACGGTCGACGCGCTAAATTGATGATTATTTTGAACTAAATGTTTCTGGCACGGAACTCGCAATAAGTCATTGGCTTTCAACAGAAACCGGAGTCACCAATGATCAAGCGCAAACAATTTCTCGCCATCGCAGCCACCCTGCTTATTTCCGGTATCGGATTCACGGCCTTTGCCATCGACCATCCGAGTCGCTCGAGCGCGGTGGTACAGAGTGCCGATGTCGCGTTGAACGAGCGAGTCGAAACACTGCTCCGTACCGATATCGGCCTGGCTGGCAGCCGCTTCCGGATTCAAACGCGCGGTGGTGTGGTTATTCTTGGCGGAGGTGTGCCCGATGAACACGCGCTCAATCGCGCCCTTGACCTGGCCAGCTCGGTGAGAGGCGTGCGTGAAGTGCGCAATGAACTGGAGATCGAATTCCCAAAGTAGTTACGGGGGCGGCAATGGCAGCATGGTGGCCCTCTTTGGTTAAACTGATTCCAGCGTTACCAGGGGTGCTCCAGCATCGACTGTATCGCCCTCTATGACATGGACGGCCACGACCCGACCGGCTTTGGGTGAGGGAATGTCGAGCGCTACCTTGCCAGTTTCCAGGATCAAAATAGTCTCATCGAACTGCAATATATCGCCGGGCTTGACCAGAATTTCCAGAATGAAGACATTGCCACTGGCGCAGGAACCGCAGCTTTCCCAGCAATCCGGGTATTTCGGCATATGGACGGTGAGTGCGCTCATCAACAATAGCTCTGATAGTTTTGGAAAGGACTTGCATTCTACGCTGTGATCTGTACAATGCAGCGCTCTTGCAGTGCGCCCGTAGCTCAGTTGGATAGAGTATCTGGCTACGAACCAGAGGGTCGGGCGTTCGAATCGCTCCGGGCGCACCAAGCAAGGACAGGCGACTAGGTCAATCTTCGGATTGGCCTTTTTGCTTTTCAGCGCCGAGATTTGATATTTTCAGCTTTCGAGAAAAGATATTTACCGCGTATTTTAATCTTCTTGATTATCCAGGCAGGAGCAATTAAATTACGATCACCTTTTCCAATCTGGAGTTAATCATGGATTTGACCTCACTTTCAGTCATTCAATTGCGCGATCTGCAGCAGCAAATTCCTGTTGAATTAAAACGCCGTGAGACGCAGGAAAAAATCAATCTTCTTAATGAGGCTCGCGCTTTTGTCAAAGCACGAGGGTATGCCCTTGAAGAATTGCTCGGCAAGGAGAGCAAAATCAAAGTTACATCGGGTACTAAGGTCAAAGTTAAATATCGTCATCCGGAAAACCCTGAGCTTGAATGGACTGGTCGCGGTCGTAAGCCAAAATGGGTAGAAGCCTGGTTGGCGAGTGGATTTGCCATGGATGCGCTTGGCGTCTGACATGCGGATATTATTAAGTAACGATGACGGTTATTTTGCCCCAGGGATTGAGGCGCTGGCCGATGCACTGAAAGGCCTGGGTGAGATTGTTGTCGTTGCCCCCGAACAAAACCGCAGTGGCGCCAGTAATTCCTTGACGCTTGATCGACCGCTCTATCTCAAAAAATCAGCAAATGGTTTTTATTTTGTGAATGGCACGCCGACTGATTGTGTTCATTTGGCGGTAACGGGAATGCTTGATTCATTGCCGGATATTATTGTCTCCGGGATTAATCACGGTGCCAATATGGGCGATGACACCATTTATTCGGGCACGGTTGCCGCTGCGACCGAAGGCTATCTTTTAGGTATTCCGTCAATTGCCGTTTCGCTGACCAGTTTTGAAGGTAAAAACTTTGATACGGCGGGACGCGTCGTCCGTGAATTGGTCGAGCGATTTATTCGTCAGCCGATTGTTGAACCTGTTTTGTTGAATGTCAATGTGCCTGATATTCCTTACGCTGAATTAAATGGGCGCGAAGTAACGCGCCTCGGGCGAAGACATAAAGCTGAACCCGTCGTCAAAATGATTTCTCCGCGCAATGAAACGGTTTATTGGGTTGGCGCTGCTGGAGCTGCTGCAGATGCGGGGGCAGGAACTGATTTTTATGCCGTGGAGCGGGGGTTTGTTTCGATCACTCCGCTGCAGATTGATTTGACGCATACTGCACAGATATCTGCAGTTCAACACTGGATGAAATGAGTCCAAACACGATGCACGGGATTGGCATGACATCACAGCGTACGCGCGCCCGAATGGTGGAGCGTTTGCGCGAAAAGGGGATTCGCAATGAAGCCGTGTTGGCGGCGATTGCCAAAGTGCCACGTCATGTCTTTGTTGAAGAAGCGCTGGCCTCTCGTGCTTATGAAGATACTGCCTTGCCATTGGGCATGGGGCAAACCATTTCGCAGCCATTTGTTGTCGCCAGGATGATCGAGTTGTTGCTCAACGGTCGCCAGCAGATTGGAAAAACGCTGGAGGTTGGTGCGGGTTGTGGCTATCAGGCAGCGGTGCTGGCTCAACTGAGTAGTGAGGTGTACGCCGTTGAGCGTTTGGGCCCCTTGCTGGAAAAAGCCAAGGCGCACATGAGGGTCTTGCAGCAATTTAATGTCCGCCTCAAACACGCAGATGGAAATCTTGGGCTCCCTGAGGCTGGCCCCTTTGACAGTATCATCGTGGCAGCAGCGGGTACGCAAATTCCTCAGGCGCTATTGGCGCAGTTGGCACCGGGTGGCAGGCTGGTCTTGCCAGTGGGGGCTGCTGAGCAGTATCTTTGTTTTGTTGAGCATACCCCACAAGGTTTTGTTGAGACCCGACTTGACCCGGTACGCTTTGTTCCTCTTTTGGCTGGACTGCAATGACTCGTCTTTTACTGACTGTAACTTCTACTCTTCTTTTGGCTGCCTGTATGTCCCAGCCGCCAGTGCCAACGGAGGATCGCGCTTCTTTGTCCGCCTCTGCTGCTGCCGCGCAAAGCCAGCCTTCGGGACCGGGCTATTACACGGTTAAGCGAGGGGATAGCCTTTATCGTATTGCAATAGCTAACGGCAGAGATCCCAAGGATATCGCTGCCTGGAACAATCTCTCTGATGCGAATGCCATCAAAGAGGGGCAGGTATTGCGGGTTGCGCCTCCCGGCGTTCCTGAACAAAATGCTGGCGTGGTCACGAATCCGGTTATTGAAAAGCCACTGGTTGAGTCGCGCCCCCTTGATGCTGCTCCGCAAGCGATGGTTGCGGGGGTGGGGGAGCACGGCAGCACGAATGCCGTGCGTGAACCTCGAGGCGGGAAAGAGCCCTATTCTGACGAGGCCTACGCTCGTTTGAACAAACTGGACGCACCGAAGCCCGTCGAACCTATCCCTGATGTACCAGCCGCCGCGGTTGCTCCGGGTGTGGCGCCGGTGAGTCCTGATGGCGTTGTATGGGCCTGGCCCTCTAGTGGCAAGGTTGCCGGCACTTATAGTGAGGCGGGTAACAAGGGGCTCGATATTGCCGGCAAACTCGGAGACCCGGTTCTGGCCGCCGCCGATGGCAAGGTTGTCTATGCTGGTGCAGGTTTGCGCGGCTACGGCGAGCTCGTGATCGTCAAGCACAATGCAACCTACTTGTCGGCTTATGCCCACAACCGCAAAATCTTGGTGAAAGAAAAAGACATGGTGACCAAAGGACAAAAAATTGCTGAAATGGGTAATAGCGATTCGGATTCGGTCAAGCTGCATTTTGAAATTCGCAAGCAAGGCAAGCCGATTGACCCAATGCCGTATTTGCCTAAGCGATGAACGAAGCAAGCGATGTTCCAGAAGATGAGGAGGACGAGGAATTCGATCCTGAATCTTCTAAGCCGCTAGTTGGCAGCGAACTGGTGACGGTTGTTCGAGAAGTCGAACTGCTCGAAGATGTTACCCAGCTTTACCTCAATGAAATTGGTGCCAAGCCTTTATTGACACCCGAAGAGGAACTGGCAACGAGCCGGTGCGTGCGGGCCGGTGATTTTGCTGCGCGCCAAAAGATGATCGAGCATAACCTGCGTTTGGTCGTCAATATTGCAAAACATTATCTCAATCGCGGTATTCCGTTACTTGATCTGATCGAAGAGGGCAACCTCGGTTTGATTCACGCGCTGGAGAAATTCGACCCGGAACGTGGCTTCCGGTTTTCTACCTACGCTACCTGGTGGATACGCCAGAATATTGAGCGTGGGATCATGAATCAGTCACGCACTATTCGTTTGCCGGTGCATGTCGTCAAAGAAATCAATGTGGTTTTGCGCGCCATGCGCCACCTGGAGTCAGAATCAGTTGAGACCAGGGAGCACTCGGTGGAGCGTATCGCGGCGCTCATCGATAAACCGGTTGCCGATGTTCAACGGATTTTATTGCTCAATGAGCACATCGCGTCACTCGATTCCCCGTTGGAAATTGATCCGGGGCATACGATCGGCGAGGCAATTGCCGATGAGAACAGTGCAGATCCGGCAGATTTGCTGCAATCGAATGAGCTGGGACATTTGCTGGATGACTGGTTGAGTCAACTGACGGATCGGCAACGCTTTGTGATCGAGCGTCGGTACGGCATGAATGGTGCGGACGTGGTTACACTGGATGTGATTGCGACGGAACTCGATTTGACGCGCGAACGGGTGCGGCAAATTCAGATGGAAGGCCTCGATCGGTTGCGCAAGATCATCAAGCGGGGCGGAGTTTCACGGGATTCCTTGCTATAGTTTAACTATCTTGCAAGTATGGTTATTTAAGATGAGAGTTGGATTTGCGGCCTTACTTATCGTTGTCTTGCTCTCGTCGTCAGGGGCGGTTCTTGCCTTGGAGAAACGCGTTGCGCTGGTGATCGGGAATGCGAACTACCGTGAAGCACCGCTGGCTAATCCAGTCAATGATGCAAACGATATGGAAGTGGCACTCAAGGCTTCCGGATTTCGTGTCATCAAGGCGCTGGATGCCTCGCAAAAGGAAATGAATCGTGCTATCGCCAGGTTTGGCGAGCTTCTGACGGCGGATTCAGTAGCACTTTTTTACTATGCGGGTCATGGCTTGCAGGTGCGCGGTAAAAATTATCTGATTCCGGTCGACGCGGAAATCAAGAGTGAATCCATGGTCCGTGTTGAGTCGGTCGACGTCGATGGGGTTCTTGACCAACTCAGTCTCAGCGAGTTGAACGTTGTTATTCTGGATGCCTGTCGGAATAACCCCTTTGATCGTAAAGCTGGACGCGCCTTGGGATCGGGTGGTTTGGCACAGATGGAAGCGCCCAAGGGTAGCGTGATTGCTTACTCAACAGCACCCGGTAAAACGGCAGCTGATGGCGATGGCAGGAATGGGGTATATACCCAAGCACTTTTACGCTATATCAGAGAGCCGGGCTTGACGATTGAGCAGGTATTTAAAAAAGTGCGCAAAGAGGTCTCTCGTTCGACAAGAGATCAGCAAATGCCTTGGGAATCGTCATCAATGACAGGAGAGTTTTACTTCCACCCAGGCAATCGTCCAGGCGTTGCCGTCGTTCAGGCGCAGGTTGAACGACCCGCCGAAAAAGCCTCGGTTCCGCCAACCCCGGGCCCCGAAAAGGCCGCGTTAGTGGCACTGGCCAAGGTTCAGCAGCCGGTTGAGATTCCAGTGACCCAATCTGAAGCGCCTGTTGTAAATTTAATCCCTGACGCTGCACAGGTTGTTGAAGAAACAGCGGAGTCTAAAAGCCGCTCAATTTCGACAGAATCATTCACCGCTACCGGCAGGCTTTCTCTTGATCGCTCCAGTGGCGCGATGAGTGGCGAAGGTGTGATCGAGTGGAAAAATGGTGACCGTTATGACGGCGAGATGCGTGGCGGCAATAAACATGGTAAAGGAATTTTTACCTGGGCCAACGGGCAGCGCTACGAGGGTGAATGGGCTGACGATGTCATCAATGGTGTCGGTACGCTGTATTACGCCAACGGTGACCGCTATGTGGGGAGTTTTGTCAGCGGCGCTCCACACGGTAAGGGAACTTACACCCTGCAAAATGGTGATGTTTATGTGGGTGACTGGGTCGCCGGTAGCAAGCATGGCCAAGGGCGCCTGACCTGGGTTAGTGGTGATTATTGGGAAGGTGAGTTCAGCAATGACGAGCAAACCGCCAACGGTCGGCTGGTTTATGGCGAAGCCAGCAATGCGCCAGAGGAGCCCGCTGTTGCCGAGATCCCGGCTGCAGCAGAAAAGCCGGATCCGCGTAAAAAAGCCAAGTAAGGCGCCTCAGTTTTGTTCGCTACGTTTGCGAATTTCCTCGGCGAGTTGATACACCGACATGGCGTAGAAGCTTGACCGGTTGTAACGCGTAATTACATAAAAATTCTCGAACCCCAGCCAGTATTCCGTGGCTCGGTTCGGGCTGACCAAATCGATCAGGGCAACGGTGGCCGCTGTATCGACCGCTCCGGTAATGCCACGCTCAGCAAGACTGGCGGCATTCAGGCTGGGGCGGATGCCGGCTTCGATCAGGGTGTTGTCCAGTTGGCCGGAAACATGGGCGGGCACAGCAACCGGTTGCCCGGGTTGCCAGCCATGCTGTTCAAGAAAACGTCCAACGCTGCCGATGGCGTCATCGATGCTGGTGCTGAGGTCAACGCGCTGATCGCCGTCAAAATCAACGGCATAGCGCCGCTGGCTACCGGGCATGAATTGCGGGATGCCGATGGCGCCGGCAAATGAGCCCTTGACCATCATCGGGTTCAGATTGTTTTCGCGTGACAGTAAAAGAAATTGTTCAAGCTCCTCGCGGAAAAAATCAGCGCGACGCGGGTAGTTAAAGGCCAGTGTGGCGAGTGCTTCAAAAACACCAAACCCGCCGGTGTTGCGACCATAGACTGTTTCTATGCCAATGATGGCAACAATAACCTCTT
The DNA here is from genome assembly GCA_028687645.1 of Rhodocyclaceae bacterium. GTDB lineage: Bacteria > Pseudomonadota > Gammaproteobacteria > Burkholderiales > Rhodocyclaceae > Azonexus. The sequence continues at coordinate 17,367 of JAQTZQ010000026.1, forward strand.
CGGGTACACCGTACAAGGCGCGGGCGCGCGCCAGCGCAACCCGGTTTTCTTGCCAGAAGCGAACGCCGCCATCGATTCGCGTGTTGTTCAGAAAACGTGGGCGATAGCGTTCCCAGGAACGTTGCAGCGGTGATGCGGGGGGCTTGATGAGTTGTAACACCTTGGTGTTGGGGCGGGTACTGGCGAATTGTTCGAGCAGGCTGTTGGCGCTGAAGCCATGGCGTTGTTCCAGGTCACGAGCAAAACCCAGCACGGCAGGGTTGCTGGAAAAGTTGCCAGGTAAGGTGTTGGCCTGAAGTGGATTGATGCCGACAGCGAATAGCAGGGAGGCGAGGATATTTTTCTTCAAGTCTGTCTCCGTCAGGGTAGTTTTGCGATGGCTTCACGCAGGGTGATTAAATCAGTGTTGTTTGCACTGTAGCGTGCCTCCAGATAGGCATTAACCACGGCCGCGAAAGCTGACGTAAGTTCTGGGCGTTCAATTTCAATACGGCGCTGCAGTGCGAGTGGCGTTTCCCATGGGGCACAGTTTACTTTGCTTTTGGCGATTCGCTTCAGGGCGCTATGCCACAAATGTTGTACCGGATCGAGGCGCCGCCGGGCGTAAAAAGTCCACGCCGTGAGTGCCAGGATGAGCAAACCCATCAGCGTCGCGAGCAGTACGGTGAGATTTTTCCAGTTCGGATTGGCGAGTCCTAATTGATGCAGGAACTCGCGTTGGCGCGCCGGGTTGTAACCGAGGACTTGTTGATTCCAGGCGTTATTGATGGCTTCCCAGCGATGACGAATGGCGCGCGCCCAGTCAGCACGTACGGTCAGCAGTGCGGGCAGCGGTTCACTATCCGGCAAGGCCAAAGCAATCCCGCCTTCAACCCGGTTGGGTGAGACGCTGGCGGTTGGGTCGACGCGTACCCAGCCTTTACCTGCCAGCCAGACCTCAGCCCAGGCGTGAGCGTCGGATTGTCGGATAACCAAAAAGCCATCTACCGGGTTGCGCTCACCCCCCTGATAGCCGCCCACCACGCGTGCCGGGATGCCTGCCGCGCGCATCAGGACGACGAATGCTGCGGCATAGTGTTCGCAAAACCCCCGCCGGCTTTGGAAGAGAAATTCGTCAATGCTGTTTTCACCCAGCAGCGGTGGTTGCAGGGTGTAGGCAAAATTGTCGCCAGAAAACAGGGCCAAAGCGCGGTTGACCGTAGCGGATGCATCCGTTTCCACATGTTGCCAGCTTTGGGCCAAGGCCACGGTGCGTGGGTTCAGATTTTTAGGCAGCGCCAGATTGCGTTGCAGTACCCCCGACTCTTCCTGGACATTAAAACGGTAGTTGGTCACTGCGCTCAGGGCAAATCGGGCGCGTTGTTGCAGCGCTTGGTGAGTTGTTACGGTCAACGTGTGATTGATGCCAAAATCTTTAAGGCCGGGTACGGGGGCATCGAGTGCCAAAAGCCAGCGCTGCTGATGGGCTTCGATCGTACTTTCATAGTGGATGGGAGGTGAGAGTGCTTCAATGCTCGGAGGCTGTTTTTGTTCCGCGTGGGGGCGCCAGGTCCGACCATCAAAAACTTCCATCACCGGGCCGCGCCAGTAAAGTTTGTCGCGTGGTGGAATTTCGCCGTCAAAATGAACACGTAGGGCAATTTCGCTACTCAGCGCCAGATCGCTGAAGCTCCCCGGTGACATTTGCTCGCTCAAGCCACTGCTGGCGCGGTGGGCATCCTGAGGCAAACCCCAGAGCGGGCCGGAAATCCGGGGGAAGAGTACATAGAGTACGAGCATGAAGGGCAAGGCTTGCATGGTGAGCAGCCCGGCGTAGCGCAAGGTGGGCAACGGCTGGCTGGCCGTTCCGCCGTGCAGACGAATCAGGGCAGCCGTTACGATGGTCATGGCGGCAATTAGCCATAGGCCGGTGGGAATGCTTTGTGAGTAAAAATAATGCGTTAGCAGGAGAAAGTAGCCGAGCGTAATCAGCACCGTTGCGTCGCGCTGGCTGCGCAGTTCGAGCAGTTTGAGCGACATGAAAAGTACCAGCATGGCGACACCGGCATCACGGCCAAGTAGCGTACGGAATTCGTACATAACCCCCACACAGGCGAGGGCGACCAGTGGGATCAATAGCCAGCGGCTGGGTAAGCGTTCGTTACGCCACCACAGCCAGTTGGCATAGGCGAAAATCAGGCCACTGAGGAAACTCAGCCAGGTCGGCTGGTGCCAGGCATGGGGCAGGGTAGTGGCCAGTGCCGCAGCAAATAGCCAAGGTGCACAACGATGATCAAGGGTTTGGGCGGCGGCAGTGCTCATGTTGAAGAAAGTGCCAGAGCCTCAAGGCAGCGGGTGCGATGCTGATCGCCACGCTGGGCTGAAATTTCGTACCCGGGAAGGCGTAGACCGTAAGAAATGCCGGCGGCTTCAGCGGCTAATACCCAGCCGGTGAGGATGCTCAGGCGTGTTTCAGTATCGGCGTTACCCGGTGTTAATTGCCAGTCCAGTTGCAACTCCTGCTCCGCGCCACCGGCAAATTGTTTGACCAAAAGTGGTCGTTGCCCGGCATCCCTCGCGCTCGCCTTCCAGGCGACGTGGTGTAGAGAATCTGCCGGTTGGCGGTTACGAAAACCGGCAAAATCTTCCTGCCCGCCATCACCATGTCGTTCGCCGGCGTTGGTGGTCGATTGATCTGCTGGCAGTGGCATGTAAATGGGTTGTGGATAAACCAGGCAGCGTAGCTCTGGATGCAAATAACTCCAGGCGTGAAATAATCCAAGCGGATAAACGGTAGAGAGGCGCACTCGTGGCAGGTGTAACCAACCTCGTTGCATGGCGAGCATCGGGATGGCAATTTCGCACTTGGTTTCAGCTGCGATTTGCGTCTCTACCGGGGCATTTTCGGCGACCTGAAGACGCAGGCCGAGGCGTGGCGTTTTGCGTTCATTGCGCAAAATCATGGTGAAGTAGGCGTTTTCGCCAGCGAAAACCGGGCTGCTTCGCCCGGGGGTAATGATCAATCCATAAAGATTGAGGAAGGTGTGATTGATGCCGATCAGGCCGAGACCGCACAGCAGGAAAACCAGCGCGTGACCAAGAGCCAGGGTGTAGTTGATAGCGCCGCTGTACATCGCGACCAAGGTGAGGGCGTAGAGCAAACCCGCACGGGTCGGGATGATGAAGATGCGCCGTTGCGAAAGCCGAAACGGCGCACTGCCGTCGCTTTCCCAACGAAACAGTTTTTGCTTGAGTCGAGCCAGCAGGGCCACAGCTTAAGGGATGGGAACGTTGTGAATCAGGGTGGCGATATCCTCGCCTCGCGCCATGCCGCTGCCTTGAATCGAGCGCAGCCGGTGGCGGGCAACGGCGGGCAAAACTTCTTGAACATCGTCTGGCAGCACCATTTCTCGCCCGTCGAGCCAGGCCCATGAGCGCGCAGCGGCAAGCAGGGCGAGGCCGGCTCGTGGTGATAAGCCATGTTGAAAAGTCGGGCTCTGGCGGCTGGCTTCAATCAATGCCTGAACGTAATCAATCAGTGGCGCAGCGGCATGCACTTGCGCCGCTTGCGCTTGCAGCGCGGGGATGGATGAAGCTTCGAGGACAGCCGTAAGCTGATCGGCGCGTTCTCGCTGCCCACCGGCGGCGAGCAGAGCGCGTTCAGCAAGACGATCCGGGTAGCCCAGTTCGATGCGCATCAAAAAACGGTCGAGCTGAGATTCTGGAAGCGGAAAAGTGCCAATCTGGTGCGCCGGATTTTGCGTGGCGATGACAAAAAAAGGTTTGGGCAAACTACGCGTTTCACCCTCGACCGTTACCTGTTGCTCTTCCATCGCCTCAAGCAAAGCACTTTGGGTTTTTGGCGTGGCGCGGTTGATTTCATCGGCAAGCACTAGTTCTGAAAATATCGGGCCGGGCAAAAAACGAAAAGCCGCCTTCTCGCGATCATAGATCGACACCCCGACAATATCTGCCGGCAGCAAATCGCTGGTGAATTGAATGCGCGAAAAATTGAGTCCCAGTAGCCTGGCCAGTGCGTGAGCGAGAGTCGTCTTGCCGACCCCGGGCAGGTCTTCAATCAAAAGATGACCACCCGACAGCAGGCAGGCGAGTGCTTGTCGGATTTCCCTGTCCTTGCCTAGAATGATTTTTCCGGCAGCCGCAAGTAAGTGATCAAGCGGACCGGCGCGCTTGGTCAGTATCGAAAATTTGGTTTCCAGCATGGTGATGCACCTTAATACCTGTTCAGCTCATTCTAATGCTTGAAGCGACGTGCTGAATGGGTCGATAATGACAAATCATCGTGCGCCGCCTGAAGCGCCGTTTTGAAGAGAGAGAACAAGTGACGACCACTGCCTTTATTACTCATCGTGATTGCCAGTTGCACGACATGGGTTCGCATCATCCGGAATGTCCGCAGCGTCTGACCGCCATCAGTGATCATCTGATCGCTCAGGGTCTGGATGCTTATTTTGTTTACTACGATGCGCCGCTGGCAACATTTGAGCAGCTGTTGCGTGTGCATCCCGCCTCGCATCTGGAGCGTATCAAGCGGGCTTCTCCGGAAATGGGGGTCGTACACCTTGATCCGGATACGGCAATGAATCCGCACACTTGGCAAGCCGCCTTGCGCGCTGCTGGTGCAGGTTGTCTCGCGGTCGACCTGGTTATTAACAAGGAAATTGAGAACGCCTTCTGTGCCGTGCGTCCTCCTGGTCATCATTGCGAAAAAGCGACGCCAATGGGATTCTGTTTTTTCAATAACATCGGTGTTGCTGCCCGTCATGCCCTGAAAGTTCATGGGCTGGAGCGCGTCGCCATCATCGATTTCGATGTGCATCACGGTAACGGTACCGAAAATTGCTTTGCAGGTGATGAGCAGGTTTTGATGTGCAGTATCTTCCAGCATCCTTTTTATCCCTATAGCGGCACCGATAAGCCAGCAGCCAATATGTGCAATGTACCGTTGGCGGCGGGTTCTGGCGGTGAAGAGTTCCGCGATGCTGTGACTCAGGTGTGGATGCCGCGTTTGCGTGAATTCAAGCCGCAGATGGTCTTTATTTCTGCAGGTTTTGATGGTCACTACGAGGATGACATGGGTGGCCTGAAGTTGGTTGAGAAGGACTTCGCCTGGTGTACCGAGCAACTCAAAAATCTGGCGGCTGAAAGTTGCGACAAGCGTATTGTTTCCATGCTTGAGGGGGGATATGTCATGAGTTCCCTGGCGCGTAGCGTCGGCGCTCATTTACGGATTCTGGCCGATCTATAGCTTCCGTTTTCCAGAAAGAGCCGAGGGTGGGTTAAAATCCGCCCTCTTTTTTATGTTTCCAACGTTTAACCGGATGAATCCATGGCGTTGATAGTTCAAAAATACGGCGGCACCTCAGTGGGCAATCCTGAGCGCATCAAAAACGTCGCTAAACGTGTTGCCAAATTTCAGGCTCAGGGCCACCAAGTGGTGGTTGTGGTTTCCGCCATGAGTGGCGAAACCAACAAGCTCATCGCGCTGGCCAAGGAGGTTCAGGCCAACCCCGATCCGCGAGAGCTGGACGCCATTATGTCTACGGGCGAACAGGTCACCACTGGCCTGCTCTCCATGGCCTTGATGGATATCGGCTGCAAAGCTAAAAGTTACACGGGTGGCCAGGTCAAGGTGCTGACCGACAGCACTCACACCAAAGCGCGCATTCTTTCGATTGATGAAGCTAATATGCGGCGCGATCTTGATGCGGGTAACGTGATTGTGGTTGCCGGTTTCCAGGGCGTCGATGAGCATGGCAACATTACCACGCTCGGTCGCGGTGGTTCCGATACCTCCGGCGTGGCCTTGGCTGCGGCCTTGAAGGCTGACGAATGTCAGATTTACACCGATGTCGATGGTGTTTACACCACCGACCCGCGCGTCGTGCCGGAAGCCAAGAAGCTCGACACCATCACCTTTGAAGAGATGCTGGAAATGGCCAGCCTCGGCTCCAAGGTGTTGCAGATTCGCTCGGTCGAATTCGCCGGCAAGTACAAGGTCAAATTGCGCGTTCTTTCCAGCTTCCAGGAGGAAGGGGAAGGCACGCTGATCACTGTTGAGGAAGACAAGAAAATGGAACAACCGATCATCTCAGGTATCGCTTTCAACCGCGACGAAGCCAAGCTGACCGTTCTCGGTGTGCCGGATACCCCGGGTATTGCCTACCAGATTTTGGGGGCTATTGCTGATGCCAACATTGATGTTGATATGATTATCCAGAACGTCGGTCACGACGATACGACCGACTTCTCATTCACCGTTAATCGTGGTGATTTCGCCAAGGCACAAGCCATTCTGGAGGACGTAAAAACCAAAATGGGCGCGCGTGAAGTCACTGGCGACAGCAAAATCTGCAAAGTTTCGGCTGTTGGTGTTGGCATGCGCTCCCATCCTGGCGTTGCCAGCAAAATGTTCAAGGCCTTGGCTGACGAGGGGATCAACATCAAGATGATTTCCACCTCGGAAATCAAGATTTCGGTTGTGCTCGATGAAAAATATCTGGAGCTGGCTGTCCGTGTGCTCCATCGTACTTTTGAACTCGATCAGTAATCACGTTTTACCTTGCCGGGGCTACTAGTTTGCCCCGGCCATAAACCGAGCCAGCCATTAAGGCATGCCGCCGTCAGTTTATGCACTCGCTCTGCGTCCCAATGAGTGAGTTTTAGCTTGTATTCCTTCTAGCTCCTATCCCTCGAACCAAGTCTGGCCCAAATGAAGCACATCAGAAATTTTTCCATCATTGCCCACATTGACCATGGTAAATCAACCTTGGCTGACCGCATTATTCATCTCTGCGGGGGCTTGTCTGATCGTGAAATGGAGGCGCAGGTGCTGGATTCGATGGATATCGAACGCGAGCGCGGTATCACCATCAAGGCGCAGACGGCAGCGCTGCAATATAAGGCGCGTGATGGTCAGATCTACAATTTGAATTTGATTGACACTCCGGGGCATGTGGACTTTTCTTACGAGGTTTCCCGTTCGCTATCGGCTTGCGAGGGGGCTCTGCTGGTGGTTGATGCCTCACAAGGTGTCGAAGCGCAAACGGTTGCCAACTGTTATACCGCGCTCGAGCTCGATGTCGAGGTGGTGCCGGTATTGAACAAGATTGATCTTCCGTCAGCGGATCCGGAAAGCGCGCGCCAGGAGATCGAAGACGTCATCGGTATTGATGCTTCCGAGGCCGTGTTGGCCTCCGCTAAAACCGGGCTCGGCGTACAGGATATTCTTGAGGCGGTGATCGCACGTATTCCTTCGCCCAGTGGTGATGCGACGGCCCCGCTCAAGGCCTTGATCATCGATTCGTGGTTTGATAACTACGTTGGTGTGGTGATGTTGATTCGGGTTGTCGATGGCGTCCTGAAGCCCAAGGACAAGTTGCTGTTCATGGCAACCGGTGCACAGCAGTTGTGTGAGCAGGTAGGTGTTTTTGCACCAAAATCGGAGCAGCGAGATTGTTTGCGTGCGGGTGAAGTAGGGTTTGTCATTTCCGGGATCAAGGAACTCAAAGCCGCCAAGGTGGGTGACACAATCACCACGGTCGACCGCAAGGCGGCAGAACCATTGCCTGGCTTCAAGGAAATTAAGCCGCAGGTGTTCGCTGGTTTATACCCGGTTGAATCCAATCAATATGATTCGCTTCGTGAGTCGCTGGAAAAGCTCAAGCTTAACGATGCCTCCCTGCAATACGAGCCCGAAGTCTCGCAAGCCTTGGGTTTTGGTTTTCGTTGCGGCTTTCTCGGTCTGTTACACATGGAAATCGTGCAGGAGCGTCTGGAGCGGGAATTCGATCAGGATTTGATCACCACGGCGCCAACCGTTGTTTATCAGGTCGTGATGCGCGACGGTTCGGTGATCGAAGTTGAAAACCCGGCCAAGTTGCCTGATGCGAGCAAATCCGAAGAGGTTCGTGAGCCGATTATTACGGCCACCATTTTTGTGCCGCAGGATTATCTCGGCAATGTCATCACTTTGTGCAACCAGAAGCGTGGCAACCAAGTCGATATGCACTACCACGGTCGTCAAGTTAAACTGGTTTATGAAATGCCGATGGCCGAAGTGGTGATGGATTTCTTTGATAAATTGAAGTCCTGTACCAAAGGTTATGCCTCGCTCGACTACGATTTCAAGGAATACCGTGCTGCCGATGTGGTCAAGCTCGATATTTTGATCAACAGTGAAAAAGTAGATGCACTTTCATTGATTGTGCACCGTGCCAACTCGCAATATCGTGGTCGTGAACTGGCGAGCAAGATGCGTGAATTGATTCCTCGTCAGATGTACGATGTGGCGATTCAGGCGGCGATCGGTTCGCACATTATCGCGCGAGAAAACGTCAAGGCCATGCGCAAGGATGTCTTGGCAAAATGCTATGGTGGCGATATTTCCCGCAAGAAAAAGCTCCTGGAAAAGCAAAAGGCCGGTAAAAAACGAATGAAGCAGGTGGGTAGTGTGGAAATTCCGCAGGAAGCCTTCCTGGCAGTTTTGCGTGTCGATAACTAAGAAAACGAATAATGAATTTTGCCCTGATTCTTTTTGTCCTACTGGTGATTACCGGGTTGCTGTACGCGGTCGACGTCCTTAAGTTTCGAAAATTGCGTGACAGGAACGCTAAGGAACCGATCTGGGTGGAATGGGGCGCTGGCTTTTTCCCCGTTATTCTTATTGTTTTTGTCTTGCGCTCCTTTCTTTTTGAGCCATTCAAAATTCCTTCAGGTTCGATGATTCCGACCTTGTTGGTTGGGGACTTTATTCTGGTCAATAAATTCACCTACGGCATTCGCCTGCCAGTGATCAATCAGAAAATTATTGATATCAACTTGCCTCAGCGGGGTGATGTGATGGTTTTCCGTTACCCGGAAGATCCTTCGCTGGATTACATCAAGCGCGTGGTGGGTCTGCCCGGCGATATAGTTGCGTATCAGAATAAAAAGCTGACGATTAACGACCAGGCCGTCGAGATGAAAAAGGTCGAAGATTATCGTCATCCAGAACGCATGTATTTCTCTGAGCAGTTTGTTGCCCAGCTGGGTGACGTCGAACATAAACTCTTGAACGATACCGATGCGCCAGCCTTTGTGCCCGGTGCTTCAAATTTTCCCTATCGTGAAAATTGTACCTACAATGCGGTTGGCGTAATTTGCAAAGTCCCTCCCGGCCATTACTTCATGATGGGTGATAATCGCGACAACAGCCGTGATAGCCGCGCCTGGGGATTTGTTCCAGAGCAGAATATTGTGGGTAAGGCATTTTTTGTCTGGATGAATTTTAGTGATTTGAGCCGCATTGGCTCCTTCAAGTAAGGGGAGAAACATGAAATATCAACGCGGAGTCGCGCTTTCTGGTCTGATCTTCTGGGGTTTTGTCTTTATCATGGTCGCGGTTTTGGGGATGAAAGTGACCCCGACCGCCGTTGAGTATTTCAAGATTTTGAAAGACAGCAAAGCGGTTGTCGCCCAAATTCCAGAAACTGCCTCAGTGCCTGAAGTGAGAGCAGCCTTCAATAAATTTGCCGAAGTTGATCACCTTGAGTTCAAAGCAGATCAGCTTGATATCACCAAGGAAAATGGCAAGATTGTTATTTCCTTCGAATACGAAAAACGTATTCCACTTTTTTATAACGTCAGCCTGCTGATTGATTACAAAGGCTCTACGGCCAACCCGTAAGGATGACTCCGTCCCAACTGGCAGTTGCCCTCGGCCATTCATTTGCCCGCAAGAATTTACTCCAGGTTGCGCTGACTCATCGCAGCTATGGTGCATTACATAATGAACGCTTGGAGTTCCTCGGCGATAGCGTTCTTAATTGCGTTGTCGCCAACAGCCTTTACTCCCGTTACCCGGAATTGCCTGAGGGAGATTTGTCCCGCTTGCGGGCCAATTTGGTTTGCCAGGAGTCGCTGCACCAACTCGCCCTTTCACTAAAAATTGGTGAGGTGTTGCTGCTCGGTGAAGGTGAATTAAAAAGTGGTGGGCATCAGCGCCCATCGATTCTTGCCGATGCGCTTGAGGCGCTATTTGGAGCCGTGTTTCTGGATGCTGGATTTGATGCTGCCGCGCTGACCATCAATCGGCTCTACGAGCCCTTGTACGAGAAGCTCAGGCCCGGTGAAGTGATCAAAGACCCCAAAACGCGCTTGCAAGAGTGGTTGCAGGGGCGCAAAAAGCCATTGCCGCGCTATCAGCTTCTTGAAGCCACCGGCGCTGCCCATGACCAACGGTTTTCGGTGGTCTGTGAAATTGATAATCCCTCGCTACGCACGACCGGCACCGGAATGAGCCGGCGTACTGCCGAACAGGCAGCCGCAGATAACGCACTCAAGGCACTCAAGGCATGAACAACATTCGCTCAGGTTATATCGCCATCGTTGGTCGCCCCAACGTCGGTAAATCCACGCTGCTCAACCGTCTGATTGGCGAAAAAATAAGTATCGTCTCGCGCAAGGCGCAAACGACCCGCCACCGGGTGACCGGGATTTTGACGGATGATAAATCCCAGTTTGTCTTTGTCGATACCCCAGGGTTTCAGACGAAATACGCCAATGCGCTCAACCGGGCCATGAACCGTGGGGTGACGCAAACCCTCTCTGATGTGGATGTAGTGTTTTTTGTCGTTGAAGCAGGGCGTTTCGATGACAAGGACCGGGCGGTCGTCCGCCTATTGCCGACCGATCGTCCGGTGATTCTGGTCATTAACAAGACGGATCAGGTCAAGGATAGAGCGGAACTCTTCCCCTTTGTCGCCATGGTTTCTGCGGAATATGACTTCGCCGCGGTGGTGCCGATTAGTGCCGCCAAAGGTCGCCAGACCGATGATCTGTTGGCCGCTGCACGCAAGCATCTGCCGAACGATGGTTTGATGTTCGACGAAGACGAGATTACCGACAAGAGCGAACGATTCTTGGCGGCTGAATACATCCGTGAAAAGGTTTTCCGCCTGCTGGGTGACGAATTGCCTTATTCCACCACGGTAGAAATCGAGAAATTTGAGACTGAAGGCGCGATGCGCAGAATCTTTGCCGCAATCGTCGTTGACCGCGAGGGACATAAGGCAATCGTCATCGGCAAAGGAGGCGAGTCGCTAAAGCGTATCGCTTCCGAGGCCCGTCAGGACATGGAGCGCCTTTTTGATAGCAAGGTTTATCTGGAAATCTGGGTCAAGGTCAAATCTGGCTGGAACGATGACGAGCGTTTGCTCAAGAGCCTCGGTTACGAATGACCCTGCGCAGCAAAGTCGATGGCCAGCCGGCCTTCGTGTTGCACGCCATCCCGTTTCGGGAAACCAGTCTTATTGTTGAAGTGTTTTCCCGCGATTTCGGGCGCATGGCACTTTTGGCCCGAGGTGCCCGCCGCCCTCGGGCTGCAATACGCGGCTTGCTGATGGCTTTTCAGCCGCTTGAACTGGGCTGGGCTGGCAAGGGCGAAGTGCTAACCTTGATGAAGGCGGAGTGGCAGGGCGGTCAGCCCCTGCTCGCCGGTGAAGCCTTGTTTTGCGGCTATTACCTGAATGAATTGTTGATGCACCTGCTGCCGCGTGAGGATGCCCACCAGCGTTTGTATGACAGCTACGCCGAGATGTTGCGCTGCTTGGCGCTTGATCCGGCGGGTAAGGTGCATGAGGCCGATCTGCGGCGCTTCGAAAAAGCATTGCTTCAGGAGCTTGGATACGGGCTAACGCTGGATCGCGACAGCGCCGGGCTGTTACTTGAGCCAGAAGCGAGCTACACCTACCGTATGGAAGAAGGCCCGGTTCGTCTGCCTCATACAGAAGCTGCAACCCATGTCGTGCGCGGTAAAACCTTGCTGGATCTGGCCGCTGATGATTTTTCTGACCCACGTTCCAAAGTCGAAGCAAAGCAACTGATGCGTTCGCTGATGGCTTATTATTTGTCCGGCAAAGAATTGGAAACACGCAAAATATTCAAGGAGTTGCAAGAGCTATGATTGAACTTGGCGTCAATATTGATCACGTTGCCACCCTGCGCCAGGCGCGCCTGACTTATGAGCCGGACCCGGTTTGGGCGGCAGTTGAAGCCCATTTGGGCGGCGCCGATGGCATTACCGTGCATTTGCGTGAGGATAGACGGCACATTCAGGACGCCGATGTACGGCGCTTGCGCGACCTGACTCAGGTCAAGCTCAATCTGGAAATGGCCGCGACTGATGAAATGGTCGGGATTGCCTGTAGCTTAAAGCCGGAAATGGCCATGCTGGTGCCGGAAGGGCGTCATGAGGTGACGACCGAAGGGGGCCTGGATATCCTTTCGCAAGAGGCGCGTCTTAAAGCGGTGATTGCCAAATTGGCCGCTGCGGGCATCATGACCAGTGTTTTTATTGACGCCGAAATTCCGCAGATTGAGGCGGCAGCGCGCATTGGTGCCCGTGTTTGCGAGATTCATACTGGCCCTTACGCGCATGCGTTTCACGCTTGCGGTCGCGATGCCGAGGCGTCGGCCGTACTGGTTGAGCTTGATAAAGTGCGTCAGGCCGGCCAGGCCGTGCGCGCCTTGGGGATGCGCTTCAACGCCGGGCATGCCCTCAATTACTACAATGTTCAACCACTGGCCCGGCTTGCCGGTGTGCGCGAATTGCACATTGGTCACGCAATCGTTAGCCGCTCGGTGTTTGTCGGCTTGCGCGAGGCAGTGCGCGAGATGAAGACTTTGATGCGTGAAGCTGCCCAAAAGGGTGAGTGATGATTTACGGGATCGGTACCGATATTGCCGCTGTGGCTCGTCTGCGTGGCTTTTGGGAGCGACACGGCGACAAGGCTTTGGAAAAGCTGCTGGCGCCGGATGAGTTTGCCGATTTTGAGCGCGCCAGTGACAAGGGGCGTTTTTTGGCCAAGCGATTTGCCGCCAAGGAGGCGTTTGCCAAAGCCTTGGGTACCGGCGTGCGTCCACCGGCACTTTTGCCGGCCATGGGGATTGCCCATGACGAAATGGGCAAGCCTTACATGAAGTGTTACGGTCAACTCGGAAAAATGCTCGAAAATCAGGGTCTGAAAGCCCATTTATCCATCAGCGATGAGGCAGAATACGCCGTTGCTTACGTTATTTTGGAGACCCCATGATCCACCTGCCGCTTGGTCCGCTGATGATAGATGTTGCCGGTCTTGAACTAAGTGATCTCGATCGCCAGCAACTGTGTAATCCCTTGGTTGGCGGGGCTATTTTGTTCAGCTACAACTACACCGATCCCGCCCAGCTTGAGGCCTTGACCGCAGAGATCCACGCCTTGCGTCAGCCTCCTTTGCTGATTGCCGTCGATCACGAAGGCGGGCGCGTTCAGCGTTTTCGTGAAGGTTTTACCCGCTTGCCGGCGATGGCCAGTTTAGGGCTACGCTATGACATCAACCCGGTGGCGGCACTCGCCAGTGCCCGTGACGTCGGTTATGTTCTCGCCGCCGAATTGCGCGCACGCGGGATTGATTATTCGTTTACCCCGGTGCTGGATCTGGATTACGGCCCCTCTCGCGTGATCGGCGACCGCGCCTTGCATCGTCAGGCGGATGTCGTGATTGCCTTGGCCAATGCTTTGGGCGAGGGCTTGCGCGAAGGCGGCATGGGTACCTGCGGCAAGCATTATCCGGGGCATGGCTTTGTGATTCCGGATTCGCATGTCGAGTTGCCGGTCGATAATCGGCCATTGGAAGAGATGCAGGATGACATTCAACCCTATCGCCAGGTAGCGCTTGATGGGGTTATGGCAGCACATGTGATTTACGACTGCGTTGATTGTAATACTGCTGTATTTTCAAACAAATGGATTGATTATTTGAGAAATGACATTAAATTTAATGGCGTGGTTTTTACCGATGATTTGTCGATGGAAGGCGCTGGCGTAGTGGGCAATATGTTGAATCGGGTCGATGCCGCTTACCGCGCCGGTTGCGACATGATGATCGTTTCCCATTCGCCGGAAGGCATTGCCCTGGTGCTTGAGCAATGGCAGCCATCATTGCAGGATGAGCATCGGCAGCGGGTGGAGGCCTTGATTCCCCGGCAAGCAGCCTTGGACTGGGCACAACTTCAAGCTCAGCCACGCTACCAGGCAGCGGTTCAGCACATCGCCAGTTTGGTGACCTAAAAAGCATTTGGGCAGCCCGATGGCTGTCCAATCGATGCTGCCACCCAGGTGACTAAAAATTACGGGCATCTGGATTTTCCGGTGGGCAAGAGCTGCCGACATAGTGACCATGTGACTTTAGTCTCAGGATTCTCGAGTAGATGGACTGGAAGATTGAAAAGAATTTGTGCGCCGAAAAAATTATAATGGCATGTAAAATATTGCGAGATACTAGGTCCGAGTTCGGTCATCAAGAGACGGCCACGTTTGTCAGCTCAAGGTCAGCAACAGATTAGTATGCGATATTCAGGCTTCGTAACTGTCAGAGCATTTCCAAACCGGCTAGCTCAGTTGACCTTCTACTTATAGGGGTCGTTGGCGATATCACCCTATCGACCAAAAGAACAGCCACCCCTACGATTGCTGCACCCAGTAACCTGCTTGTTAATTAAATACTCAGCAGGCTGAGCCAGCTAAAGCTATTGTCATAATCTTAGATGTTCTCATAAGGCAGAGGGTAAGGCAGAGGGTTTTTAGACTAGCGGACGCGGCGCCCGGTGTCTGACTGGAGGCACAGCGACGATTCCGCGTCCGGTTGGCTAAAAAGCCCTTTGGACTGAACCGACGTGCCGAAGGTGACGCTATG
>JAQTZQ010000183.1 GCA_028687645.1 Rhodocyclaceae bacterium
AATTGGGACGTGGCCTTGGCGCTTTGTCTTCAGCTGGAAGTGGCGCGTGCTTTGGTTGAGTCGTTGAATCGAAGCATGAAAGGCTAAGGAAAGGGGTACCGCAGGCGGTCGATGGTGGCCGCCTGCGGTAAAACAGGGTTGTTGCGGAATTTAATAGATATTCCTGATTAGCAATGAAGGTCAGCAACTGCACCCCGAAGAACCCGAAGCGGCTGCGGCGATCAAGAAGGAGTGGTGCTGTGCGGCTTGGCGAATGTTCGGATCGAATGGATACTGCTTTGTCTCGCTTTGAATTTGAAACGGTTGGCCGCATTTCGTCCATAGCAAAAAATGGAACAGAGGCATCAAGCTTTCAGCGCAAAATGACTTTGTTTTCGCCTAAAACACTAAAATCTATCCCGGATCGTGAAATTGGCTCGTCGGCCAAACTTAAATCCAACAGCCTGCTAATGACTGAGTGCTGTGGGAAATGGTGTTTCACATCCTAAAAGCGAATCTGCCGACCCATCTGCTGACTCTTAGAGATGGGTTTTTTCCAAAGAAAGTCACTGAGGGCGGGATTCCCAGCTCTGAGGGATGAGGTGAGCAAAAAAATGATAACCAGAAGGCGATTGATCCTGTGACTAACGCTCTATCTAATAATTTGCCGGATGCTGGCTGCTTTGTTGGGTTGGCCCCCTTTCTTCGCCAAAGTATTGCTGGCGAACCCTTGCAGCCACTGGCGACCGCGTTTTTGGCTGCTGCAGAATGTCAGCCCGATAATGCCAACGTCTGGCTGAATCTTTCATTGGTTTTGCAGTGTCTTGATCAGCGCGATCTTGGTTTGACGATGCAGGCCGAGGCGCTTTCTCTACAACAAGTTTTTGAATTACCGGCTCGGCAGCAACCAGCGGCGTGTCGCGTGTTGATGTTGATGGCGCCCGGGGATGTGGCTGAGAATACGCCGTTGGAATGTTTGCTGGAAGATGGCGATATTGATTTGGTTTTTTATTATCTGATTGAAGGCCAGGCTGAGCCACCCCCGTTGCCGGAGCACGACGTGTTGCTAGTTGCTATGGGAGATTCTCCACGCAATCGGCAAACGCTAGCAGCGTTGGAGCCCGTTTTGGCGGCGTGGCCGCGCCCAGTGTTGAATTTGCCACAGTTTATTCCGTTGACCGAGCGAACTGAGGCGAGTATTCGGCTTTATGGTGCGTCCGGGGTATTGATTCCGGTGACGTGGCGAGCTTCTCGGGTACAACTGGATATTGTTGCGGCAGGACGGCAGCGTCTGGGTGACTTTTTTCCCGAATGCGATTTCCCCATCATCATTCGCCCGCAGGGGTCGCAGGCAGGGCGCGATTTGTTGCTTGTTTCAGCACCGGATGAACTGGCGGCTTATCTTTCCACGGTGAACTCGGCGCATTTTTTTGTTGCCAAATTTATTGATTATCGGGGTGTGGACGGCCTCTTTCGCAAGATACGGATTGCCTTTGTGGGTGGGCAAGCTTTTGTTTGTCACATGGCGGTTTCGTCAAACTGGATGGTGCATTACGTGAATGCGGGCATGTACGAGGATGCTGGAAAGCGTGCTGAAGAGGCGGATTTTATGGATGATTTTGGGAGCTTTGTTGAACGTCATCAAGGGGCACTGAAGGCCATTTGCGAGCGGCTTCCGCTTGACTATTTCTGTATCGATTGTGCAGAACTCCTTGATGGTCAGCTGATGATTTTTGAGGCTGATCATGTGATTTTGGTGCATGCGATGGATTCTGAAACCTTGTTCCCATTTAAAAAAGGGCATATCAGCAAGATTCAATCGGCTTTTCGTGGCATGTTGTTGGCAGCGATGCAGTCATTTAAGGCAGGTGATTCAGCATGAGTCGACAAAATTCCCTCAATTTTTCCGGTGGACCGGGCGCTTTGCCGGAATCGGTTCTACTTCAGGCTCGGGATGCGATGATTGAGGTGCCCGGGGTCGGTTTGTCGATTCTGGGGATCAGTCATCGCTCAGATTGGTTTGCCAATGTGGTGGCTGAGCTTGAAGGGAATATTCGGCGATTGTTGTCCTTGCCCGAGGACTTCCATGTCTTGTTTCTTCAGGGCGGCGCAACGCAGCAGTTTTCGATGGTGCCAATGACCATGGCAGCCGGCAAAACTTCGCCTGCGGATTATGTGCATTCAGGTTACTGGAGTGGCAAGTCGATACAAGAGGCTAACAATTCAGCACCGATTCGCGTGTTGTGGAGCGGGGAGAGTTGTGGTTTCAAGCGTTTGCCACACGAGGATGAACTGATCTATTCACCGGATGCGCCTTATTTGCACTATGTCTCAAATGAAACGGTGGAGGGATTGCAGTTTCGTCGTGTCTTGGGTCTTGATTCGGTTCCCCGGGTTTGTGACATGTCTTCTGATTTTTTGTCGGCCCCGTTTGATGCAGAACGTTTCGCACTGATTTACGCGCATGCCCAGAAAAATGTGGGGCCGGCAGGGGTGACCGTGGTGCTGGTGCGCGATCGTGTTTTGCAGGCTGCCCCCGACGGACTCCCCGGATTTTTGGATTACCGGACTCATGCCAAGGCGCATTCAAATTTCAATACGCCTCCGGTCTTCGCCATATATGTGGTTCTGCTCGTCACCCGTTGGTTGTTGCAGGATATTGGTGGCCTTGAGAAGATGGCTGAGATCAATCAATCAAAGGCAGCAGCGCTTTACTCTGCGTTGGACGACAGCGACGGATTTTATGTAGGAAAAGCGGCGATCGATGATCGTTCGCTGATGAATGTTTCGTTCAATCTTCCTGGGCAGGAAATTGAGCAGCACTTTCTCGCTGCGGCTTCAGCTGCCGGTTTTTCCGGCCTGGCAGGGCATCGCTCAATTGGCGGGATTCGTGCCTCAATCTACAACGCTTTGACGCTCGAAGCGGTAGATGCTTTGGTTGCATTCATGCGGGATTTCAAGCAACGAGCCTGATGCTCAAGCAAGCGGTTTGGTGCTTGGCAGCTCGATACCCGACTCAAAGTAAATATCGTTCATGCTGATTTTGAGTTCCAGGCTGGTAATTTCCACGATGTCGCCGGGCTCATAAGTGATGATGTCCCAGCCGATGTCTCCTCGCCGGCGAAAGATTTCAACTTGAGCCCGATCCTGGCTAACAATCAAATATTCTTTGAGGCTGGGCAGCGTGCGGTAGGCGCGGAGTTTTTCGCGGCGATCGATGGCTTCAGTGCTGGGGGAAGTGATTTCGATAACTACCACGGGCTCTTCAACGGTTTGCTGTTGGCTGTCGAGTTCTTGCAGCCGGTTTTCGCAGGTGACCATTACATCAGGGTAAAAGTAGCTTTGCTCTTTACGCAGGCGGAGTTTGACACCTTCAATCAGGGCGCGGCAGGGAGTGCCTTTAAGGTGGCTGCGTAACTCTGCGAAAAGATTGCCAGCAATGACGTTGTGCCGGATCGAGGCGCCGGTCATGGCGAAAATTTCGCCAGCAATATATTCGTTGCGCACAGGGGATTGCGCTTCGTAGGCGAGGTATTCGCTTTCACTTAAAGTCGAGTAGGCGGCTGTTTTCATGGGCTGTCCTTGGGCTTACGGGGCGCTGACGACCCGATTTTTGCCGGTTTGTTTGGCTTGGTACATGGCTTCATCGGCGCGTTTGATCACTGTGGCCTGAGTGTCGTCCGGCAGCATCTGGGTGACGCCGGCGCTGAAGGTGATGAGCACCTTTTCGTTGTCGTTCAAAAAGAATTTTTTGGTGAGTTCGCGTTGCAGGCGGGTGAGGGCAACGATGCCATCTTCAATCGGAGTTTCGGGCAGGAGAATGATGAACTCTTCGCCACCAAAGCGGGCTACGGTGTCTTGTGGTCGCAGCGCTTCCTTGCACACTTGCGCGAGGTGGATGAGGGCTTTGTCGCCAACGTCGTGCCCCATCGAATCGTTGAGTTTTTTGAAGTTATCAATATCGAGCAGGCCAACACAAAGCAGCGTGTCGTGGCGCTGGGCGCGGGCGATTTCTTTGTTGAACATGTCTTCCAGGCCGCGACGGTTGAGGACGCCAGTGAGTTGGTCGTGGCGGACGAGGTCGCTGGTGGCTTCGAGTTCTTGCTCGAGTTCCTGAATCCGCGCTTCGGATTTTTTGACCATTTCCTGAGTTGACCGTAACTCATCACGCGAGCGCTGGGCGTTGAGCTGGATGGTGCGTGTTTCGCGCATGACTTCTCCAAGTACGCCTTGTAGCTCAGAAATGTCAGTGGCGGCGCTTATTTTTTCTGCACAGCCTTCAATGGTGTTGTGGTAATCCGAGGTGGCATCGGCAAAGTCGGCGAGATGGTCGACGAAGCCGGCAAGCATTTGCTTAATGGCCTCTCGGGCTTCAAACAGGCTGGCTTTGAGCTGGCTTTGTTTGTAGAGCACTTCTTTAAGGCGGCGTTCTGCATCATCCACAGTTCGTTGCGAGAGTGGTTTGTCGACGATTTCGCGAACAATGTCGATCTGGCCATGCAGCCAGCTGTCGTCAACGACGAGTTCAGTGATGTTTTGGACAAGCAGGCGCAGCAGATTGAGCAGGCTGCTGCGCAGTTCTGCTTGGTCTTCGGCGAGTAATTCAAGTTTGAAGGCGAAGCGCTTTAAGCGGGTGAGAAAGTCCTGCATCTGCTCAAGCTTGCGGGCACTACGAATATCTCCAGCGAGTTGCTTGGCGTCATTGGAGAGTTGCGGGCTCTCGATCAGTTGGGTGGCGATGGCTGTTTCTAGCGTGAAGGCAAAAAGTTCGCGCAATTCTGGCAGCAGGTCTTCCGGTTGCTGCGGGTTGGCAATCGGGGTGGTGCTGATGTTCGGTTCGGGGACGCTCGCATCGGCATCCGCTGGCGATTCGTTTTCTTTGCCTTGCCCCCAAGATTTGACCAGGCTTTGGAGGCGCGTAAACAGGGTCTCTGGATTGGCTCCGGCGCTAGTGAGTAGGTGCTCTAGTGACTCACGCTTGCGCGCGGCGGTGAGGCCGATGTGTTTTGAATCCCATTGGCGAATCAGGTTGCCAATGAGGTCAGACCAGGCCAGTTTTTGTGATTCAGCCAAGGCGCTGACGAATTGGGCCAGGTGCGTGCGAAAGTTGTCCCAGTTACCCGCTTTCACTGCTTCATCGAGTTGTCGAGCCAATCGCAATTGATCGGGGGTGCTTTTGGGCAGCGCGGCGGCGAGGGAGCGCAATTGCTTCTCGGGGAAAGCTTCGAGTGCCGGCTTGGTGCCGGAAATTTCGTGATAGAGCGTGAGATAGTTGTCCGGTGTTGGTGGAATCCGGCGAGTGGCCAAGAGGCGCAGCGTTTCTCGGGCAATTTCAAAGGGGTTGGTCAGCGTTGTCATGTGGAATTCGGCTTATGTCAGGCTATAATGCTGCTCCAAACCTAAATGCCCCCGTAGCATGAAGGTCGTGCAGTTGATTTGTAATCATCAGGTATCAGTTCGATTCTGGTCGGGGGCACCAATAAAATCAAACACTTAAGCCATTCTTCGGAGTGGCTTTTTTGTTTTCTGGTCTTTGTGTAGCCTTGGTGTAGCCAGTTTTCATCAACGCCCCCTGTGCATGTATCTAGGTTGATTCGTGATGATACTCGGGGGCGGGATTGTAGAAAACGCTATTTACACACTCTTGCAACCGAGTTCCAGGCAGTCTGACGTCGACCACGCCATCCTCGCGCAATCGATCAGCCGAAAATTCGGCCAAGTGGCGCGACTTTTAATTCCGGTAATCCCTGGATTTAAAACTGCGCTGGCTGAATCAAGAGGCTGCTGTAAGGGATAGCGCGTCCGAGTTGGTGGCGTTGCGCGAGAGCCTGAACATGTCGCGCTCGGTGCTGGCCTGTCATCTGCGCACCAATCCGCGCACGCTGGAGAATTGGGAACAGGGTAGAGCGAAGCCAAACGCTCAAGCGGCGCTGCTGATTCGCCTGGTTGAAAAATACCCTGATACCGTTGAACGTTTGGCGATGCTGGAAGCGGCGTAGAGCGATTTAATCCAGCCGGGTGATAGGAAGGGGTGTCGCCCGACTCCGATTGTCGCGCCTTGCGCTGCGCAAGTAGCCAAGCGGTGGCCTCATTGCTGGCTGGGCTAACTATTCAGACTTTGAGATGCGAATAGCGGGTTTCTCAAGTGAGATCGAGTAGTGGCGTCAATGTAACCTTGTTCTAATCACTTTTAATCACTATGATGATTTCTGACGAGATCTTACGGGAGTGAAGAATGGCACATGCAGAAACCAAAGTGCTAACGGCCCATGTGCCGCTGCCACTGGCTGACAAAATAGATCAAATGGCTGCTCGCTTAGAGCGTTCGCGCGGTTGGATCGTTAAACAAGCATTAACTGCTTGGGTCGATCAAGAAGAAGAGCGCAGTCGTTTGACTCGGGAGGCTATGGCAGATGTGGATGCGGGGTTTGTTATTGACCACTTGTCGGTGCAGGCTTGGGCTGAAAGCTTGGGCACTGATCGGCCATTGCCTGTTCCTCGTTAATGGAGCTGAAATGGACGAGTAAATCGCTGTCAGACTTGGCGCGACTCTATGAGTTTCTTGCGCCATTTAACAAATTGGCAGCGGCACGTACAGTGCAATCGCTGACGGCTGCGCCAGCAACGCTGCTGCAAAATCCACGTATCGGTGAAAAACTGGAAGAATTTGAGCCGCGTGAGGTTCGACGGATTCTGGTCGGGCACTATGAGATGCGTTATGAAATACAGGCTTCCACGATCTACATGCTGCGGCTTTGGCATACCCGTGAAGATCGGTAGGGTTTCCTATCTGACGTTTTTTGGCCTTGATTGTTTGACCGCCATTTTGCCAGTGGCAATTTCTTCAAATCGTTGTTCCCATGAAATTAAGGCAGCATGTTTTTCATCAGTGTAGGCGTGACGATCATAGTGGGTCGCCTGAACACCCGATACCTTTTTCGCCGTCGACCGTAACAGTCGGCTTGCTCGTTTGTTGGAGCGATTGACAACAGTCGCCCCGTTGTTATTCTCTCCAACATGAAAGCGCAGCAGCTACTTAACGAACGAATCCCACAAGGCGATGATGCTTTTGCCGAACTGCGGGTGTACCGGGT
>JAQTZQ010000027.1:0-20244 GCA_028687645.1 Rhodocyclaceae bacterium
TGGACAACCGCCAGGGCCAGCCCACCGCTGACCACGCCCACCACCCCACTGGCTAGCAGGCTCAGCAGTTCGCCGAGGGTGCCCATCGACTGCGCCAGGTGTTCGCTGCCATGGTGCAAGGGCGGAATGCCGTGCACGAGAATGCCGCCGCCGACCAGGAACATCGCCGCCGTGCCGACCACGGTCAGCAATTTCATCAATTGGGGGGCGGTCAGCAGCAGCCCCTGGCCGACCAGACGACCGGGGCCGGCGCCGTTGGCCAGCAGCCAGACGCCGAGATCGTCCATCTTGACGATGGCAGCCACCAGACCATAAACACCAACGGTCATCAACAAACCGATACCGGTCAGCACGGTGGCCTGGGTCGCCAGCGGCTGCCCGGCGACCGTCCCCAGGGCAATGACAATAATCTCAGCCGACAGCACGAAATCGGTCCGAATCGCGCCCTTGATCTTGTCGGCCTCGAACACCGCCAGATCAAGCTGCGGATCGGTCAGCACGGCATGCTGGCGGGCCTGGTCGGCAGCCATCTCGGCAGCACCGTGCAACCATTTGTGGGCCAGCTTTTCGACGCCCTCGAAGCACAGATAGAGGCCTCCAATCATCAGCAGGGGAAGGATGGCCCACGGCGCCAGGGCGCTGATCGCCAGTGCCGCCGGGACCAGAATGAGTTTGTTCTTGAGCGAACCCACGGCCACCGCCCAGACCACCGGCAACTCGCGCTCGGCACGCACGCCGGCGACCTGCTGGGCATTGAGCGCCAGGTCGTCGCCCAGCACGCCCGCCGTTTTTTTGGCTGCCACCTTGGTCATCAAGGCAACATCGTCAAGAACGGTAGCGATATCGTCCAACAGGGCAAGCAAACTGGCTCCGGCCATGGCTGTTCCAGAAAAGTGATTGGGCGGTCATTCTACGGGTTGAGCGCCGCCCCCGTCATGTCACCCGCACCGGCCAGCCGCTCCGCCAGAAAATCCATCAGGACTCGCACCCGATGTGGAATATGCCGGTTGCTCGGCAACAGCGCATAGATGCCCAACTCGGGCACGGGAAAATCGGCCAGCACGATGCAAACGCGGCCACTGGCCAAAAAGGGCTCGATGATGAAATCCGGTTGCAGGGTCAATCCCAAGCCCTGCGCGGCCGCTTCGGTCAGCACCTCGCCGTTATTGGCGTGGAGACGGCTGCGCACGGTCACCGTCTCTGCCATGAACGGCCAGTTCAGCATCGGGCCACCGGCGGTATAACCCAGGCATTCGTGGTCCGCCAAATCGGCCGGTGACTGCGGTCGACCGTGACGAGCCAGATAATCCGGGGCTGCCACCACATGCATGCGCGCCACCCCGATCTTGCGCGCCACATCACCGGCCTGCAGGCGACGGGTCACGCGGATCGACAAGTCCAGGCCCTCTTCAATCAGATTGACCTGCCGATCGCTGTAATCCATGTCTAGTGAGACATCCGGGTAGCGTTGCGCAAAATCGAGCAGCCACGGCGCCAATCGCACCAGGCCAAAACTCAAGGGCAGGCTGATGCGGAGCAGGCCACGCGGCGTCTGCCGTGCCTCACCGACATCGGCTTCAGCCGTGTCGACCAGATTGAGGATGACCCGACACTTTTCCAGATAGGCGCTGCCGGCCGAGGTCAGCGTCAGTTGGCGGGTGCTGCGCGCCATCAACTTGACCCCCAGGTGCGCTTCCAGCGCCGCAATCTGACGCGTCACCACTGACCGAGCCAGCCCCAGTTGCTGTGCCACCGCTGAGAAACTGCCCCGTTCAGCCACTCGTACAAACAAGTGCATTGCTGCGAGTCGATCCATTGTTGCCAATCAAGCAATTATGATTTGCAAATTGTCGGCTATTTCGCAGCAAGTGAAAAGACTACAGTGCGCTCATCGCTTTCGGAGCCCTCAGCATGAGCCACCCACCCCTCTTTGTTCCCCACGGAGCACCGACCTTTGCCCTACGCCCCGGCGCCGCTGGTGCCGCCCTGGTCGCCACCGCCCAGACGCTGCCGCCACCGCGGGCCATCATCGTACTCAGCGCCCATTGGTCCAGCGACGTGCCCACCGTGGGTTTTGCCGAACGGCCCGCGACCATTCACGATTTCTGGGGATTTCCCGACGAACTCTACACCCTGCACTATCCGGCAACCGGCTGCCCGGAAGCCAGCACCGAGGTGGTCGCCACCCTGAGCGCAGCCGGTTTGCCGGTGGAGCAGGATGCCGAACGCGGCCTTGATCACGGCGCCTGGGTGCCGCTCCGCCTCATGTTTCCCGATGCCGAAGTGCCGGTCATTCCGCTGTCCATGCCCGCGCACGGCGGGCCATTGGCGGCCTGGCAACTGGGGCAGGCACTGGCGCCGCTGATCGAACAGGGTTTCCAGATCATCGCTTCCGGCAATCTGACCCACAACCTGCGCGATTATCAGACGGCCTATCGCAACGGCGGTCAAACGCCAGCCTACGTGCGCCAATTCACCGATTGGTTCGCTGCCCGCCTGGCCAGCCACGACACCGCCGCGCTGCTCGATTACCGCCAGCAAGCACCCGACGCCCGCCAGGCCCACCCGAGCGACGAGCATTTGCTGCCATTTTTCGTAGCCCTTGGCGCCGCCGGGGAACAGGCCAGCGCCCAGCGTCTGCACGCCGGCATCGACGATTACGTCATTGCCATGGACGCCTATGCATTTTTGCCGCAAGCAGGCCGTTGACCGTGAGCGAACACTACACACCCCCCGCCAAAATCCTGCACTGGCTGATGGCCGCCTTGCTGCTGGCCCTACTCATTCTCGGTGTTTACATGCACGACCTGCCGCTGTCGCCGGACAAGTTGCGGCTCTATGCCTGGCACAAATGGGCCGGCGTAAGCGCCTTCCTGCTGCTCCTGGTCCGCCTCGGCTGGCGTGTCGGCCATCGTCCACCGCCGCTACCGTGCAGTCTGTCACGCCACATGCGCTTTGCTGCCCACGCCGGCCATCTGGCGCTCTACGGGCTGATGCTTGCCATCCCGCTCTCTGGCTGGCTGATGAGTTCGGCCAAGGGCTTCCAGACGGTGTGGTTCGGCGTGCTGCCCATCCCCGACCTGCTCGACAAAAACAAGGCCATCGGCGATCTGCTGCAAACCGTGCATTGGGGCCTCAACCTGTTGTTCGTGCTCATCCTGCTCGGCCACATCGGGGCCGCCCTCAAACACCATTTCATCGACCGCGACGACATCCTGAGCCGCATGCTGCCCCGCCGCCCGGAGAACTGACATGACACGCCGCATCCTCGCCTTATTGGCTACCACCTTCCTGCCACTCCATGCCCACGCCGTCGAATACAGCCAGGTTCAGTCGGCACAAAGCGCCATTCGCTTCACCTATCAGCAGATGGGCGTTGCGGTCGACGGGCATTTCCAGCGTTTTTCCAGCCAACTGAGCTTCGACCCCGCCCGACCGACGGCAGCCAAAGCCAATTTCACCATTGATCTGGCCAGCATCGATACCGGCGCCCCGGAAGGCGACGAGGCCGTGGCCGGCAAGCCCTGGTTTCATACCCAGGCGTTTCCGACCGCCCGTTTCGTCTCAGGCCCGATCAAGGCCTTGGGCAACCACCGCTACGAGATCAGCGGCCAATTGACCCTCAAGGGGAAGACGCAGGAAATCGTCATTCCCACGACCTTCACCCCCCAGGGCCGGGACGGCGTTTTCGATGGCCAGGTCACGATCCGTCGCGCCGATTTTGCCGTCGGCGAGGGCAGCTGGGCCAAGTTCGACCTCGTTGCCAACGACGTCCTGATCAAGTTCCGCATCACCGCAAGCAGCAAGTAGACCTCACCCCAACCGGAGAATCACCATGAAAAAACTGACCCAATACACCGCCGCCCTCTTCCTCGCCGCCGCTGCCACCAGCCCAGCCCTGGCCGCCCCCGAAAGCTTCATCATCGATGGTAGCCACACGTTTCCCCGCTTCTCGTACAGCCACTTCGGTTTCTCAACCCAGTTGAGCCGTTTTGACCAGACCCGCGGCAAAGTGGTGCTCGACCAGGCCCAGCGGACAGCCACGGTCGACATCGTCATCGACACAAAATCAGTGAATACCGGCTTTCCGACCTTCAACGAGCACATTCAGGGTGTCGATTTCCTTGATACCACCCAGTACCCGACGGCCACCTTCAAGTCCACCCAGGTCATTTTCGACGGCGACCGGCCGGCCCGTATCGAAGGCAACCTGACCCTGAAAGGCGTGACCAAACCGGTGACCCTGACCATCACGTCGTTCAAGGCGATGCCCCATCCGATGCTGAAAAAGGACGCGATTGGCGCCAATGCGACGACCACGGTCAAGCGCTCCGACTTTAACGCCGGCAAGTACGCCCCTTACGTCGGCGATGAAGTGACCATCGACATCGCCCTGGAAGCGATCAAAGAGTAATGAACGCTGGGCGGCCCGGCCGCCCAGCATCGCCTGCGCACATGGCTCAGAGCGTCGTGATCACCGCCGCCGCCGGCAGGCGCGATTTGGGCAAAACGGCATTGAAGTCATCGTCACTACGATAACCCAGCGCCACCATCACCACACTGCGCAGACCACGCGCTTCAAGGCCCAAGGCCGCATCCAGTCCGGCGCAGTCGATCCCTTCCATCGGACAAGCATCGATCCCGAGTTCGGCAGCGCCTAGCAACAAGGTGCCGAGTGCCAGATAAACCTGCCGATCGATCCAGGCATCGAGATCCTGCAACTGATCGCGATGCAGGCCGACGTAGAAATTGCGCGAGGTATGCTGACCGGCCTTGGCTTCCGGCGTGCCAAAACGCCCGACAGCGTCCTCGTGCGCCAGCACCTCGGCCAGATGGGCCTCGTCCAGCGAGCGACGGGCACAAAAAACCACCAGATGCGAGGCATTGCGCGCCTTGGCGGCGTTGTAGGCAAAGCCGCCCTGCAAGGTATCGGTGATCCGCGCCTTGGCCGCCTCGCTGTCGGCAATGACGAAATGCCAGGGCTGCGAATTGACCGAAGAGGGTGCAAAGCGCAGCAGGGTTTTCAATTGTTCCATCGCCGCAGCGTCAACCCGGCGTGCCGGGTCGAAAGCCTTGCAAGTACGGCGCGAAGTGACACGTTCAACGAGCGTCATGAGCATTCCAAAAATTAACGATTGACATCAACAATGACCCGGCCGCGTACCTTGCCGTCGAGCAACTGGCTGGCGACAGGGATGGCTTCCGAGAGGGCAATTTCGGTGGCGATGGCTTCCAGCTTCGTCACATCCAGGTCGCGTGCCAGACGCTGCCAGGCTTCCAGACGACGCGGCCGCGGACACATCACGCTATCAACCCCGGCCAGCGTCACACCGCGCAGGATGAAGGGCATCACGGTGGCCGGCAGGTCAGCACCACCGGCCAGGCCACAGGCCGTCACGACACCGCCATAGCGGGTCTGGGCGCAGATATTGGCCAAAACATGGCTACCAACGACGTCGACCGCACCCGCCCAGCGTTCGCGGGCCAGCGGTTTACCCGGCGCCGACAATTCGGCCCGGTCGAGGATCTCGGCGGCACCCAGCGATTTCAGGTAATCGGCTTCACTGGCCCGACCACTGACCGCGACGACGGTGTAACCCAGCTTGGCCAGCAGGGCGACGGCGACACTGCCGACGCCACCGGCGGCACCGGTGACGACGATCTCACCCTGCTCCGGCGTCACGCCATGGCGTTCCAGTGCCAGCACACAGAGCATGGCGGTGTAACCAGCGGTGCCGATGGCCATCGCCTGACGCGGCGTGAAAGCGGCCGGCAGCGGCACCAGCCAGTCACCCTTGAGACGGGCAAGCTGGGCCAAACCACCCCAATGACCCTCACCAACACCCCAGCCATTCAGGACGACGGTATCGCCGACCTGATAGTCGGCGTTGGTCGTCCCTTCGACCATCCCGACCAGATCGATCCCCGGCACCATCGGAAACTTGCGCACCACCGGCCCGCGACCGGTCATCGCCAGCCCGTCCTTGTAATTGAGCGTCGAATACTGGACGCGTACCGTCACGTCGCCGTCCGGCAGGCTGGCTTCATCGATGTCCTGCAGCGCTGCCCGGTAACCGGCCTCATCCTTATTGATTTGAATCCCTTTGAACAACTCAGTCTCCTTGCATGGGTGTGATGGGCCGGGACAAGCCGGCAAAGAAAAATTGGCTGAAGATTTCCAGCGGGACGACGGATGCCTCCAGTTTGGCGCGCAAGACCGCGCCCTCCCAGCCGATCCAGAAAGCCGCCGCCAACTGCGCACAGTCGGCCGCCGGATCGAGCTCACCAGCCGCTTGCGCGGCGACCAAGCAGGCCGCCAAACGTGCTTGCCAGTCGCTAAAAACCGCCCGCAACTGCTGGCGAAACGCCGCCGGCAAGGCGCCCATTTCCTGCCCCAGGTTGCCGACCAGGCAACCGCGCTGGAAATCATGGCGCGCCATGCCGAGTTGAGCATGGTCGATGAAAGCTTGCAGACGGGCCAGCGGCGGACGCGTCTCATCCAGGAAAAAACGATCCAGCCGAGCCGCGAAATACGCCGCGTAATCGTCGACCAGCGCGGCGCCGAAGGCTTCCTTGCTGGCGAAATAATGATAGAAGGAACCCTTCGGCACCCCCACCCGCTTAAGAATTTCATCCAAGCCGGTGGCGCTGAATCCCTTTTCGGTCAGTAGCGCCACACCAGCCCGCACCAAGGCGGCTCGTGTCGCGCCGGGCTGGCTGGCATCTTTCGGCGGGCGGCCGCGGCGACGGCTGGGTAACGGGGTGACGTTGATCAATTCAGGCATGGATAAATAATAGACCGATCGTCTATTAAATTCAAGCAGCGCCGCAGCCGGTTAGAATCAGCCGGCTTTTTATTTCTTTTCTGCGGTCGACCGCGAATATGTCAGCAAAACCATGACCGACTACTCTGCCGCCTCCATCCGCGTCCTCAAGGATCTCGAACCCGTCAAGGAACGCCCCGGGATGTACACCCGGACGACCTGCCCGACGCATATCGTGCAGGAAGTCATCGACAACGCCGCCGACGAGGCACTGGCCGGCTACGCCAAGCGGATTTCGGTGCGCCTCGACGCCGACGGCGTGATCGAAGTGTCCGATAACGGTCGCGGCATTCCGGTCGAAATTCACCCAGAAGAAGGCCGGCCGGCAGTCGAACTGGTCTTCTGCAAGCTGCACGCCGGCGGCAAGTTCAACAAGAAGGACGCCGGTAACGCCTATCGCTTCTCCGGCGGCCTGCACGGCGTTGGCGTGTCGGTCACCAATGCGCTGTCGACCCGACTCGCAGTCGAGATCAAGCGCGGCGGCGGCGTGCACCAAATCGTTTTCGCCGACGGGTTCGTCAGCCAGCCGCTGACCCGCATCGGCGATTGCGGCGTGCGCACCACCGGCACGACGGTCCGCATTTCGCCCGACCCCAAGTATTTCGATTCGCCGAAAATCAATCTCGGCCAGCTCGAACACCTGCTGCGCTCGAAGGCCGTGCTGATGCCCAATGTCACGGTCGACCTCGAAATCGAGGGCGAAACGCCAAAAAGCTGGTGCTACCGCAACGGCATGGCCGACTACCTGAACGAAATGATGGTCGGCACCCCGGTGGCGCCGATTTTTGTCAGCGAAAAACACGTCACCACAGCCAACGGCTTTGCCGTCGGCGAAGGCGCCACCTGGGCGCTGGCCTGGTTTGAAGAAGGCGGTGGCAAGCCGGAATCCTACGTTAACCTGATCCCGACACTGGACGGCGGCACCCACGAGGCCGGGCTGAAGGCTGGCGTGTTCGATGCGGTCAAGGCCTTTGCCGACCACCACGCTATCCTGCCGGCCAAGGTCAAACTGGCGCAGGAAGATGTCTGCGGCAAGATGACTTTCCTGCTCTCGGCCAAGGTGCTCGACCCGCAGTTTCAGGGCCAGACCAAAGAAAAGCTGACCAGCCGAGACGCCTACAAGCTGGTCTCTCAGATGGTGCGCGATCCCTTCGAGCTGTGGCTCAACAGCCACGCCGACTTCGGCAAGAAGATCGCCGAACTGGCCGTCAAAGCGGCACAGAACCGCATGAAATCAACGCAGAAGGTCGAGAAGAAGAAGTCCTCGGGTATCGCCACCCTGCCTGGCAAGCTGACCGACTGCGAATCCGACGACATCAGCCGCAACGAGGTTTTCCTGGTTGAAGGCGACTCGGCCGGCGGCTCGGCCAAACAAGGCCGCGACAAGGAAACCCAGGCGGTTCTGCCGCTACGCGGCAAAGTGCTCAACACCTGGGAAGTCGACCGCGACCAGCTATTCAAGAACAACGAAGTCCATGATATTTCGGTGGCCATCGGCGTCGACCCGCACGGTATCGAAAAAATCGACGACGTCGATGTCAGCGGCCTGCGTTACGGCCGGATCATCATCATGTCCGACGCCGACGTCGACGGCTCGCACATCCAGGTGCTGCTATTCACGCTCTTCCTGCGCCACTTCCCGGCCCTGATCGAACGCGGCCATATCCACGTCGCCCAGCCGCCGCTATTCCGCGTCGATGTCGAAGCGCGCGGCCATACGCGCAAAGTCTATTGCCTGGACGAAGCAGAAAAGCTGCAGACCCTGCAAAAGCTGCGCGACGAAGGCATCTCGGAAAACAAGATCACCGTTTCCCGCTTCAAGGGCCTGGGCGAAATGAACCCGGACCAATTGTGGGAAACCACCCTTTGCCCGGACACCCGCCGCCTCGTACCCTTCCAGGCCAGCCGTGAAACCATCAAGGAAATGACCGCCACCTTCACCCTGCTCATGGGCAAAGGCGAAGCCGCCGGCCGCCGGGCATGGATGGAAAAGGATGGCGGGCTGGTCGACACGGATGTTTAAACTCACGGAATAAAAATGCCCAATCCCTCTCATGACGAAACCGATCACTCACTGATGAGCATCGTAAAACGAGACATCAATTTTGGTATTGGTGACACTCCGAGTCCTCGCTGGTGTGATAACAACGAAGTAAGAACAGCAATTTTTGACGCATTCTCATTATTTCTTCCGGAAGGCGAACGTTTCTTCATTCGCTCCGTCCATGCCTATTTGAATGACATTACCGATGAACGCTTACGCGAGGACGTCAGGGCATTCTCTGCTCAGGAGGCCTACCATACACGCGAACACGAAGCCTACAACAATGGTTTGCGTCAAGAAGGCCTATCGCTAGAAGACATCAACAAAGACATCAAGAAATTTCTTGGAGGTATCAAAAACAATCTTGAGCGCCTTAGCGTAACCGTCGGCCTCGAACATTTAACAGCCTGTCTCGGATACGTCACACTCAAGCATCCAGAAATTCTCTCGCAGTCAGACCCACGCTACAAAGACTTATGGACATGGCATGCACTGGAGGAATTAGAACACAAAGCGGTCGCATTCGAAGTATTCCAATTAGCCTCGTCCAAGCTCCCCAATTGGCAAGCCTATTTACTCCGCTGCGGCGCCATGCTAATCGTTACCCGTCACTTCACTCGGATGCACTTTAACCTCACCCTTAAAATACTGCGAGCAAGAAAACATCGCATGACATGGAAAACTAATTTAGCTATTCGATGGGCCTTATGGGGCCGCCCTGGATATTTCAGGCGAATTTTCTGGCACTACCTACAGTTTTTACGACCAAACTTCTTCCCTGATCATAGCTCTGAACTTTCAATTGCCCAGCCTTGGCGAGAGTATTTCAACAAGCGCGCCACTAACCGTCGAGAAAATCATGTTTGACAAGGCTTTCCAGAAACTTCTCCAGTTTATTGATCAAGGACGTATTCCGCCAATCATTCATCGTGTTATCTGGAAAACCTGTTACCAGTTTATTGCCAAAAAATGGAAAAGCGATGACTGGACCTTCATGAACTATGGCTGGCTCCCCGAAAATGACCAGGATGATCTAAAACTGGATACAAACGATGAGAAGGATCGCTACTTCATCGGACTCTATAATCGCTTGGCCTCCCGACTCGATTTAGCTGGCAAACAGGTGCTGGAAGTGGGTTCTGGCCGTGGCGGAGGCGCGTCCTGGGTGGCCCGTCACTACCAACCAGCCAGCATGACAGGCCTGGATTTCTCACCGACAGCCATAGATTCATCGAAAAAATGGCATGCCAAGGTCCCCAACCTGCAGTTCATCGAAGGCGATGCCGAAAACCTGCCCTTCCCTGATGCCTCATTCGATATCGTCATCAATGTCGAAAGCTCGCACTGCTATGGCGATATGAACAGATTTGTACAGGAAGTAGCACGCGTTCTCCGCCCTGGCGGCCAGTTCGGTTGGGTTGATATGCGCAGCCCAAGGATGATGCAAGGCACACAACGCGCCTTCGACAATTCTGGACTACAGATCGTAGAAGAGGATCAGTTGAATGAAGGTGTCGTTCGTGCCCTCAATGCCGCCGAAACACGCAAGGCCGAAATCATTGGTCAGGCAAAATTTGCCACCGCTGCCATGCGCCAATTCGCTGGTGCAAAAGGATCGGCACTTTACAAAGCACTAGGCAATAATGATGTTCTTTATCTTCTGAAAATATTCAGAAAACCTTGCCATGAAGCGACGAATAATTCACCTACTATCCAAAATAAGATTTAACCATGGCACGGATTCTGATCGCCGGAAAGGGGGGCTACGGCGACATGTTCCCAATGTTCTCCATCGCCAAAAAACTTCAGCAATCGGGGCATATTGTTGAAATTGCAGCAGAAAGACATCATGCAGATGCGGCTCGCTCAATCGATATTCCATTAATTCCAATTAACCTAATTCAAGATCATAAAAATAAAAATGATGCAGCCCCCTCCTTTGCCGAATTCCGCGAATTAATTCAAACATTAACCCCTGCCAACCTCGAAAAAGAATATGAAATTCTCTTAACAGCTGCAAAAAATGCTGATCTAATCATCGGCAATCATTTGGCTTATACAGCCTCAATAGTCCGCAAAAAATTAAAAAAGCCTTGGGTGTACTGCTCCCCTTCCCCACTTGCATTTCCTTCTCGCTTCGACCCCCCCAGTTTTCCATACCTGCACACGCTGCAGCGCATCTCCTCGCAACTAGGCATTCCAGCAGGCTACTACGTCGATTTTGCCAAAAAAATGAGCAAGATCGTCATGGCCTCAACCCTGCGACAACAGCGCCGACTAGGTATTCACGATGAACGAAATCCACGATTTGAAGGCATTTACTCAGACCAATTAAATTTGTTATTAACTTCACCGCAACTCATTCGTGAGCAAGCCGACTGGCCAACGAATACGTTCATCACCGGATTTACATGGTTTGAGCCCACATTTCTGCTTGCCGACGAGAAATCAAGAAACCTGCAAGAATTCACCAAGAAAGGGGAAGCCCCCATCGTATTTGCCCCCAGTGGGAGCGCGAGAGGGAACCCCTTGAAATTCTTTGCGGAATGTCGAGAGGCGTGCGAAAAAAACAACCTCCGCGGTATTCTGGTAGCGGCAACACGATTTCACCACCTGCTTCCAAGTAGCGAGACCATCCATGTTTCCAGTTACATCCCCTACTCGCAATTACTGCATCGGGCAAAAATAATTGTTCACTCGGGAGGGATCGGTGCACTCGGTTGGGGATTACGACATGGCATCCCATCAATCATGACACCACTCTCGCTGGACCAATACGACAATGCTTACCGAGCACAAGCACTCAATTTTGGAAGCGTTCTCAGTAAACGACACTTCTGTGCCAAGCGAATTGCCGATGAAATTCGCCGCATGGAAAATGATGAATCGCTGCCAAGCCGAATGGAATACTGTCGGACCTTAATTACCAAAGAAGATGGCAGTGACATTGCCTGCACCAAGATTAATGAACTACTCAAGCAACTCGCCTGACTTGCTACATTTCGCTTAAAAGTTTATCAACAGCAGCTTTTGCAGCATCAAAACATCCAGGATCGTCAAAATAAATGCCACGAACATGGAATTTCGCGGCCATCAGGTTAATGAAGGCGGTCAAAAGGGCAGGATCAGGAATGAGGGGAGCGCGCCAAAAATCATCCAAAGTGCCTTGAAAAGTCAATCCCGGCACATCATAGACAGCCTGCCCTAACACTTTAACCGGGCACCCCACCTGCACAGCATGCAAACCGGATGTGCTATTAACGGTAATCATTCCAACGGCATTTGAAGCCAAGCGGTCAAGACTACCACCATTCAAATAGTCAACCCTGTCAGCCACGCCCTGCCCGACAGCTGCTTTCAGGACAATACGTTTCCAATTTTTCAACCCGGCATCCCAAGGATGCACTTTGATTACCAAACGATCCGCTGGCGCAGAAAATTTTGCAAATGAAGTGATTACCAAGTCAATAACCTCTGACATACCACTAAATGATGAATAGGCAATGATTTGGAAATCGTGATCCAGTTGCAATGGTAAAATAAAATAGCGCTTCTGCGATTCAATTAAAGAATCAACTACTCGCTGGCTCTGTCGACGCCCCAGGCGAGCCCTTAATAAATGGATTGCACTCCCCAGCGTGTAAATCAGAGTTTCAGGACGACAATCGCTACGACGATAACGCGGATAAGAGCACCACCCTAAAAAAAGATTTCCAAAATTATATGACAAATCAGCCATTACCATACCAAGGCTATTATGTGGATAACGTGGACTCAGATCGGCGGATTCAATCGAAGCAGCCTGCTTGATAATCTCAACAGGATTTCTCGGGAAACGCGAATTCCCCCCCATGCCATCACGCTCAAGAACGATCCAATCTGGTCGCAAATAGCCGAAGTCAGTAACCGTCACCCTAATTCCACGAGTCTGTGCCAGATGGACCGCTTCTTTATGATAGCGACGTTGTTCACCAAGCAAGATAAGGTCGGTGACGTCGTATTGATCGAAAAAATTCCCGATATAACCTTCCCAATCGGCATACCGTCCACGATAGCCCACAGCATTTTTACCATGCCAAAACAGCCAATCCCCGAAACTTAAATTAATGCGAGTGACTCGGTAACCGTTCGCCTCCAAGGCATCCCCAATACGCCGAAAGAATGGAGAAGGCATACCTTGCAAAAAAACAAAATGGCGGTTGACCATCAATTATTTTTCCCATCATTTATTACATGGCCATTTCTCTGTTGAGAGATAAACCAATTTACTGAATTATCCATCGCTTCAGAAAATTCAACCATTCCGCGCATGCCGCTATCTGTCTGAATTTTTCGGGCATCATGCCCACAAGTGCGTCCAAAAATTCTAACCAGTAAACAATGCAATAACGGCTCCCCCGTCAATCGCAGTTTTCGGTAAGAAAATTCAAACAAACCACCCAGAAAATCTGCCACTCGAAAAGGCAAATCAAGCACCACACCACGCCCATCCAGGCGATCACGAAAGATGCTCAGGAACTCTAACCAACTGACGTCATAAGCATCACGAACGTTGTAGCATTGCCCTACAGCTACCTCTGCATCAGCAGCCCACACGAGGTAATCAATCAAATTATCCACATGCAGTAATCCGGCATTCGCCCGTCCTCCGTCAATCATCAACATCAGGCCAGATTGCAATGCTTCTCCAATTCTCATAATGAACTGACTACCTGGCCCAATAACATTGGTTGGGCGTAGCACAGTCAATGGAATATTGTGTTCACGGCAAAAAGTTCTAGCCAAATGCTCCCCTTGTAACTTACTTTCGCCATAACCAAACCCCTGCCCTGAAACTACCGCCCGCTCATCACACGGCAGCATGGGAAAACCATAGACATCCACGGTTGATACATGAACCAATCGCGATAGACTTGAACACCCAGCAACAATCGCCTGCAACAAATTCTCCACACCGGCAACGTTGACCGCATGGTAAGACGCAAAGGAATCCCACGTCTGAACATTCGCTGCACAGTGGAAAATTACCCGAACTCCATCGACAGCGGCCCGTAACGCATTGCGATCGGTGAGATCACCAACCAACACATCACATCTTCCAAACAGCTCGGAATCAAGTTTTTCTGGCGAGCGCACCATGACCCTAACGCGGCACCCTTTAGCCACCAAGCGCCTGACCAAGTGTGAACCAACGAAGCCCGTGGCCCCCGTCACCAGGAATTCCGGTACAACAGCATCAGACATCATAGCCATCCATTAAAATATGTACCTTCTTGTCCAAGCCGATCGCCTGCATAACCAATGAAAACAAAAATATTCAAACGTATCAGCGAGGTTCCCTCAGCAGCATGGAATGCGCTTCAATCTGGACACTCCCTGGCATTTTCCTCTGCCTTTTGGGAAGTGATTGAACAATCCAGAATGAACGATTTCGAATATCGCCACTTGCTAATTACCGACGATCATGAGCAGCCGCTTGCACTCACCAGTTATTACTCGATAACGACTGACATTGCCATTTTTGCCCCCCTACCGCTTCGCAAAATTCTCGGAAAAATCCGAAAGTTTTTCCCTGGATTCCTTAAATTCCGCATGCTTGAATGGGGCACGCCGATTACTGTCAGCAGCCCACCATTTATTGTGGCCCCAGGCGTATCTCTTGAACTCATCATCAAAGAAATTCATCGAAGCCTGCTATTGACCGCGAAAACCGAGGGCCATCTTTTTATCATCAGCCGAGATTTTGAATCGAACAGTCAGGTACTCCAGAAAAAATTTAGCGAACTTGGCTATCATCTGGTCGATAGCCTGCCTAATACCTACCTCGACATCATCTGGACATCAATCGGTGAATACCATGCGAGCATGAAAAGCTATTACCGCAGCAAGCTATTCAAACATTTACGCCGCAACCAACAACAAGACGTCCATCACGAACTTGTAGACAACTTTGACCATTTAGCAGAACAACTATGCGAACAATGGATGGTCGTCCATGAACAAGCCGACGAATTCCAGCGTGAAGTTCTCACACCAAGCTTTTACCGTGAATTCTCGCAACGCATGGGAGCGCACTCCAAAGCACTTTTGTTCTACCGGAAAGATCAATTGGTGGGCCACGCCCTATTGCTACAAGATGGTCAATTGCTTCGCTGGCTTTACTTTGGACGAAACGACGCAACTAACGACAGCCTCTACCTTTACGTCGCACATGCCGTCATCGAAGCAGCCATCCAAACAGGTGCAAGCCGGCTGGAAATGGGTTTAACCACCTATGCGATCAAACAGGATCTCGGTGCTCAACCAGAGCCTATCTGCATCGCCTTACGAGCGAGCCGAAACTGGCTCAATCCCTTCATTAGCCGTGTTTACACCCTGCTGAACAATCCTGCCAACCTGAACAGCCGCAACGTATTCAAAAATAGAACAACTACCGAACACCAATAAACAAACGCAGAAAAAAACGATAAATACCCTGCCACCAGGGTGACTTGCTCCCTTTGCGTTCACGCCAAGCCAACAAGCTATCAAGCGCCTCCTCTGGCGAAATCAAGCACTGGCCATCGCGGCTTAAATACAGAGGGTACTCAATCAAAGCACCGGCCACTAACGCATCAAGTGAGAGTTTTCGTTGCCGTCGAGGATGGGGCAAGATATCAATCGTCAGCCCCCAACCGGAATAAAATGGTTGTCCATAACAGGTCACAGGTTTCCCTCGCAGCAAAGCTTCAAACCCACTCAACGAAGTCAGCACATGAACCTCATCAACCTCTGCAAGTAAATCACCCAGTGACACCTCCGTCACCACCTCATCGCACCAGGAGGCTGCAAACTGTTCATCAGCCCCCTCCTTGCGCAAACGAGCCAAGACATCCGGATGCGGCTTATAGATTACATATGCCTTTGGATTAGCCTCCCTCACCCGACGCAGCAAACCCATGTTGGTCCGCTCACCTGGCGCACCAAAAGCCAGAGAAGCATCACTCTCAACTTGGCCTGGCACTAGAATGACTCTCTGAACACCCACTGGACGCTGCCATTTAAGCCCGCCCACGTTGTACTTGGTCAAACGAGCAGCAACAATCCGCCCCCGCAAATGAGCAGCACGAGCGCACAAAGCCAAATCAAAACTTGCCGAACTCAAAATGTATTCGAGGTCGGAAACAACCATGGCATCGTAATAAATCCCGCGTCGATCAATGACCCAGGACACAGGTCGCGCCAATTCAGCCCCCAAACCGACAGAGCGCAAAAAACCATCCTCAATACGCCAAATCGGCATATTTTCCGAAACTCCGCTCGGAATCGCTGATCGCCCCCAAAGTAGCAATCCCCCCTGATCTGGCACACGGGCCCCAACTTTCAGAAAAACAAGTTGATGATCAGGAAAGCACTGGCGCACAACTGGCCATTTCCACCGAGGAAACGCATAAGCAAACAGCACTTTCGGAGGCTCTGCAAAGCTCGCAGAAAGACTCATACCCTGCGCGCCCTCTGGTCAATTCGCATCAGCAGATCATCCACCACTTTGAAATGAGCTGCCCAAGTTGGAGGTACGTAAGATGCCATCCGGGCTAATTGCGCTTGGCGGCACTCGTTATCATCATCCTGATACGCCAGAATCTGCCGCCGCCACCCCAAGCCATCCAAAGGATCAAGATATTCTGGGATATTTCCGGCAATCTCCCGAAAAACGGAAAGATCGCTCGCAATCACCGGAACCCTCAACATCAAGGCTTCAACCAACGGCATTCCGAATCCCTCGTTAAAGGATGGAAATAGCAAGGCTTGCGCATGCATCAACCAAGCGGCCAATTCCGCATCCGAGCACTGCGGCTTTTCCACAACAAATCCCTGCAATACCTCGCAACGATCCAGCAAATCAACCACTTGCTCGCACTCCCACCCTCGCTGACCAATAACAACCAGACGAGGAGCGGCATCCCCCAGCATCTCAACTAATTGGCGCCATATGTGCAACAACAGCAAGTGATTTTTTCGTGACTCAATCGTCCCTAGTATCACAAAATAAGGAAAATCAAGCGGTCGACCGCAAGAATCCTGCGGCAAGGTAGCCGGCGCCAGATAAGCCACAGCAACGGGTGGGATTTTTCGCCCATTACATACCGCATAGTTCTCAAGATCACGCAAGGTTGCCCGGGAATTAACCACTAATCCCTGAGCCAGCGAAAGCATCAAATCCAAGCGTCGATGATGCTTCTCGGCCTCACCAGGACGGCAATACTCTGGGTGAGAAATCGGAATCAAGTCATGAAGAAAGAATACCGGTCTGCCCCCCCATGCACCAAGCCGTTTGCCATAAGCGATCTGGTCTAATCCCGAGTGCCCAGTATTGAAAAAAACATCATTCGCCTTGAGCCGCGAGCGCCCGCGAAGCGAGGCACACCAAACAGTCCAACGAAACCTTGCCTTTGACTGCTCGATCTCGCCAAGCAATACCGAGAAAATTTTCTGCGAGTATTCATAAGGAACGTCAATCCATCGCCCACCATAGCGAATCATGGCGCGAGCCTGGTGACGGAAATGTCGGATATAGGCCAAACTCACGCGGTCGACCCCTGTTGGCAAACGCTCATTCATCCAGCGGGATGCCAACCTGGTAACGTCAATCAACATATCGGGCGGTCAATCAATCTTACTGAAAACCGCGCTGGACATTCAGAATCGGATTGGTAACAGACACCAGAATATTCAGGAATTTCTGCAATTCAGCTGCAGGGGCATTGGCCACATACATCACATCCTTATTACGCATCGGAAACCCTTGAGCGACAAAGAAAGTACCCGGATCTTTCAAATTAACCCGATAAACCACAGGCACCTTGCCATCTGGCGTTAATGGCAAATTTTCTCCTGCAGCACCAATCACCTGAGGCTCCTCAAGACGGAAAATAAAAACCCCCTCCGCATTGGCCCTGAAATCGTTTAAACCACCTACCCGACCTAAAGCCTGTGCCAAAGTAATTCCCTGAGCCTCAAACTCAAGCTCCTCATTCTTGCTGGTCGCACCAAGAATAGTCAGGCTCAAGGGTTTATGCAGTGCGGTAACAACATCCCCCGCTTGCAAACTAATGTTTTGTTTTGGATCCTGGATCACCGAATCCAAGGCCATCGACTGGACCGATTCACCACGGGTAATCTGAATAGTAGTTTTGCCAATCGCTTGCCGAACACCACCCGCAGCCGCCAATGCATCCAGCAAGCGCTCCCCCTTGGCAGTCAATGGCATTCGCATGCTCGTTCCCACCTCACCCACCACGGTCACGTTTGATGTCGCATTACGAATCACCCGAACAAGCACCTGCGGCTGATTCGCCTTTCCCTGGAGACGGCGGACGATTTCCTCTTCCAGCTTTTTAGGCGACAAAGCATCAGCACGCACAGCACCAACAAAAGGAATATTGATCAATCCTTCGCTACTCACCATTTGTTCTGGCAGCACCGTCATATGGGTACTACCAGCCCCTCCCCGCGGATCGAGCACGACCGTACCAAACAAACTCGCCGGTGGCGCCTCCCAAATGGAGACTTCCAGGACATCGCCGGGCCCGACCACAAAACCAGCAACCGGTAATGCGCCCAAAGTTTCTGAAAACCTTTGGCGTTTCTGACTGGAAAAAACGCGCTGAGCCACAGCACCCGTGACATCAACCACACGAATACCTGAATCGGTGACCACGCTTTTACTTTCCAGTACCTTATCGGCATTCGGCCCGGAAGAACCTAAAGAAACACAACCGGAAAGCAGAAATAAACTCACCCCGACAGC
Source organism: Rhodocyclaceae bacterium (assembly GCA_028687645.1). Lineage (GTDB taxonomy): Bacteria > Pseudomonadota > Gammaproteobacteria > Burkholderiales > Rhodocyclaceae > Azonexus. Next base: position 18,659 of record JAQTZQ010000027.1, read on the forward strand.
AACGCCCAGCGAGCGACGCACACTGCAGCTTGAAGACATCAACATAAAGACCCTTAAATTCACACTACCCCATACCCGCAGGAGACACATGTAATGCCTCCACCACTTCTTTTTCAGAAACCGCTAAAAACGAACATCATGATCAATCATGGCTTGCAACTGCTGACGATCAAACGGCAAAAAGCAGTCGGCCACTTCCTGAATGGTCTCATGCAAATGCTTCCGGATATTGCTCACACCTCGCACCGCAGGTGAAAGTTGCAGCAACTCATCCCGATAAGTCAGCAACCAATGAATCGGCGCATGCCCCAAATGCCGTGCCAGCACTTTGACACCCTCAACTGCGACCACACGCCGCATCCGCATTGTGATGCATCCATCGTGCAAGCGAGAATAGGCCTGAACTGCATCAACAAACCCAATACGTTCTGGAAATGCTGTAAACGCCCGTAACCAGTAATCAAAATCAAAAGCAGCCTTCAGCCCAAGATCCAAGCCCCCTAGCAAGACTCGCAAGGAGCGCTTAAAGAAGACCGTCGGCTGGCAAATAAAACACCCCTCGTTAAAACGATCAATCTCTCCAGCAGGCCATAGCGTGGGATAGCGCCCAATGGGTTGGCCATCGGCCCCCACGTGTTCGCCATGCCCATACACCATCAGTAATTTTTCGTCCCGTAGCAACTCGGCAACCGCCCGCTCGATAGCCGCCGGCGCATATAAATCATCAGAATTCAGCCAGCCGATCACCGTGCCCCGAACCTGAGAAAACCCCCAATTCAACGCATCGGCCGGCCCGTCATCCGCCTGTGATCGCCAACGCAAACGCCCATCGGCAGCAGCCCGCTCGGCAAGAATCGCCTGCGTCCCATCAGTAGACCCACCATCGACCACAATCAGTTCGATCGACGGATACCCTTGCGACAACACGCTATCGACAGCTGCCGCAATGAATTCAGCCTGATTGAAAGAAGGCATCACCACCGAAACCAGTGGCAGATTGCCTTCCCGAATACAGACAGAATCAGTCAGCACTTATAGTTCGACTGATTATCCACAAACCAGGCATAAGCACCACGCAAGCCTTCTTCCAGAGAAATGCTTGCTCTCCAGCCAAGAGAAGCCAAACGCGACACATCCATCAATTTTCTGGGCGCACCATCCGGCTTTGTCGCATCAAACACAAGTCGACCGGAAAACCCAGTCACCCGCGCTACCGTCTCCGCCAACTCGCGAATCGTGCAATCAATGCCGGTACCGACATTGATATGCGAAAGCATCGGCAGGGTATTGGCCTGATAGGTTTCGGCATCCAGATTCATCACGTGGATACTGGCCGCCGCCATGTCATCAACATGCAGAAATTCGCGCATCGGCGTACCACTGCCCCAGATGACCACCTCCTCGTCTCCCCGCTGCACCACCTCATGAAAACGCCGCAACAAAGCCGGAATGACATGGCTGTTTTCCGGGTGGTAGTTGTCATGCGGCCCATACAGGTTGGTCGGCATCACGCTGCGGTAATCGCGACCATACTGGCGGTTATAACTCTCGCACAACTTGATGCCGGCAATCTTCGCGATGGCATA
>JAQTZQ010000027.1:20344-31791 GCA_028687645.1 Rhodocyclaceae bacterium
CTGCATAGGCTCGGTGGTGTCGCAAAAATGCAGCAGCACATTCCTTAAGCCGCTGAACGCTGGCAAGCAATTTGTCCGGATTGCGTTTGCAGGTGCCAAAACGGATGGTTTGGGTAGCAGCACTAACAGCCACCAGATCAATCTCAACCCCGGCGCGATCCCAGTAGCCACGGATACGCTCGGAGAGCGGAAAGTCACTGACGCCCAAACGACTGGTTTCCTCGTACAACCTTCCAGCAAGCTCTTCAAGGGCAGCCCCCTCGGCATCCGTCAACAGATGATCCGCCTGGATGACCAGTTGCTCCTCGGGACTAAAGTGCATGGCAGAAACAGGACGCTGGAGTGCCGCCAGCCAACTGCGCAAGAAGTTGTCGCGAATGTAATAGCGGCCACTTCTCGCCTTGGTTTGAGCAAAGATCGGCAAACGTCTTTCGATCATTCCATATCGATCACTCAACACCTTCAAGTAACCGCCAATCTGCTTTCCCTCATTGGGAGAAACGCTTGTAATGGCGGCTTCGATATCGGCATTCGAGCAACCAGGATGACGAGCCAGGTACTGCAGGAGCATGTCGTATCTGCCGCGAAATTCGCCAAGAAACCAATTGTCCGCCTCGCTTTTCAGCGGAGAAGAGCTACTGAAAAACAACGCCCGCAGAAGCTCGATGCGCCCAGCGCCCAAAACGCCACGCTCGTAAGCATCACGGTAGAACTTGGGCACCCCCTCGAACAGGTTCCACAGAAACAGCACCCTCTCCGGCGTGCAATCAGCATGAACAGAGAGCAATTCGAGTAGCGATGAAATATCCAGATGATCGAGAACCAGTTTGTCTGTTGTACGGTTGAACAAAGGGGCAACACGATCCTCCAGCAATGCAGACATCTCGGCATGCAAAGAACCCAGTACGATCAAACCACCCGGCACATTCGTCGCCTGAGCTGAAAGCCGGTCAACCTCAGCCTGAAGCAAGGAACAGAAATCAAATAGCGGCTTGCGGCTAAAGTACTGGAACTCGTCCAGCGCAATCACATAACCTTGCGATGCCAACCTTGCGATCAACTGGGCAAATTCACCCAACGAGCGGACTCGTTCATCAATCCCGAAGGTGGCCAGATAGTCGTTACACGCTGCCAGAACCCCGGTTACGTCGGAATCAGGAATCTGAATGTACAAACGCAACTCGCGTCCTGCCTGGTTCAAGGCATGATGGATCAAGGATGTTTTGCCGATGCGACGTCTGCCAGAAACCTGGACAAAGAACCAGCGGTCACGCATAAAAATCTTGCGTAACTCAGCCAGTTCCATTTGTCGACCGTAAAACCCCCAAGAACTCATGCAATCCCCAGCAGAAAGCGCAATGTAAAAACTTTTACACTAATCGCAAACAAATAACAACGCATTGTTTTTTAACAACTAATCAATTCGATTTGCGCAAACCATCAACCATTCTCCCGCGAAACGGTGACTTCGTGCCCATGCGCCTTGAGGAAGGCATGCCGCTGCGCCACCTTGAGATCCTCGCTCACCATTTCCGCGCACATCTCCTGCACCGTGATTTCCGGGACCCAACCCAGCTTCTGCTTGGCCTTGGCCGGATCACCAAGCAGCGTCTCGACTTCCGCCGGGCGGAAATAACGCTGATCGACACGAACAACCACATCGCCCACCTTGAGCGCCGGCGCCTTGTCCCCCAAGATAGACGCCACCACACCGCGCTCCGCAACACCCTCGCCCTCAAACGCCAACGTGACACCCAGTTCCGCCGCCGACCATTCGATGAACTGGCGAACCGAATACTGCACGCCGGTAGCGATGACGAAATCCTCTGGCGCATCCTGCTGCAGCATCATCCACTGCATGCGAACATAGTCCTTAGCGTGGCCCCAGTCGCGAAGCGCATTCAGGTTACCCATATACAGGCAAGACTCCAGACCCTGTGCGATATTGGCCAAGCCGCGAGTGATCTTGCGGGTAACAAAGGTCTCACCGCGACGAGGCGACTCGTGGTTGAACAAAATCCCGTTACAGGCATACATGCCATATGCCTCGCGGTAATTGACGGTGATCCAGTAGGCATACATCTTAGCCACCGCATAAGGAGAGCGCGGATAGAACGGCGTGGTTTCCTTTTGCGGGATTTCCTGAACCAGCCCGTAAAGCTCCGACGTTGATGCCTGATAGAAGCGTGTCTTTTTTTCCAGACCCAAAAAACGGATGGCTTCCAACAGGCGCAAAGTACCGATCGCATCCACATCGGCCGTGTATTCCGGTGCTTCAAAACTCACAGCAACATGCGACTGGGCACCGAGGTTATACACCTCGTCCGGTTGCACCTCCTGAAGAATACGCGTCAGGTTGGAAGAATCAGTTAAATCCCCATAATGAAGCTTGAAACGTGAATTCTCTACATGCGGGTCTTCGTAAATATGGTCCACTCGCTGGGTATTGAATAATGAAGCACGGCGTTTTATGCCATGAACTTCATAACCCCTACTCAGAAGAAACTCCGCAAGATAAGAACCATCTTGGCCAGTAACACCAGTAACCAAAGCCTTCTTCATTAATACCATCCACGATAATTTAAGAAAAAAATAGAGGCCAATTATTCCTTAATTCGCTTTAAATAGTCATTGCCGCGAAGGCGGGAATCCAGAGAAATAAACTTAGACCATAAAAGAAAATAATTTCTTTGGACTCCGGGACCGGCCCAGAATAGCGAATTTAAAAAAAGATCACTTGCTTTACTTACTTATCAATCTCAATTTTCAAACGACGCAGGAACTCTTTCCCAAAATGCATGTCTGGTTCAAGATAATTTCCTTCAGCCCATTCATTCCAAGCCCTAATAAATACAACATTTTCCTCTAACGCTCGCCCTTCTACAGCATCTAGAACCTGTCTAACGTGAACCTGAAACAAATCTGGATGAGTGTCATAGAAAATCATAGCATCATCACCAAGTCTTGGGGTAGTATCCCAATTCGGAATAATGACGGGGAAGTCATAATCCCCATAACCTCCAGGCTTTAGCAAATGTGGCATTACTCGATGATAGGGTGCTTTTTTTAAACTCTTTCCATGCAGGCGATCCCATGAGTTCGAGTTATCCCAAATATCTTTTTTTAAATGTCTTTGCCCTGAGTACAACGACCCATCTAAACCGAATTTATCATGATTTACCGGAGTATCACCTATAATAAACAACCCCGGAAAACCATTTTCAACAGCCAAATTCCGCCAAAAATCCAAATAATTTTTACATTCTGGAATTTCATTCGGCCGATAAATTACGAGAATTGGCTTTTTGTTAACACAGATATATCTCTTGTCACGAAACGCCTTCAACAAGAAATCAAAGTGCGCACGAGCATCATCCTTGCCCAAATACTCTTGCTTGATGGTATCGCCATCCCCACCCATCCAACCTTTTCCTTCCCAGCTATGATTAGCCCAGCCCAAACAAAATGGGAAGTCCGGCTTACCTGACTCCAGTACCTCGTTAAAGGGGTGTTCGAGCAAACGACGCCCATTACCCAACCAGTAATGCCAATAGCAAAACCCTTCTATACCATATTCAGCAGCCATCTCTGCCTGCTGCACCCGCGTTTCTTCAACTCGCAAATCGTAAAAACCGAGATCTGCAGGCAATTTTGGTTGAATATGTCCCGGAAAAAGTGGTAACGATTTTGTAACGTTTGTCCACTCAGTAAAACCTCGGCCCCATGCTTTATCATTTTCTGGGATCGGATGAAATTGCGGCAAATAAAAAGCAAGCAGCCTAGCTCTACGACTCATTTAACAAACCTTTCAAGCCCAAAATATAATTTTTTATTTTCGACAAAATCTTTCCCAAACGCAGGGTCGGTACCGGCAGTACTAGCCCCTCCTGCAATAAATTTTGCAACCACCATATCTGCGTAAAAAGTCTTATGTTTGGCCCAAATTTTTAAATTTAAATCCCAATCAGCACAAACTCGATAGTTTATATTATACCCACCAACATCTCTTAGAACATTACCACGATAAAAAATTGCCTGGTGGCATATGTTTTTTCTTTGAATTTTAACATCATCAAACACACCATCGTAAACAGAACCATTCTTCGCCCATTTCACATCCCCAACAACCTGAACGCTACCATAGACCATGGCTGCATCCGTATTATCTATATAATCAGAGATACGTGAAAGGACAGTTTGATCGTAAAAACAATCATCACTACCCATAAAATACAACCACTTCCCCTTGGCCAATCGAACACCTTTATTCATAGCATCATAGATACCTGAATCTGGAGATGAATGCACTCGAATTCTGTCGTCTAGAACAGCATAAGTCGACAACAGTTTTAAAGTTAAATCCTTTGATGCCCCATCCACGAAAACAATTTCATAGTTATCAAAAACCTGCGCTTTTATACTAGAAATACATCGCTCAATATGCGATGCACTGTTATAACACGGAACGATGATTGATATCAATGGAAGTGGCGAATTGACCAATAATCCGGAAAAAAAATCTTTATACTTAAGCCTTGATTCTTCACCAATCATCGATATCACATTCGAACAAACACCCTCTCTATTTTCTGGAGCACTAGCAAAGGAAACTGCGCGACTAAACCCGGCATTATCTTGAAACTGGACTAGCTCAGGCAAATTTATTGTAGGAATTTCTGATTTAAACTGAACGACTTGGTGCCCGATCGCCTCCATTTCAAATAGTAGCGAAGAGGTATGGCCCACAACCAAATCAAAATGTTCCACTCCGTCATGCTCGACGAGAGCAGGAAACATTTTTCGATAAAATGCCTTATTGTTGTGCGGATGAAACCGAAGACGCACACTTATTTTTTCCTTAGAAGCAAACCAGTAGACTATTTCTAACATCCTACAGTTACTTTTCTGGAAAACTTCCTGATCCAGCACCACGAGCACCGAATTTAGCCTATTTCTAATATTTTTCAAATGCCCAATTACTGATCTTAACTTTGGGTTACCACAAACTACAACATTTGTATTCGGGTTATATTTTTTAATTAAACTAGCAGTATCCCTACCCCATGACAGAAAGTACTTAGCCGATTGATTTTTATAATTAATAACATTGACCGTGTCCATCTGACCGTAGTCAATATATAACCCATGTTGCAAAGTGATAGTATCTTTCCCGATCCCGTCAAAAAAAACAGTGGCAAGATATTCAACAGGCTGCATGTCTGCGAAACAAACTAAAATATCAAAATCATATTTTCTGAGCAACTCAACAATATATGCATACTTTATTAGCCGAATTGCGCAACACTCTCTATCAAGAGGGTTCTCAATCTGCAATCTTTTTATTACTGAAAAATTATCAGATGCAAAACGAGATGCTGCAACGTTTAAGCGTTCACTTTTATAAGAAAAATCTTCAACAACCAAGTAATCATTTACGGAACTTGCATTAATAACATCAGAAAACAATTCTTTATAATCTTGGCGACACAAACTCCTAAAAAAAAGAAACCGACCAGAATAACGACCAGGCAGCATGTAATCAGTATAAAGAAATTCATTCATCCACTCTCTTCTGAACCGCCGCTTATCTTCATCCGATCTGCGCCGAAGTAGAAAAAGATCAGGAAAAAGCAAAGCATGAAGTCTCTCATCACTAATGCTATCTAGAACTTTCATTTCAGTATTTAAATAATTCGATTTTAATTTCATATATAAAACAATTAAGGCGTCGCCAGATCTATATAACCTCGAATAAACTCAGCATAAGAATAATCTTCGCCAAGGTATCTATATTTATGGTTTTTACCACAAAATTTTAAATCCAACAGCTCCGCAACAACAGGGTGGATTGGCATAGTCTGTTCTTGGTGGGATGCAAACCCGCCAATAATATCGCTAGACAGCGATGGATAACCTAAACTATTCAATAGCTGGTTTGCCATGTGACCATAAATCTCTGATTTCGGGTGGTTAAATATATAAAACAACTGCCTGTCTTTGTAGTTATTAACAATATATTCACTTATTTTCATAGGTCCAGATACGCTATCGAGCCGCTCCAAATAACTTATATCGGAACGCAGCGATTTTTCGACAAGAGGTAAAAAATATGTTTCCCCTAGGGACATAACCTCATCCAAAATTTTCTCTTTTGGGATACCATTTGATATCATTTCGTCTACGAACTGAATACGATAGGGCATGAGGCCGTATGGACGATCTTTAGTCTTACCGAGAGGGCAATTTGCCACCTTGCCAAACTCTGGCCAATACGAACTGAAAGTAACGTAAGGCAGCACATGGGAAATCGCATAATCCGGCAGTTTAGTCAGAAGTGAGTCAGTACTAAAACCACAACTACTATTTATCGGGTGATATAGGAGAATAGAACATTCTGCTAAATAATTATCAGCGATATCACATGAAACCTGCCCGGGTGCAGAATAATTTTGAAAATACTCAACCTGATAGTCATTACAAAATTTCTCTGACTGCTTTAAAAGCCTCGACATCGTGGCACCTTGGCAGGTCGCATATATAAATAATTTTTTCATACTCAACACAACCTCAAACCATGGGCCATAAATTGATGGACAAGCTACCAGCCTCCGCATCCTTCGTGGACAATAATGGCGTCCCACTCAGAGGCCAATCAATACCGATTACCGGATCGTTCCAGCTAATTGAACGCTCATACTCGGGGGCATAATAATCGGTCGTCTTATAAAGGAACTCTGCCGTCTCACTTAGCACAACAAATCCGTGTGCAAAGCCTGGCGGCACCCAAAACTGTTTTTTGTTCTCCGCACTAAGGTGGATACCAACCCACTGAGCAAAAGTTTTCGAGCCTTTCCGGATGTCAACCGCAACATCGAAGACCTCCCCCTGCACGACCCGTACCAATTTGCCCTGCGCTTGCTGCACCTGATAATGCAAGCCCCGCAAAACGTTACGGGCCGACTTCGAGTGGTTGTCCTGAACGAACTGGACATCCAGCCCAGTCACCTCCTGGAACGCCTTATGGTTAAAGCTCTCAAAGAAGAAACCGCGCTCATCGCCGAACACCTTCGGCTCAAGTATTAGTAGCTCAGGAATAGCTGTGGCGGTTGCGCGCATCAGAACACCCTTTCATTGAAGATGCTTTTCAGGTATTGACCATAGGCATTTTTCAGCATCGGCGCCGCCAGCTTTTCGAGTTGAGCCGCATTAATCCAACCCTTGCGGAAAGCAATTTCTTCTGGGCATGAAACTTTCAGACCCTGACGTTTTTCAATGGTCGCAATGAACTGACTGGCATCCAGCAGACTGTCATGGGTCCCGGTATCGAGCCAGGCATGACCGCGGCCCATCACCTGCACATTCAGTTGCCGGTGCTCCAGATAAACGCGATTGACATCGGTAATTTCCAGTTCACCACGCGGTGAGGGCTTCATATCACGGGCAATATCGAGCACCTGATTATCGTAGAAGTAAAGACCCGTAACCGCGTAATTCGACTTCGGCGCCTTGGGCTTTTCTTCCAGGCTGATTGCCTGACCGATTGCGTCAAACTCGACCACACCGTAACGCTCGGGATCATGCACATGGTATGCAAAAACTGTGGCGCCGCTGATTTGCTGCCCCGCCGTATTCAGATCATTGGCGAATTCGTGACCATAGAAAATATTGTCCCCAAGCACCAGTGCGCTATCGCCATTGCCGATGAATTCACGACCAATAATAAAGGCCTGGGCCAGACCATCCGGGCTGGGCTGAATTGCATATTCGAGGTTCAGGCCCCACTGGCTGCCATCACCCAGCAATTGTTGAAAACGAGGCGTGTCCTGGGGCGTCGAAATAATCAGGATGTCACGTATCCCGGATAGCATCAGGGTACTCAGCGGATAGTAAATCATCGGTTTGTCATGAATCGGCAGCAACTGCTTGGAGACAACCATGGTGACCGGGTATAGACGGGTGCCGGAACCGCCAGCAAGAATAATACCTTTACGCATGTTTTTACTTTCCATCCAAAATTTGTTCTAAAAAATGGGCCAAACCACTTTCCCAAGCTGGTAGTTCCAAGCCAAAGGTTTGGCGCAGGCGACTAGTATCGAGACGGGAATTCGCTGGTCGGGGAGCGGGCAAGGAATATTCAGAAGTCGCTATCGGCAAAATATCATCGGTCATCAGCTTAAGTGGTTTGCCAGCCGCTAAAGCAGCCCGCACCACGGTTTGTGCGTATTCATGCCATGTCGTGCAACCACCTGCGACCAAGTGATACAAGCCGAACGGAAAACCTACCCTGCCCTGGCGCTTGAACTGACCAAGCACCTGCGCCGTGACATCTGCGAGCAATGCCGCCGAGGTCGGTGCACCAAACTGGTCGGCGACAATTTTCATACCCTCCCGCTCGGCAGCCAGACGCAGCATCGTCTTGGCAAAATTGCCGCCATGCGCACCGAACACCCAGCTGGTACGAAAAATCAGGTAATCGCAGCCACTCGCCTGAACGGCTTGCTCACCAGCCAGTTTAGTCTGGCCATAGATGCTTTGCGGATTGGTCGCATCGCTCTCGACATAAACCCCCGTTGCTGCGCCATCGAAAACATAGTCGGTTGAATAATGGATTAGCAAAGCACCTAGCCGGAGCGCTTCCTCACCAAAAATACCAGGCGCCGCTGCATTGACTGCCCACGCCAACGCTGGCTCAACTTCCGCCTTGTCGACGGCGGTATACGCCGCCGGGTTAATGATCACCTGTGGCTTAATCTCAGCTAGCAACCGACGAATCGTTGTCGGATCGGAAAGATCGCACTCCTGATGACTGACCGCAACGATCTCGCCAAGCGGCGCGAGGGCGCGCTGTAGCTCAAAACCAACTTGGCCGTTTTTACCCGTAAGCAGAATCTTCATGCTCAAGCCCCATACTGCTTGCCCAGCCACTCGCGATATGCACCGCTGGTCACATTCGCTACCCAAGCCTGGTTATCCAAATACCACTGTACTGTCTTGCGAATACCAGTCTCGAAAGTTTCTGCCGGCTTCCAACCTAGCTCAAGTTCGACCTTGCTCGCATCAATCGCATAGCGTCGGTCATGACCGGGACGATCCGTCACGTAAGTTATTTGCTCGGCATAATTTTTACCGTCAGCGCGCGGAATCAACTCATCGAGAATAGTGCAAAGCGTGGTCACTACCTCAAGATTCGGCTTCTCGCTCCAGCCACCGATATTGTAGGTTTCACCGAGTCGGCCCGCTTCAAGCACCCGGCGAATCGCCGAGCAATGATCCTTGACATACAACCAGTCACGAATCTGCTGGCCATCACCGTAAATCGGCAGTGCCTTGTCAGCCAGCGCATTGTGAATGCACAAGGGGATCAGCTTTTCCGGGAAATGGTAAGGGCCGTAGTTGTTGGAGCAGTTGGTGGTCAGCACCGGCAGACCGTAGGTGTGATGATAGGCGCGCACCAGGTGATCGGACGCTGCCTTGCTAGCCGAGTACGGGCTATTCGGTTCGTAGCGATTGTTTTCGCTGAACGCCGGGTCGTCCTTGTCCAACGAGCCGTAGACCTCGTCTGTCGAAACATGGAGAAGACGGAAAGCTTTTTGGGCCTCAGCAGCCAGTTGACCGCAATACGCCCGCACCGCCTCCAGCAGATGGAAGGTACCAACGATATTGGTTTGGATAAAGGCCTCCGGGCCGTGGATGCTACGGTCGACATGTGATTCGGCGGCAAAATTAATCACCGCGCGCGGCTGGTGTTCGGCCAGCAATCTAGCAACCATTTCGGTGTCGCCAATGTCACCCTTGACAAAAATATGTCGGGAGTCGAAGTCAACTGTCGCCAGATTTTCCAAATTACCAGCGTAGGTCAAGACATCGAGATTAACGAGTGGCTCGCTACTGTGTGCCAGCCAGTCAAGAACGAAGTTGCTGCCGATGAAGCCTGCGCCGCCGGTAACAAAAATAGTCATATACCCACCAATTTATTTAAGCAGCGCTGTAAAACGCCCATTAAAAATATAATAACAATTTAAATAAATTACCGAAGAAAAAGACCGCCACCGAAAATAATAGAACTCAAACTCCCAACTGAAATCAAAGATCTGTCTGTACAAAATTTTTTCCAATCTTTAAACTCTGACCAGTCACTCACAAAAACAAAATCCAACCCATTTAAAGAAGCCGACTTATAATCAAGAACACTGTCACCAAAGAACAGAGCTGGACTTTCTATAGAGCCAAGTGTTATCTCTCTATTTATAATTTCATTCTTACTATCTGGGCTACCAAAAATTCCACCATTGAAGTAGCTGAAGATTCCGCGCGCCTCGAAGACCTCTCGCAACTCCTGTTGATCGCCACCTGAAACGATCATCCATCTTGCCAATTTCGTAGCCTCTTTCAGCTCTTCCAAACCCTCAACAATTTCGCAAGTCATTAATCCTTGCTTAACTTCCCTGGCGTAGGTATCCAGTAAATCTTCAAATCCTGGCCCCTGCTCGCCTGCAACCATAACATCTAATAAGTACCTAAATTTCACATAGCGAGAAACCCCGCCATTTATTCTATGCCATTCGACAAACTGATCCGCAACTTCTCTTCCATAAGGCAAAGCCGCAGTCCTAAAAGCCTCTGACTTAATGTGATTTGAATTCAAAACAACACCGTCACAATCAAAGACCAATGTTTTATATGATTTTAGATCTCTCATAAACAATGCAACTTCTGCAAAGCAGCCTCTACACCAGGGATATCCTCCGGGACATCTACCGCCAAACTTCCCGGTTCGGTTTGCACCATCATTATTTCTTTTCCGATTTCAAAAAACCTCAATATTTCTATATCTTCGGAAAACTCGACTTCGCTTTTTCTCCCAAACGCCTTATAAGCTTTTAACTCATCGCGCGTAAATGCATAGATACAAACCTGTTTTTTGAACTGCTTAGGAGCACAGGCAGGATCTTTGAATGCCGGCACTGCTGCACGAGACATATAAAGCAGACGGCCTCCCTCTGTGCTAACCACTTTGGGTATGTTAACACTATGGGGATCCTCGTCAGGAGAGATCCAGCAATAGCCATTTACTATACAATTCATGGCTCCCTTTTTCTTTTTTTCAACAGCCAAGATATCGGCAGGATTAACTAATGGTTCATCCCCCTGAACGTTGATATAAATATCGTAATCCAGCAAATCAGCAGCCTCAGCCAAACGATCAGTACCAGTCAGGGCTGCCTTACTGGTCATGACAGCATTGAAACCAGCAGACTCAACAACTGCTTTAATGCGATCATCCTCTGTTGCAACGTATGTATGATCACGGCCAACAGCCTTGGCTGCAAGTTCAGCACACCATAGAACCATCGGTTTTCCCAGCAAAAGCGCCAAAGGCTTACCGGGAAAGCGGCTTGAAGAATATCGAGCAGGAATAATTACACAAGTTTTCATTTCACCAATCC
>JAQTZQ010000184.1 GCA_028687645.1 Rhodocyclaceae bacterium
CGCGCGGTGGCGCTAATCAGATGATGCCCTTCCCGTTTGATGAGAACGACCCGGAGTTCGAGTTTTTCAAGCGTTTTATTCCTCGTCAGCCCGGTGGCAATGGCCGTCAGCGCGAGTTTGAAAACAAGTCGTTGGGCTCAGGCTTCATCATCAGCAACGATGGCTACATCATGACCAACGCGCATGTGGTGGATGGGGCCGATCAGGTCACCGTTCGTCTGACCGACAAGCGCGAATTCAAAGCCAAAATTATCGGTGCGGATAAAAGAACTGACGTTGCGTTGATCAAGATCGAGGCGAACAGCCTGCCGGTAGTCAAACTGGCCAACATGGCAAACCTCAAGGTGGGTGAATGGGTGGTCGCCATCGGCTCACCATTCGGCTTCGATAACTCGGTCACGGCGGGCATTGTCTCGGCCAAGGGGCGTTCGCTACCGCAGGAAAATTATGTGCCGTTCATCCAGACCGACGTCGCCATTAACCCCGGCAACTCGGGTGGCCCGTTGTTCAATATGCGCGGTGAAGTGGTCGGTATCAACTCCCAGATTTACAGCCGCAGCGGCGGCTACATGGGCGTGTCATTCGCCATCCCGATTGATGTGGCGATGGAAGTGCAAAACCAGTTGCGCTCGTCCGGCAAGGTCAGTCGTGGGCGTTTGGGCGTGGTGATTCAGGAAGTTAACAAGGAACTGGCGGACTCCCTGGGGCTGAGCAAACCCATGGGGGCGGTGGTGAATGCGCTGGAAAAGGGCGGCCCGGCTGAAAAATCCGGTCTGGAGCCGGGCGATGTCATCCTCAAGTTTGATGGCAAGACGATTAACAGTTCGGCTGATTTGCCGCGCATGGTTGGCATGACCAGGCCGGGAACGCGCGCCGTGGTGCAAGTATGGCGCAAGGGAAGCACCAAAGAAATTACGGTGACCGTGGGCGAAATGACGGAAGAAAAACTCGCCTCGGGGCGTTCGGCGCAGGGGAAAAAGGCACCGGAAATGGCGGCGAATCGCCTTGGCCTGGTGTTGAGTGAACTGACTGCTGAGCAGCGCAAAGAGCTGAATATGAATTCCGGCTTGTTGATTGGTGAGGTTCGTGGCAAAGCTGCTCGTGCTGATCTTCAGCCTGGTGACATTGTGATTGCCATCATCAGTCGGGGCGCGACGACCGAAGCGAAAACGGTGGAGCAATTCAACAAAATTCTCGCTCAATTTGCCAAGGGTAGCAGCGTGACCTTGTTGATTCGGCGTGGCGACATGCAAACTTTTGTGACGATCAAGGATTTGAATGGGGATTGAACTGACCCTGCTCAGCCGCAGCTATTGTCACCTCTGTCATGAGATGGAGGTGGAGGTGGCGCCGTTGTGTGAAGAGTTTGGCGCTCAACTGGCAGTCGTTGATGTCGACGCCGACCCACTACTTGTTGAGCGCTATGACGAGTTGGTGCCGGTTTTGCTGCATGGCGAGACTGAAATCTGCCATTATTTTCTCGATGTTCCCAAGTTGCGTGAGTATTTGCAGGGCTTGAATTAGTTGCAGCGGCCAGACTAAAAAATCAGCCCAAATTCGCGGTTGACCGTAACGGTTTCTCAGGTGCCGCAGAAAGTCTGGTAGTTCGCCGTTACCGCCAAGGGGGCTGGTTCGGCGTAGTCTGCATCGCCGGTTCGAGCATCGAAAGGCTGCTCCAACACCGCGAGCAGGCGCTCGAACGGGGCCAGGTCTTGTTGTTCGACGGCTGCTTCCAGCGCGTATTCAACTTGATGATTGCGCGCGATGTAGCACGGGTTGGCACGTTTCATTGCCGCGATTTGCTGCTCACTGCGCTGCGGCTGGCGAGCCTGCCAGGCATTTTTCCAGTGAACGAATTGAGCATCGTCGCCAAACAACTGGTGTAGCGGCGCATTTTGTCCATTGGCCGCGTCGTACAGGGCGCGGAAGCCGTTGGTGAAATCGATTTTCCGCTGGCGCAATAGCTCAAGAAAATCGGTGGCTAATCGGCGGTCGACCGTCATGTTTTCGCTGTGATCCAGCCCGAGTTTGCCACGCATTACCTTCAGCCAATAATGCGCATGGCGCTCGGGGAAGGCTTCGAGTACAGCGGTGGCTAGGGCAATCGCTCGTTCGCTGTCGTCATCAATGAGCGGTAACAGGGTTTCGGCCAGGCGGGCGAGGTTCCATTGGGCGATACTGGCCTGCTGGCCGTAGGCGTAACGCCCGTGGTGATCGATCGAGCTGAAGACGGTCGCCGGATCGTAGGCCTCCATAAAGGCGCAGGGGCCGTAGTCGATGGTCTCGCCGGAAATCGTCATGTTGTCGGTGTTCATTACGCCGTGGATGAAGCCGACGCCCAACCAGCGGGCAATCAGTTCGGCTTGGCGCTCAGCCACGGCTTCGAGTAGCGCAAGGTAAGGCTGGGCGTGCCCGGCCAACTGGGGGTCATGGCGCCTGATGACGTAGTCAGCGAGTTGCTTGACCCGCTCCGGCCCGTGATGCGTGGCAAAAAATTCAAAGGTGCCAACCCGCACATGGCTGGCGGCGATGCGGGTCAGCACAGCGCCGGGCAGCGAGCGTTCGCGACGCACCTGGTCGCCGGTGGCAACCACAGCCAGCGCCCGCGTTGTTGGAATGCCAAGCGCCGCCATCGCCTCGCCAATCAGGTATTCGCGCAGCGCCGGGCCAAGCGCGCACTTGCCGTCGCCACTGCGCGAAAAAGGCGTGCGCCCGGAACCTTTGAAGGCGATGTCGCGACGCTTGCCGTGGCGGTCGATCACCTCACCCAGCAACAGCGCCCGCCCATCACCAAGGCGCGGTGAGAAGCCACCAAACTGATGGCCGGCATAAGCCTGCGCTAGTGGTTCGGCTCCGGCTGGCAGCAGATTGCCGGCGAGTACCGAAATACCATCGGGGCCGGCCAGTTGTTCAGCGTCAGCCAGCAACTCCTCGGCCAGCTCGCGATTCAGGCGGATCAATTGCGGCTTGGAGGAAGCTTCCGGCTGCCAGAGCCGGTAGAAACCATCAAGCTCGTGGGCGTAGCTGTTGTCGAAATTGAAGAGGGCGGGGCCGGTGGAGGTGGTTTGCATTTTTTCTGGAGTTGAGCGCAGCCGATGGGCTTTTAGCGGAAGTGCTTGAAGCCGTGACCATTTCAGACTTGGCTACCGCTATATGGTTCCGCGAGAGGGGTTTTCGGCTGGGGCAGCAAAAAATAGTCACGTTTTTCGCGTCGACCGTAACAATTTGAAGTTATCAAGGCTAGCCCATGCCCAATTCACGCCTCGGGTATAATCTTCGCCTCTCCGCACAACCCGAAATTACTCTCCAATGGCCGACATTCTTTGCCTCAAGGGCGACGCCGCCTTTTCCGCCTTCCGTCTGCAACGCCTGCAAGGTCGCCTTAATGCGGCTGTCTCGGATATCGAACGGGTCTGTGCCGATTACTGGCATGTCGTGGCACAAAAGCGTGCATTGAATGTCGACGAGCGCGCCAAGTTGGCGACGCTGCTGGAGGAGAAGGCAGCCGGCGCTGAAGCGGGTGAACTGTTTTTGGTCGCGCCGCGTATCGGCACCATTTCGCCGTGGTCTTCCAAGGCCACCGACATTGCACTGAACTGCGATCTGGATGCCATCGAGCGCATCGAGCGCGTCATTGCCTTCCATGTGGTCGTTAAGAATAACCGTGCCTTGACGGCTGATGAAAAGAAGACCGTCGCCGGCCTGCTGCACGATCGCATGACCGATTCCGTGCTGTCCGGCTTCGACGCCGCCGGCGAATTGTTCCGCCACTTCGCGCCGAAGCCACTGGCTACGGTCGACGTGCTAAAAGGTGGGAAAAATGCCTTGGTCGAGGCCAATAGCTCGCTCGGTCTGGCCCTGTCCGACGACGAAATCGATTACCTGCTCGACGTCTTCACCAAGGCCGGCCGCAACCCGACCGACGTCGAACTAATGATGTTCGCCCAGGCCAATTCCGAGCACTGCCGCCATAAGATTTTCAACGCTTCCTGGGTGATCGACGGCGAGAAGAAGGACAAGACATTGTTCGGCATGATTCGCGAAACCCATGCCGCCGCGCCGCAGGGCACGATCATGGCCTACGCCGACAACGCCTCGATCATCGAAGGCGCGACCATTCAGCGTTTTTATCCTGATGCCGACCGCGGCTATTCCTACAAGGAAGAGCTGACCCACATCCTGACCAAGGTCGAGACGCACAACCACCCGACCGCGATTTCGCCGTTCCCGGGCGCGTCGACTGGTAGCGGCGGCGAAATCCGCGACGAAGGCGCCACCGGCAAGGGTTCCAAGCCGAAGGCCGGCCTCTGCGGTTTCTCGGTCTCCAACCTGAACCTGCCGGACGCCCCGCAGCCTTGGGAACATGCCTACGGTCGCCCGTCGCGCATCGCCTCTGCGCTGGACATCATGCTCGAAGGCCCGATCGGTGCCGCCGCCTTCAATAACGAATTCGGCCGTCCGAACCTGACCGGCTATTTCCGCACCTATGAGCAGGACGTTGCCGGTACCGTGCGCGGCTACCACAAGCCGATCATGATCGCCGGCGGCCTCGGTTCCATCCAGGCCGAACAGTCGTTCAAGGAAGAAACCTTCCCGGTCGGCACGAAATTCATCCAGCTCGGCGGCCCCGGCATGCTGATCGGCTTGGGCGGCGGTGCTGCCTCGTCGATGACGGCTGGCTCCAATGCCGAAGACCTCGACTTCGCCTCGGTGCAGCGTGGCAATCCGGAAATCCAGCGCCGTGCGCAAGAAGTTATCGACCGCTGCTGGCAGATGGGCAAAAACAATCCGATCCTGTCGGTGCATGACGTCGGTGCCGGTGGCGTTTCCAACGCCCTGCCGGAATTGGCCCATTCGGGCGGCGTTGGTGCCATTTTCGATCTGCGCAAGGTGCCGACCGAAGAGCCGGGCATGTCGCCGGCCGAAATCTGGTCCAACGAATCGCAGGAACGCTACGTGCTGGCCATTCCGCCGAACCGCATCGCCGAATTCCAGGCCATGTGCGAGCGCGAGCGCTGCCCGTTTGCCGTGGTTGGCGAAGCGACCGGCGACGGCCACCTGACCGTCACCGATGCCCATTTCGGCGTCAATCCGGTCGACATGGAAATGGAAGCGCTGCTCGGCAAGCCGCCGCGCATGACGCGCGACGTCAAGCATGAGCCGGAAACTTTCGTCTCCTTCGACGCTACCGCCATCGAACTCAAGGACGCCGCCTATCGCCTGATGCGTCTGCCGACCATCGCCGACAAGACCTTCCTGATCTCCATTGGCGACCGTTCCGTCGGCGGCATGACTGCGCGTGACCAGATGGTTGGCCCGTGGCAGGTGCCGGTGGCCGACGTTGCCGTCACCACGATGGGCTATCAAGGTTATCTAGGCGAAGCTTTCGCCATGGGCGAGCGCACCCCGCTCGCCGTCTTCGACGCACCGGCTTCCGGCCGCATGGCCATCGGCGAGGCGCTGACCAATCTGGCCGCAGCCGATATCGGCGATCTCGGCAAGGTCAAACTCTCCGCCAACTGGATGGCACCCTGCGGTGTGCCGGGCGAAGACGCCCGTCTGTTCGACACTGTGGCGGCTGTTTCCAAGCTGTGCAAGTCACTTGGCGTGTCGATCCCGGTCGGCAAGGATTCGCTGTCGATGCGCACCGCCTGGGAAGATCAGGGCGTCAAGAAGCAGGTGGTTTCGCCACTTTCGCTGGTCATCACCTCGTTTGCAGCGGTCGACGACGTGCGTAAGACTAAAACGCCGCAACTGGCGGTTGATCAGGGTGAAACCGAACTGCTGCTGCTCGACCTCGGCAAGAACCGCCTCGGCGGCTCCTGTCTGGCGCAGGTCTACAACGCCACCGGCAGCGATGCTCCGGATGTGGATGATCCGGCCAAGCTCAAAGGCTTGTTCGATGCCGTGCAAAAACTCAACCGTGACGGCCTGCTACTGGCCTACCACGACCGCTCCGACGGCGGCATGTTCGCTGCAGCCTGCGAAATGGCTTTCGCCAGCCGTCGTGGTGTGTCGCTCGATCTCGACGGCATCTGCTACGACGCCGGTGCTGGCGATGTCGATGGCTCCGAAAAACTGACCAATCTTTTGGCTGGTCGCGATTTCGAGAATATCGTCCGTGCCCTGTTCAACGAAGAACTCGGCGCGCTGATCCAGATTCGTCGCGCTGATCGCGAGAAGGTCACGCCCATCCTGCGCGCTTGCGGCGTGCCTTACCACTTCGTCGGCCACATGAACGAGTGGGACGAAATTCGTGTCACCCGCAACGCCAAGCGTGTGCTGCGTGAAAAGCGCGTCGACCTGCAGCGTGCCTGGTCGGAAACCAGCTACCAGATGCAAACCTTGCGCGACAACCCGAGCTGCGCGCAGCAGGAATTCGACCGCATCCTTGACGTCACCGATCCCGGCCTGACGCCGAAGCTGACTTTCGATCCGCAGGACGATTTCACCAAGGTCTATACGCAAGTCAGTGGCCGGCCGCGCGTCGCCATCCTGCGCGAGCAGGGCGTCAACAGCCATTACGAAATGGCCGCAGCCTTCGACAAGGCCGGCTTTGCTGCGGTCGACGTCCATATGAGCGATATTTTGTCTGGCCGCGTCAGCCTCAAGGATTTCAAGGGTCTGGTCGCCTGCGGTGGTTTCTCCTACGGCGACGTGCTCGGCGCCGGCCTCGGCTGGGCGCGGACCATCCTGATGCACGACGGCTGCCGCGACGAATTCGCTGCCTTCTTCCAGCGCAAAGACACCTTCGCGCTGGGCGTCTGCAACGGCTGCCAGATGATGAGCGCGTTGAAGTCCATCATTCCCGGCGCCGAAAACTGGCCGGCTTTCCGCCGCAACAAGGTCGAGCAGTTCGAAGCCCGTTTCGTGATGACTGAAATCCTTGATTCGCCGTCGATTTTCTTCGCCGGCATGGAAGGCTCGCAAGTGCCCATCGTCGTTTCGCACGGCGAGGGCAGGGCAGTGTTCGACAATGCCGACGACCAGAGCAAGGTGCTCTCTGCCGTGCGTTACGTCGACAACAAGG
>JAQTZQ010000185.1 GCA_028687645.1 Rhodocyclaceae bacterium
CGCGCATAATTTGCGTTTATGAAAAAACAATAATTTCATCTTTCGGGACGAAATTTCAGAATTGAGAAAAGGCCGGGGATTTCCCGGCTTTTTTGTGACTGATTCAGGGGGAAAACGAGGGAGAAAATAAATTGATAAAGGCAGGAAAAACCACCAGTTAATAAACGATTTCCCGCAGGCCATGTGCCAGCGCCGGACGGCGGCGCTGCCCTACGGGTTCGCACAGCATGGCCTGAACGTCGAGCGTGATCGGCACCCTACGGGATGCCGCCCGACTAAATCACGTGAAGCAGCAAACCCCGCTGCTTCCCGCTCAAGTCGGCGCCGTTGGCGTCACTTGCCCAGGGCGTGAGCCGTTAAAAGTACCGGCCCTACGGGCCTCAAGGGGGTATTCATAAAGCTGATGAAACGCCGCTTTACAAAGCTTCCCCCTTGTACTTTGAGCCGTTCCCGCCTGTAGTTCCGCTTCGCGGCTTTTGGAAAGGAAGCGCCACCCATTTTGGACGGCGTAACGGCTCCGGAGGCATCATGCGAAACACGGCGATAAAGGACAAAGCGGAATTCGAGGCTCGGCAAGCTTGCTTTGAGTTCGGCGACGCCTGCCGTTTCGTACTGGACCTCGTTTGGAGCGTGAAGAAATCGCTTCAATCCTACGTAACAGCGATGTTCAAAACCGTGAAAAAAGAAAAGGCACCGGAACAGCTTAAGCTGAACCTGATGCCTTGGCTTGAAAGCGCATTGATAGCGTACTAGACGATTCTCATCCCAGGGAATCGATCACGGCGGCATTAAGTGAGGACGATGGGCGGTGGCGATCAGAACTCGCTGACGCTCGCACTTGATCTCCACCGCCTCGGGCCTCTTGATTGTGGCCGTAATCCTTGAAGATGCCGCGTTGCACGATCTGGCGACACAGGGTGTCGGGGGCGTTGTAGCTGTTGCCCTGTTGGTCGATGCAGCGGCATTTGTCGGAATGGTGATTGACGACGCAGGCCATCGGGAACGGAGCATCGTCAGGCTTGGTCACTTCGTCGTATCGTGGCGCGGTGAAGTAGAGCCCGGGAACCCTCGCCTCAAGCGTGGTGAGGTATTCGGCACGGGACATTTTGTCCGGTGCATGACCAGGTGAAGACGATTGGCCATTGCTGCCCTTGAACGGTAGCTGGGCCTGTGCTTCGACGCTGGTCACATGGGTAATCCTGTAATAGATATAGCCGAAGATGCCCACCGTGACGATGATCGAGCCGAGCAGCACCCAGATATAGAACGGGATTCGGGCTTTGATTTTGGTATGCAGCTCACTGGATTTGTAGAGGTTGAACGACCTCGCCGGAAGCTTGTATTTGGAGCGCGCTGCAATATCACGCTCAGTCTTACTTTCCGGATCGACGCATTTCGTCCATTCGTAGCGGTAGCGACCAAAGGGCGTGACGGCGATGTGAATGTGGCGTCCGACGAGCTTGCGGATATTCGGATCAATGAGGCCAGGGTGCTGGGTGATCAGGATGAAATCGACACCGGTATGCCGGTGGGTCTCGAAGGCGGCGACCTCGGGGGGAACTTTGGAGGCGGCAGCGCGCACACGGTAAATGCGCTGAGCTTCATCGACGAGGATTACGGCGGACGGCGGGAAGGTGAAATAGGCAAGTGACAGACTTTCGTCCTCGGGGGCCTTTCTCATTTCGGTCCATTCGGCGACCGGGGGCACTGGCTCATGCGGCAGGGTAAGGTCTGGAACGCCACCGCTGATCAAGGGACGCCCCTTGAATTGGTCCTCATTGGCAAGCATATCGACCGCGAGAAGCGTTTTGCCGCTGCCGGGTTGGCCGGTGATCAGAATAATCATTGTGAGGCAACCTTTCCGATTTTGCCGACCGCGATCAAGGCGATTCGGGCGTTGATGCCGCCAAGAATGATTCCGATGCATTCAGGAATTCCGGCGAGGCTGAGGATTGCGAGGGCATAGCCGCCGAGCTGGCCCCATGCGTTTAGCACGGCGTCACTGATTTGCGCGCCGATCATTTGCAAACCGCCATACGTCACGATACCGATGCCGAGCGAGACAAGCACCTTTTTGGCGATTGGCCACGCGAGTGCGATTAACCAAGTTGCGAGGGGCATGGCTTAGCCTTCCTTGAAGCCGCCCAGCAATATAAGGCCAGCGGAGAGCCATGCCATTGCTAGAACGATTGGACGAATACCGGTAGCAAGCTGACAGAGACCGTCGAAAGACATGTTGCCCAATCCGTAGGGAAGCGGGGGCCCTTGTGGGCAAGAACCACCACCGCCAACATTCACCGGGGAAATCATCGAAGGGCCAACGCTGGATTCTGGCAACAAGCCTTCTTCGGGTGCGTCGCCGGAATCCATGCATGACAACCTGTCGGGGTACTCGTCGCACTCCGACGGCTGGGTACCCTTGCAGGTGGGGTCTTTCGGATTTTCGGAGCAGAAATCCGACGTGCTCTGTTTAGTAGAAGTAACCTTTTCGCAGTTGGCACCGTTTGCGGTAAATCCGTCGGGACAGGTGATGCCGCCGTTACCGTCTGGCGTGCCCTTGAGCGTTTCTTTTTTTGTAGTGGTGGTCGAACCATCGGAATTGCGGGTGGTAGTGGAATCTTCGCGCTTGTAATCGCCTGCGTTCGGGTCGGGTTTGCCGTCTTGACCGGGCGTACCCGATTCCTTGGATTTGTCGCTTTCGACAGAATCCGGCTTTTGCCCTTCCGGAGCGTTTTCAGAGGGAACACATTTAACGCCGGTCGAGGTCTGGATATAGCCTTGCCCTTGGCCTAAACAGTCTTTGGGGTCTTCTGGTGGCAATTTTTCCGGGTCCGGGGGGAGCGGCTCCGCGCTGGGGTCATCCGGCAGCGCAGATGCACCTGTATAAGTACACTTTTCACCACTGCCACCGTAAGCCGTAAGCACTCGCACATCGCAACGAACTTTACACCCTGAGACTGACCACGTAGACGTACCACCTGTGAATCGGTAAGCGGCATTCGTTGTGCCCATGCCAGCCTTGCCGGTGCAGTCTTTGACACATTGCCCTTCAGCGTTGCGATCGTATCCAAGATCACAGTCAGGGCGAGTACAGGTCTGACCTGAGAGCGTCCACGACGAATCACGACACGTATAGCTCACCCCGCAGGAACCATTAACAAGCGTTCCAGAAGGGCAGTAGGGTAGCGGCGCGTAGGTGTAACCCGTGTCATACGGGGTCGTCCCATTGGCCCAAAACATCGAGCACATCAAATATTTATCCGACTCTCGTACAGAGGCCGTAGCAGGACCCCTCATACCGCTGCTGACCTGGACAGCATCGCAAATAGCTTGAGTGTCATCGGTAACAAGCTGCCCGGTCTGGTAACGATAGGACGGCGGAATATTGTTTGGAGTTGCCGGTTCAGTCTCAGCAAGCGCCGACGAAACCGCGAAAAAAAAGCCAAAAATAGCGAGAAGTTTTTTCAGCGACATGCGAGATACATCGGCAGAATGATTAAGAGCGCGCCGAGAAGCGTCATGATTGAGTCATCCACTGCGAACACCTCTACGGGCAAGCATGAGGGCGCTGACCACGATCATCGCCGCGGCAATGCCCCAGCCGATAGCGACGCCATCAAGGAATTTTTCGGATGGATCACAGGCGGGGAAAGTCGGGACGGGCGCAAGCGTCATGCTGCGGGTCGTCCATGTGCCAGTGTCGGAAACTGAATATTGAATCTGATACCACGACGCCCCAGACTTGACGAACTCATTGACGTAGCTCGTAAGGCCGGGGGTCTGTGCCGGTGCGGAGTGCGAATAGAAGGCATCTACCGCGTCGAATTGCGACGGGTAGCACTTCGCTCCGTAAATCGCACCGGTAAGGGCCATGATTAGCCCTTGGCGCCACGACGAGCGATCAGCAGGGCGCTGATCACGATGATGGCGGCGAGGAAGCCACCGGCGACGGTCAGGCCATCGGTCTTGGCGTCCGAGATCGCCGTGGTCACCTCTACCGGCAGCTCGGCCATGGCATTGCCAGCAGCGACGAGGCCGCCGAGGGCGGAATATTTTGCAGCTTGAACGAACTTACGCATGATTGATCTCCTTTCGAGAGGTCAGGGTTAGGCTGATAGCCAGGGTGCCCCCCGTCTATCAGCAGAAAATCAATCCTTGCAGGTCATCCGATAGCCGACGACGCGACCGCCTTCCCAGAGGGCGCAGGCGGCAGGAAGCGGCGCGTTAATCTGTTTGGGCTGCACGGAGCCGTAAGCGCCGCGCTGGTATTCGAGGACGGGAACATCTTTTTGAATGTCGTGAATGGTGACTGGTTGCCATTGGCCGAAAACGGCGGCGGCGACGGTGGGAAGGAGAAGGGGGTTCATTACGCGGCCCTCCGGAGATCGTCCCAGCAAGTAACCGGCTGCGCGAGAACGACGCGGACAGGACGGAACTGGACGACATTGCCGCTGACCAGATCGGCATCCGAAATGCCGACTTTGCGCAACGCACGTAAATGGCGGTACCAGACCGCACGCGAGATAAAACCCTTGGCCACATCGAAGCCATCAGCCCGAATGTTGCGATAGGTCGAGAAAACGGCGGACGCGAAAGCTTCGGTGCAATCGTTTTCCTGCTTTATTTTCTGGATCAACTCTGAACGTTCCATGTCATTCACCTCTACACCATCAACAAGTCTCCCGAAGAATTCGAGAAAGAATCCAATCAGCTGCTGACACGTCAGGTCGTACCAGCACTGCCCCTGCTCTTGCAGGCGACGAAACCACCGAGCGCCCCGCGTGTGCTCGAAACGCAAAAGACGATCCGCCAGAAGCAGGAATGATTCGTCAAGATCGATCTTGCCCATGCGAACCAACCGACGAAGCTGGGGGCCTTTGTGATACGCCTTGCCCTTGCTCAGATCGCTGGACGGATTCCAATAAACCGAATCACCGCCCCGGTGATCGTTGGAGGCCTTGCGCCGACCGCCTTCCGATATGGACAACTGCCGAAGGGCCTGCTTGACGCTCTGGACGTCCGGCAGGGCGTAATTGCCAGTAATGTCGATGCGGCGGCATTGCCAGTGCTGGAAGGACGGCAGGACGGCATGCAGTTCGCGCATGGCCGCTTTGATCAACACCCCGGCGCAATACTGGATGTCGAGTTCGCCGAAGACATTGACACCGAATTCAAGGGAGGCCGGTGAACCCCCGATGACGAGAAATTGATGCTTGCCGTCGCTCTGGAGTTGCCAGAACAGGCCGACGCTATCGGAGCGCAGGGACTCAATGTCAAGAACCTGTTTTGACCAGACCATTGCCCCATCGGAATCAACACAATGGAGCGTGTTGAGGCTGGCCCGTACCCGAAGTTGCAGCGCCTCATCCATGATTTTGTCGAGTGGCAGACGGAGGGTCAGCCAGTCGATCAGGTAGGCCGAAGAGGTCAATTTGTGCCACCCATGGCACTAAGTCCGGGTGTTACAGGAGTGCAGTTTGTCTCGCCCACGAGACTAAGTCCGGGTGTTACAAGGAACCCGGACCCGAAAAAGGCGACCCCCGCCACATCGGACACCTTCCCGGTAACGACCGGAACGAAGGGGAGGGCAGGGGTCTGGAACATTACTCAGCCTTGGACCTGGGGGTATATGCGCGGTCGTGACCGTTTTCGCGCAACGCATCAAGATGAACCCAAATCTCTTTGGCCAGTCGCTCTGCCTCGAGACGGTAAGGTTCGCCCAGTAGCGGCAGATCGTCGCGGAGAAATTGCTGATAGATACGGGCCGCCGTGCGTTGATCCTCACAAGCCTTCACATAGGCGAGCGAATGAGCCTGATAAACCTCATGCGGATGGGCAGCGACTGGCATGATCAGGCGGCTTTCGGTTGGGCCGGGACAGAGACCGCAGCCGCAGCACGCAGCCGGGCACGGATGGCGACTTGACAGAAGCGATCCACGTACAGGCTGGCCAGGTCGAGCGTGTATTGACCGATCGGATAGCCGCGCTCCTGATCGTCGTCCAGCGTCAGCTTGATTTTCTGGGGATGCTTCTGGGGGGAGCCGTCACGATTGAAGCCGTACATCCATGCTTCTTGCTCACGGATCTGGTAGGGCTTGCCGGTTTTGGCGCTGGTGCCGGATTTGGTATCGACGACTTCGGTTTCGACGGAGACTTTCAACATCATTACACCTCGCTGGATAAGTCCGAAATTGGACAGAGCGAAACGTATATCCAGATTTGGACGCTTGTCTAGTCCCAAATTTGGAACTATTCTCAACCGCACACAACGCGAAAATGAGGCAAAAGATGAAGCCAGCCGACTACCTAGACCAAGCAAAAGCCCGACTAAAGATCGATTCAGATTACGAACTGGCGAAGCGTTTTGCAGTACGTCCGAACCACATTGCAGAAGTGCGGAACGGAAAACGAGGGACGCCCCTAGACGTCGCCTTCAAGCTGGCCATCACACTGGAAATGGACCCTGCGACGGTGGTTGCCGACCTCGAGGGCCAGCGCGAGAAAAACCCCACGCGGCGGGCGTTCTGGGATTCTTTTACGTCGCATGCACGAGCAGCCGTGGTCCTCGTAGCGTGCATGCTGGCGTTGAGCTATTCCGCTATTTTCGAGGGCGCAGCCGCCACGCATGGTGGCTTTTTTAGGCGTCCAAATCGCGCATAATTTGTATTATGTTAAATTATATAGGGAAAGGAAAAAGAGGATCAGTTCAGATCCTCATCCTTTGGCAACGGCAAACTCAGAACCTGGATGCCCTCGTCCCTCAGTTCTTCGCATTCATCTTCGCTGGCCTGGCCGCGAATCGGCCGTTGCGGTGCTTCGTTGTAATGAATCTTGCGAGCCTCATCGGCAAACGATTGACCAACATCCTCGCTGTGACTGACGATGGTCTGGATGAGCTGACGATAAAGCGCCATGGCTTGCGTCCCCACGGGCATCAAAGCCGTGCTGGTCGGCGCCTTTGACGAGATGACAGATGTCGTGCTCACCGACTCCTCGGCATGATGCC
>JAQTZQ010000186.1 GCA_028687645.1 Rhodocyclaceae bacterium
AGATGCAAAGCCTTCCCTCAACAAACTTTAAGGAATTCACAATGAGCACTCGCGAACAGCAAATCGCCGCCCTCGAAAAAGACTGGGCTGAAAACCCGCGCTGGAAGGGCATCAAGCGCCCGTACTCCGCCGCTGACATCGTCCGCCTGCGCGGTTCTGTTGCGATTGACTACACCCTGGCGACCCGTGGCGCCAAGAAGTTGTGGGATCTGGTCAACAACGAGCCGTACGTTAACTGTCTCGGCGCACTGACCGGTGGTCAGGCCATGCAGCAGGTCAAGGCTGGCGTCAAAGCCATCTATCTGTCCGGCTGGCAAGTTGCTGCCGACAACAACGAATACTCCGCCATGTACCCGGACCAGTCCCTGTACCCGGTTGACTCCGTGCCTAAGGTGGTCGAGCGCATCAACAACGCCTTCACCCGTGCTGACGAAATCCAGTGGTCCAAGGGTGCCAACCCGGGCGACGCAGGTTACATCGACTACTTCGCACCGATCGTTGCTGACGCTGAAGCCGGTTTCGGCGGCGTGCTGAACGCTTTCGAACTGATGAAGGCGATGATTCGTGCTGGCGCCGGTGGCGTGCACTGGGAAGACCAGTTGGCTTCCGTCAAGAAGTGCGGCCACATGGGCGGCAAAGTGCTGGTCCCGACCGCTGAAGCTATCCAGAAGCTGGTTGCTGCCCGTATGGCGGCTGACGTCTGTGGCGTCCCGACCCTGGTTATTGCCCGTACCGATGCTGAAGCAGCTGACCTGCTGACCTCCGACTACGATGCAAACGACAAACCCTTCCTGACTGGCGAGCGTACTGCCGAAGGCTTCTACAAGACCAAGAAGGGTCTGGACCAGGCCATCTCCCGCGCCGTTGCTTACGCCGAGTACGCCGATCTGGTGTGGTGTGAAACCGGTACGCCGGATCTGGAATACGCCAAGCGTTTCGCCGATGCCGTGCATGCCAAGTTCCCGGGCAAGATGCTGGCTTACAACTGTTCGCCTTCCTTCAACTGGAAGAAGAACCTGGACGATGCAACCATCGCCAAGTTCCAGAAAGAGTTGGGCGCCATGGGCTACAAGTACCAGTTCATCACCTTGGCTGGCATTCACTCCATGTGGTACAACATGTTCGATCTGGCCCAGGACTACGTCGCTCGCGGCATGACCGCCTACGTCGAGAAGGTTCAGGAGCCGGAATTCGCAGCTCGTGATCGTGGCTACTCCTTCGTTTCGCACCAGCAGGAAGTCGGCACCGGTTACTTCGACGAAGTCACCACCGTCATCCAGGGTGGCAAGTCCAGCGTTACCGCGCTGACCGGCTCGACCGAAGAAGAACAGTTCCACTAAGAACTTAGCGTTTTAAATTTGCTGCCTTATCTGGCGGCAACAAAGGCCGGCTCTCACAAGGGGTCGGCTTTTTTGTTGGCCTAGCGCGCCGAGTGACATTCAGCCAGCCAAGCCGCTTGATCCTCGTCAAGGTTAGCGAATATTGTTCATGATCAAATCTACAGGTGTTTTCAGGTATTCTCGCCATAGGATGAGTCACCAAGAAATCCATGCTTCCGGATCAAAAAACAGGAAGGTTCAGTCAGGCTTTCCTGTCAGTTATGCGCATTTTACGCTGCCGCTTATTGCTGCCGTCCTGCTGACCAACTTTCTGGTCGTCTTCCTTGGGATATATTCAACCGTCCAAAGCCGCGCTCACTATCAGGAGCGAATGGAAAGCAACGCAAAAAATATCGCCCAATTGCTGGAACAAAATATTGTCGCGGAAGTTCGCATCATTGACGACGCTTTGATACGTGTAGTGGCTGAGCTGGAAGATTTGTCCGAGCAAGCAACTTTCAATACGGCTGCAATCAATCACATCATCAACAACCAGTTGCGACAAGTTCCGGAAGTCGATGCCATTCGCGTCAGCAATTCCGAAGGCGATGTACGCTGGGGTAAAAACGTCAGCCAGGATTCACCCGTCAATTTCAGTGACCGCCCGTTTTTTACTGAACACAAGCACTCAACCAGCAGTCGTCTGATTATCTCAGAGCCCCGGTTTAGCGACCTATCCAAAGTTTGGGCAATCGCTTTCACACGCGCCTATCGGGACAAACACGGCGACATGGCAGGTATTGTCTCTGCCGCAATGCCGGTCAGCAGTTTTGCAAAAACTCTCTCAACCGCTCATCTCGGTCAGTCTGGATCAGCAATACTGCGCTACAGCGATACAGGCCTGATCGCTCGCCACCCGATACTTCAAGGCACAGCCGGCCAGCCTGGCAACAAAAAAGTATCAACCGAGTTTTCTGCACTGCTTGCCTCGGGTAGTGAGGCGGCGATTTTCCACACAGCGCAGACCCCGGACAACGTAGAGCGAACCTATGCTTTTCGGCGCGTCAACGGCCTGCCATTCACTTTGGCAGTTGGTATAGGTCATGATGAGCACCTCGCAAACTGGCAGACAGAGGTAGCCAAAACAGGTGCGCTGATTTTCTCCTTTCTGGTAATAAGTGTTAGCGCCGCCTGGTTCTTTCAAAGACACTACAAGCAACAATCAAAGTCACAGGAAGCCTTGGCTGAGGCCGCCGTACGCCGGAAAATACTGATCGATAATTCACGCGATGGCATCGTGATTATGGATGAGACACATCAAGTCATCGAGAGCAACAAGCGCTTTGCCGAGATGCTCGGTTATAGCCCAAGCGAGGTATTACAACTTCACACATGGGATTTTGAAGGTCATTTGAATGAGGCGCAGATCAGGGCCGGGTTCTCCAATCTGCCCGATATCAACATGGCCATCGAAACTCAGCACCGGCGCAAGGATGGAACCCTGTTTGATGTTGAAGTGAGTATGAGCGGTGCGGCATTTAGTAACCGTGGCGTCGTAATCTGTGTCTGCCGCGACATTACCGAAAAAAAGCGCTTGCTCGAAGAGCTTGAGCAACACCGGCAAGGGCTGGAGAAAATCGTTGAGCAACGCACCCGGCAACTGACTGAGGCCAAGGCCGCAGCCGAGGCTGCCAACCTCGCCAAGAGCGCCTTCCTGGCCAACATGTCGCACGAAATCCGCACGCCGCTCAATGCCATCTCCGGCATGGCGCACATCCTGCGCCGCTCGGGCATCACGCCGCAGCAGAGCGAGCGCCTGGACAAGATCGACACCGCAAGCCGCCACCTGCTGGAAATCATCAATGCCGTGCTCGATCTATCCAAGATCGAAGCCGGCAAGTTCGTGCTCGACGCGGTGCCGATCCGCATCGATGGCATGATCGCCAATGTCGTTTCCATGCTGGCGGAGCGCGCCCGGGCCAAACACCTTAGCCTGAGCGTCGACAACCAGTTGCCGCCCCTTTCACTGTGCGGCGATATCACCCGACTGCAGCAGGCCCTGATCAATTACGTCAGCAACGGGATCAAATTTACCGAGGCCGGCAGTGTCACGCTGCGCCTCCGGCTTGAAGAGGAAACGCCGGATTCGGTGCTCATTCGTTTTGAAGTTGAAGATAGCGGCATAGGCATTGATCCCGAGGCGATGTCGCGCCTGTTCTCGACCTTCGAGCAAGCCGACAATTCGATGACCCGAAAATATGGCGGCACCGGGCTTGGGCTGGCGATTACCAAGAAATTTGCCGAACTGATGGGTGGCGGCGTCGGGGTCGAGAGCACACCCGGCGTCGGCAGCACCTTCTGGTTCAATGCCCGCCTGCGCAAGGATCAAAGTGCGCCGATGATGCCGCTTGCGGCATCGACTGAATCAGCCGAATACCGTCTGCAAACCGCCTATCGCAACCGTCACATCCTGTTGGTTGAGGATGAATTCGTGAATCGGGAAATTACCCTTGAATTGCTTCAGGATGCCCGGCAGCAGGTCGATACGGCAAATGATGGCATTGAGGCGCTCGAACTGGCCGGCAAGAACCGCTACGACCTGATTCTGATGGACATGCAAATGCCGCGCATGGATGGACTTGAAGCGACCCGCCAGATCCGCAAGCTGCCCGGCGGCGCTACGGTGCCGATCCTGGCCATGACAGCCAACGCCTTCGCCGAGGACAAGGCGCGCTGCTTTGAAGCGGGGATGAACGACTTTATTACCAAACCGGTTAATCCTGATTTCCTGTTTTCGACTGTGCTCAAATGGCTGTCCGACCCGCCACGGCAATAACCGTTATTGCTGCGGACAATGCAATGCGTTTCTGGTGGCAGCATTTTCCAATGATTCCTGCCTCGCCTTTAGCGCGGTATACATTTCAAGTTGACCAATAAGATTTCATTTGCCCGCAGCTTTCCGCCGATTGTCGCGCCAGATGCCGAGATTCTCATACTTGGCAGCATGCCGGGGCAGGCATCACTGAGCGCCAGCGAGTACTACGCACATTCACGAAATACTTTCTGGCCGATCATAACGGGGTTACTGAAGCTCGAAGACGGCCTGCCTTATGCAGCGCGTATCGAAGCCCTCAAGTCGGCACGAATTGCGCTGTGGGATGTTCTCGCAACCTGCATTCGTCCCGGCAGTCTGGATGCCGACATTGACCCAGCATCCCTGACAGCCAACGATATTGCTACTTTTTTGCAGCAATACCCGGCCATCAAACACATATTTTTCAACGGGGCCAAGGCAGAATCCTGCTTTCGCAAACACATCGCCCCAACGCTGCCTGCTGGCTTAGTGAGCTGTCTACGGCTACCATCCAGCAGCCCTGCCCATGCTGCGCTCTCCTTTGACCAAAAGCTGGACGCCTGGCGCATCATTCTTGCCGAAAGGCACTGAGGACAAATGGATTTCAGCCACCTGCACACCTACGATCACTATGGCTATGCACTGATTGCCATTGTTGGCACCTTTGCCGCCGTTGCCGCCATCAATTGGCTGATGCAGCGCTCACCTTGGGCAGCCTGGGTGCGCTCGCTCCACGGTGTCGTACCTCCCTTCATCAATATCATCGGCGTACTCTTTGGCTTGACTCTGGCTTTTCTCGCCAACGACACCTGGGATGCCCACGACCGGGCAATGAATGCGGTTTATAAAGAAGCCGATGCGCTACGTAGTTTGGTTGTACTCGCCAGCCAGTTGGAAGAACCGCAACGTAGCCAGTTGCGGAGCGCGTTAAATGACTATGCCAATGCCAGCGTTGCCGAATGGCCCCTGCTTGCCCAGCGCAAATCCAGCCCGGAAGTTAGTACCAAGGCCGATGGGCTGCTGATCATGCTGGGCAGTCCGGCCATCAACCGCGCCGCAGGTGAAAATGTGCAGGCCCTGATGCTGCGCAAGGCGAGCGATATTCGCGATGATCGCGACCTGCGCATCGGCCTCAGCCAGACTCATATCAACCCGCTTAAATGGTTGGGCATGGCTTTTCTCGGCCTGCTCACCCTGCTCTCCGTAGCCGTTGTTCATGCTGAAAACCCGCGCGCTGCGTTTGTCGCCATCATGCTGTTTGCACTGGCTGCGGCGCCCACAGCGGCAATTGTGCTGGTGCAAGGCAATCCGTTTCAGGAACCCTCGTCGGTGTCACCGGCACCCATTGCTGCGGCGATACTGGGCCACGGTTAAACCGTTGGCCGCGTCCACATCCAGCTCAGGACACAAACAGCAACGCCACCCGGCACGTAGCACCACGGCACCGGGAGCGTCAGCCAGCCACCGATCGCACTAATAGCCAGGAGCAATGTTGCCAAGCGTTTGGCAAATAGCGGAATAGCGCCGTGATCGCGCCAGGCAAGGATACTTGGACCGATCTTGGGATGAGCGAGCAAGCGGGCCTCCCATTCCGGGTGCGAACGGGCAAAAAAATAAGCGGCCAAAATCAGGAAGGGCGTGGTCGGCAACAGCGGCAAGAGGGCTCCAATAACGCCCAGCGCAACGGACAGCAAGCCAAGCGCACGGTAGACAGGTTTTTTCATCTGATTTTTAGCGTAATTCCCAATAGCTTGGCCGGCTATAGGTTTCCTTGAGCAGGTCAATGAACAACCTTACCCGCAACGGCAAATGCCGGCGCTGCGGGAAGACGGCGTAGATGCCCATCGGTTGCGCCTGCCAGGCATCGAGAACCGAAGTCAAGCGGCCTTCCTTCAGATCCTGACCAACTTCCCATAACGAGCGCCAGGCCAGGCCGCGACCGGCCAGCGCCCACTCGTGCAGCACCGCGCCATCGTTGCATTCAAATGTGCCGCTGACTTTCAAGGTATCGACTTCACCCGTTTCGGCATTGCGAAAAACCCAGCCACGTTGCTGGCCCAGTGACAGGCAATTATGCGCCGCCAGATCAGCCGGTTCGCGCGGAATACCATGCGCCACGAGATAGGCCGGGCTGGCTACCACCATGCGCCGCATTTCACCGAGACGAACGCTAACCAGGCTGGAGTCGGTCAATTCGCCGATACGAATCGCGCAATCGATATTTTCGTTGAGCAGGTCGACCAATCTATCGCTTAAATCCAGGTTGACCGTAACCTCCGTGTTGGCGCGCATGAAATCGCCAACTAAAGGCGCCACATGCTGGCGACCAAAACCGGAGGGTGCTGAAACGCGTAACT
This sequence comes from Rhodocyclaceae bacterium, assembly GCA_028687645.1. GTDB lineage: Bacteria > Pseudomonadota > Gammaproteobacteria > Burkholderiales > Rhodocyclaceae > Azonexus. Next base: position 6,531 of record JAQTZQ010000186.1, read on the forward strand.
GGCCGCTGGCCCGAATGCCACCCAGCGATACCGCCGCTTCAGCATTGGCAAATTCGTTGAGCAGCTTTTGGCAATCTTCGAGAAAGGCCTGCCCCTCAAACGTGATCGTCAATTTACGCGTGGTGCGCAGCAGCAATTTGACACCGAGTCGCGCCTCAAGCGCATCAAGACGGCGACCGATGATGGCTGGCGTCACCCCTTCGTTGCGCGCCGCAGCGGAAAGGCTGCCGCGCGTCGCTGCAGAAACGAAGGCTTCAATCTGCTTCAGACGATCCATAGTCCGGCACCAATGCACTCAATAGCAGTATCTCTCATCAGAGCGCACCCGCAATGATGCGAAAGCTATTTAACCCAGCCTCAAGATTTTCAATGATTTCTCCGGCCAGTTCATCCGGCTCGGGCAGGTTATCGAGGTCAGCCAGACTCTTGTCCTTGAGCCAGAAAATGTCGAGACTGGTCTTGTCGCGGGC
>JAQTZQ010000187.1 GCA_028687645.1 Rhodocyclaceae bacterium
GTAACGACTCCCTCCAAAATCATGCCGGGGCGCAAGTCGCCGACTTTTTCGACGCCATCGGCAAAGGTGGCGGTTTTGAACTCGGGGCGCGGGTCGCGGCCGGGCTTTTCCAGTTCCTTGAAGATGTCCTGAACGGTGGGTAGGCCGAAGCGCTCGTCGGTATATTTAGACGGGTTGAGGCCTTTGAGAGCGCGGCTGTCGCCGAGGATTTCCTTGATCGATTTGTTGAGGTCGACAATGATTTTTTGCACCACCGGGTAGGCTTCCGGGTGCACTGAGGAACTATCGAGCGGGTTGTCGCCATTCGGTACGCGCAGGAATCCTGCCGCCTGTTCAAAGGTCTTGTCGCCGAGGCGCGGGACTTTTTTCAGTTCGTTGCGGCTCTTGAAAGCGCCGTTGGCATCGCGGTAGCTGACGATGTTGCTGGCCAGCGAGGCATTCAGCCCGGAGATGCGGGTAAGTAGCGGGATCGAGGCAGTATTGACATCGACGCCAACCGCATTGACGCAGTCTTCAACCACGGCATCGAGATTGCGCGCCAGTTTGGTTTGCGAGACATCATGCTGATATTGGCCGACGCCGATGGATTTAGGATCGATCTTGACCAGTTCGGCCAGCGGGTCTTGCAGGCGGCGGGCAATCGAGACGGCGCCACGGATTGAAACGTCGAGATCGGGGAATTCCTTGGCGGCAAATTCCGAGGCTGAATAAACCGAAGCACCGGCTTCTGAAACGACAATTTTGGTCAGCCGTGCTTCCGGGTAACGCTTGATGACATCTTGCAGAAGCTTGTCGGTTTCGCGGCTGGCGGTGCCGTTGCCGATGGCGACCAGCGTTACCTGATACTTGGCGGCGAGGCGGGCGATGGTCGAAATCGAGCCATCCCAATCGCAGCGGGGTTCGTGCGGGTAAATCGTGGCATGGTCGAGCATCTTGCCGGTGGCATCGACGATGGCCAGTTTGCAACCGGTACGAATGCCGGGGTCGACGCCCATGGTGACGTGCTGGCCAGCCGGGGCGGCGAGCAGCAGGTCTTTCAGGTTGCGACCAAAAACGCGGATCGCTTCTTCTTCGGCGCGCTCGCGCAGCTCGTTCATCAGTTCGAGTTCGAGGTGGGTGTAAACCTTGACTTTCCACGTCCAGCGCACGGTATCGGCCAGCCATTTGTCGGCTGGGCGGTTCTGCGGCTTGATGCCGAAACGAACCGCAATGCGCTGTTCGCAAGGGTTTTGGGTGCCGGGCTTGGCGGCTTCCGCATCCAATTCTGAATCCAGTACCAGCGCCACTTGCAAGATGCCTTCATTGCGACCACGGAGGAGGGCGAGGGCGCGGTGCGAGGGCATGCTGGTGACCGGCTCGTTAAAATCAAACCAGTCGCGGAATTTGGCGCCTTCAATTTCTTTGCCTTCAACGACGGCTGACCGTACCAAACCATGCTCGCTGAGGTATTCGCGCAATGAACCCAAAAGCTCGGCGTCTTCGGCGAATTTTTCCATCAAAATTTGCCGCGCGCCGTCGAGCACGGCTTTGCTATCGGCAAAACCCGCTTCGGCATTCAGGAATTTCTCTGCTTCCTCTTCCGGCGTCAGCAACGGATTTTCCAGCAAGGACAAAGCCAGCGGTTCGATGCCGGCTTCGCGGGCGATCTGTGCCTTGGTGCGGCGTTTTTGCTTGTAGGGCAGATACAAGTCTTCCAGACGCTGCTTGGTTTCAGCATTCATCACTTCAACCCGCAATTCCGGCGTCAGCTTGCCTTGTTCGTCGATGCTGGAAATGATGGCGCTACGCCGGTCTTCGAGATCGCGCAGATATGTCAGACGCTCTTCGAGGTTGCGAAGTTGCGTGTCATCAAGACCGTCCGTCGCTTCCTTGCGGTAGCGCGAGATGAAAGGGACGGTTGCCCCTTCGTCGAGCAGGGCGATGGCGGCGTTGACCTGAGCCGGGCGGACGCCGAGTTCGGCGGCTATACGATGTTCAATGGGTGGAAGCATGAATGTGGCAGTGCAGCAAAAAAGGGGGTGAACTATGCGCAATTCAGGCGGAAATTACAACCATAAGCGCTTGGTGTAGGATGAGGCTATCGGTTTGTAAATCAACTCAGAGGAGAGCGAATAATGAAAATTGAAACCTATTTGTTTGGTAGCGTTGAAATCAGCCCGGAGAAGGTGATCACCTTCCCGCAGGGCTTGGTGGGTTTTGAAAGCAGTACGCGCTACATGCTGGCGCATGAGAGCGCTGATGGACAAGCGACCAGCTTTACGTTGCAGTCGCTGGACGACCCGATGCTGGCCTTCCAGATTGTTGATCCGACCAGCCTTGGCTTTCACTATGAGCTGGAATTGAGCGATGCCGAGAATGCGCTGCTGGGTTCGCCGGCGCCTGAGGATGTGCTGGTCATGCAGGTTTTGTCGAAAACCGAAGAGGGTGGCACCAAGGCGATCAGCCCAAATTTGCGAGCTCCGTTATTGATCAATACCAAGGAACGGATCGGCATGCAGAAAATTATGGAGCGTTGTGTGCCGAATGTGACGCTGTCCAATCTGGCCAGCCCGGTTTAATTCTGGTTTGTGCCGCGATAACGGGGCTGCGGCCCCGTTGTTCGTTTACAGCGGCTTCAATGTGTCGCGGTAGCGCTGGGCATTGGCGACATAGTGCTCAGCCGATGCCTTGAGTTTGGCCGCCTCGTCATCGCTGAGTTGGCGCACCACCTTGCCGGGCGAACCGACAATCAGCGAGCGATCCGGATAAACCTTGCCTTCCGGAATCAGCGTATTGGCGCCGACGATGCTTTCCTTGCCGATCACCGCGCGGTTGAGAATCACCGAGCCAATCCCGATCAAACTGCCATCGCCGACGGTGCAGCCGTGCAGCATCACCAGATGGCCAACGGTGACATTGCTGCCAATGTGCATCGGCACACCTTCGTCGGTGTGCAACACCGAGCCATCCTGAATATTGCTGTTGGCGCCAATGTGAATCGGGTCATTGTCGCCGCGCAGCGTGGCGTTCCACCAGATGGAAACATTCGCGCCGAGATGAACATCGCCAATCACGGTGGCATTGGGGGCGATCCAGACTTGGTCAGAAAGCTGGGGCTGTTTGCCGGGAAGGCTGAAGAGGGGCATGCTGTGTCCTTGGGGTTTAATTTTTGAGCGATTTTGCGCGTTGACCGTAATTGGATAGCGATTCGTCCTCAATTTTTTAAAAATTCAATAAATACATGGTTTTATAACAAAAAATTAAAGTTTAATCACATGGTGCCGTTATTTGCCATGAAATATAATTAACACTTAATTTTAAAGGTGAAATCATGGCTCAACGCTCTGTCCTTCGTTTATCCACTTCTTTATTGGCTGCTAGTTTTGTATTGTTGTCTGGTTGTGTAACGCACCCCTGCTGCAATAATCCCCATGTTGTTCCACTGGCGCCACAGTCTGGAGTTTCATGTGTGAATGGTGTTAACTGTGCCGTTCAAGGTGCGGTATTGCCGGCCAAACTTCAGGCGGTTGGATACGGTGCTCCTGGGAGCTACTCACAGTACACACACGGGCAACAAAAGCTAATGGCGATACGTGCCGCTCAAGTTGATGCCTATCGTAATTTGGCAGAGCAAGTTTATGGCTTCAGGGTTTGGGGAAGCACCTCTGTCTCTGCATTCGCCACTCAAAATGATACGGTTCGTACCTATGTGGATGCCTTTATTCGTGGCGCGCGCGTGGTCAATACGACCGCTATTGCGGATGGTAATTTTGAGGTAACCGTCGAACTTGAACTTTCACAGAATTTCCTGAATTGCTTCAATGCGTCTGGCTTTTGTGGCTCAAACTATGCGGCGCCCACCTGTGGTACGCAGGGCTGTACATCGCCAAGCGCCATCTATTACAACAATTGATGGATTTGTTCTCAAGTCGCTCTATGGTTGGATTGTGTCTTGCATTGCTTGCAAGCACGGTCTTGGCCAATGAGATTGTTGTTGAGGGAAGTGCGCAGATTGTTGGCGGAGATTTGGGGCAGGCGCGTGAGCTTGCCACTCGACGAGCCTTGGCACGCGCTGCGGAGTTCAATGGGGCTAACGTCAGTTCCCAGGCGCTGGTGCGCCAAGGCTTGGCAATGGAAACCGTACAGGTTAGCGCTTCTGCATGTACTGAAAATGCGCAGCAGCTTAGTGAAAAAGTGCAGGACAGTGAGTTAACCGTGGTGATCAAAGTGACCGTTCGTGAGGCGGGGGCTTGTCATCAAACCTGCCAGCGAGCTTATGTCAATAGAATCATTGTTACGGCTTTTGCCATGGAATTTCCAGAGCAAAAATTGCCTGACGAGAACAGCAGATTAAGCAGTTTTACTGCGCTTGAGCTGTCAAAAAAAATCGTCAGGCGTCATCGTCTGCTAGCTGAGCATGAAAGTACTGTATTCCCCTATCGTTCTGCGGTGCGAGCGCCTGAGCCGATGATGACGCTTAAAGATAACGAAACGCCATTTGCCATGCTGGCCCGCAAGCACCGTGGGCAATACGTGGTTTCAGGGATTTATCGTGACTTTGGTGTGCAGAAGTCGGGTTGGCTGGCACAAAGCCGGCGTATCGAAATTGAGGCGTTTTTGCATGATGGGGCAAATGGAGAAGTGCTTGCGCGTAAAACCTTTGCCAAGGTTGCACAGGGTTCTGTGGAACTCACCAGCAAACCGGTGATCGGTTCTCCGCAATTTTATGAGGGCGATTTGGGGCGCGTTTGGGGAGGGGTTCTTGATGAAATCAGTCAATGGGTAGAAACGCAGGCATCTTGCATGCCGTTTATTGCCCGTGTGCTCCAAGCAAAAGGCAATCTCATTCATATTGACGCAGGTGCTGAGTCAGGGCTTTCAGTGGGTGATTCGCTAAGCGTTCATAACTGGCGCGATCCACCCGTACAATCCGTGACAGGCTTGGCACTGGGGCGAGAGAAAAGTGCACGGACGAATGCCAGTATCCGATCGGTTTATCCAAAATTTTCTATCCTTGACTTAACCGACGCACCACCGCACCTTGAGGTTCAGGAGGGGGATGTCCTTTATGCACAATAAAAACCGAGACAGGGCTTTGGTGTTGAACAAAGGCAGATCCGTATGAAAATCCGACAAATCAAGTCATGGCAGTGGGTGCTGATCGTTTTGGCGTTTTTGGTTGCGCTGGATTGGGCAATTCGCCGCCCCGACTCGCGCTCGCGTGACTTGAACGCGGCGATTCAGACGCAAGGTAGCGCCGAGCTGAAAAAATATCCCTACCAGTTTCATGTGCTGCGGGTAGACGGCAGTACGGCGGTGATGGCGACACCGCGCAATTTTGACTCACCTGCTTTCCGCTTTTTGGCGGTGCTTTACCCGGAAATCAACGTTAAGGATCACAATAATCCGGCCTTTATCGCAGTCGAAAAATTGCTCGGCAAGCATCAGGATGAGGCCAAGGATATTGTGCTGGCGCAGCCTGGCATCAAGGAAGTGCGCTGGGAGCTGGATAAGGAATGGCTGACGCGCCACCACATCGAGGTGCCGGTTAAATAGCCTTCTGTTTTTTTGCGAAAAATCTTGATGCTTGCCAGAGTAATTTTTTGGGCAGCCTGCCAGAATTCTCTCTTTATAACTGGCAAGAAGGGCCGTCATGGCGGCAGAGCTGGCATTAGAACCGAGGATTGAAACAGAGACCGGCGGGCGCATCCCCGGCAACAAGGGCATGTGGGTGGGCATCACCTGCGAATTTGTCGAGTTTGCCGTGCTCTTCGTTGTTTATTTCGTCGCCCGGGCGAATTTCCCGGATGCCTTCCAGCAGGGGGCGGATAAGCTTTCGCGCGAATCGGGAACGATCATCACCTTGTTGATGGTCACCAGCAGCTTTTTCATCGCCTGTTCAGTCAACTCCATGCGCGCCGGACTGCGCCGGCAGTCGATTTACTGGCTGGTGGCTGGCTTGATCGTCGCACTGGGCTACCCGGTGGCCAAATATCTCGAAATTACCTGGAATCTCGCGCACGGCATCAATGGCGAATCGGGGATTTTTTTCACCGTCTATTACTACCTGACCTTTAACCATCTGGTGCACGCTACCTGGGGCATTCTGGGCATTCTGTGGGTGCTGGTGCGCCATCTGTTCGGCGGTTATAGCGCCGAGGATTATCACGGCCTAGAAGCGCTGGCGAGCTATTGGCACGCTACCGACATCATCTGGCTGATCATTTTTCCGATGTTTTACGTGCTGGCCTGAATCATGAATTTGACCCCAAAAAAGCCGTCGACCGCGCTACTGCCGCTCACCCTGACCTGGCTCGCCCTGTGTCTTCTGACCGTGTTCAGCCTCGGCCTGGGCAAGTGGTTTCATGGTGCAAACTGGTTGCCCTTGCTGGTTGCGTTAATTGTCTGGGTCAAGGGCATGATGATCGCGCATTACTTTATTGAGGCAGAACTCACCCATGCCTTCATCCGCCGGGTGCTCAAGGTGTTTATTGCCTTCGCCCCGCTGTGGCTGATTCTGACCGGCTTCTTCGGCGGTCAGTTTGCGCAGTGGGCGCTTTCCTTCCTGCGCGGTTAGTTGAGTTTTTGCACAATCAGGCTGCCGACCATATCGCCTTCCACATTCACCGCTGTGCGTACCGTGTCGAGAATGCGGTCAATCGGTAGCAGGATGGCGATGGCTTCCGTCGGTAGCCCAACCGATTCAAGCACCAGCACCATGCTCAGCATGCCGACGCTAGGAATGCCCGGCGCGCCGATTGACCCCAACATGGCGACGAAGAAAATAATCATCTGGCTGGCAATATCAAGTTCAATGCCGGCCAGACGGGCGACGAATAGCGCCGCCGCAGCTTCGTAAAGTGCTGTGCCGTCCATGTTCATGGTGGCACCGAGTGGCACAACAAAGTTGGCGATATCCTTTTTGACGTGCAAATGCTGTTCGGTGCAGCGCAAGGTAATTGGCAGCGTAGCGGCGCTCGAACTGGTCGCGAAGGCGGTGATCAGCGCCTCACGCGCGCCG
>JAQTZQ010000028.1:0-8638 GCA_028687645.1 Rhodocyclaceae bacterium
TCAAAATTTCACGCACGCGCAGATTGACTGAAAGTACGCTTTCACCGGGGATTTCCAGTCGGCAATCCTGAAAAAGCTCACCTAATGTGAATGTTTCGGCCAGGCTCAGTTTGCCGATCAGGCTTATACCGCCACCGCTGATGTCAGAGAGCGGGAAGTCAAATAGCTCGATTCCAGTTGCACGTTTGGCGGCGATTTTGCAGCGCAACGGGTGAGCCCGTGGCGTTTCAAGACGGAAAAATTCGCGGCGCTGCAGGCGCAAGATGCGCTCGGGGAGTGTTGCTGATAAAGCTGCTTTGCCCGCCAGTGTGGTGAGTTGGAGTGATTCAAGACGAATTTGCGTTTTTACCCGGTCGAGATTGGCGGTCAGGGTGATCTGCCGGGATTGGGTCGCTTGCTGGTTGTTCGCGGCCAGTGAGGAGGCATCGAGAAAAAACTGCCCGGAATTGTCGTCGACCGCAACAATACTGCTGAGAAAGAAATTGGCACCCTCATCAAGGTAAACCGTCACCATCATCCGGTGTTTTTCCAGCGCTCGTAGCGTGCTCAATATCTCAAGACGGTTGCGGAGAAAATAGTGGTTGTATATCTCAGCTTGGTCGATCTCGAAAACTGGTACCGAGCTGTCTTCCTGAGTGGGTGTCATGGCAAATTGTCGGGTGAGGGCGGTGGGGCCGACGTGTCTCCATGTTCGATGCGATAGAGCCAGGCCAGCAGTTCGGCGATGGCCATGTATAACTGAGGCGGTATGTGTTCGTCAATATTTACCTGGGTTAGGAGTGCCACCAGTTCAGGGGACTCATGCACATAAACGCCGTGCTCTTTGGCTTTGGAGATGATCTGCTCGGCAATCAGCCCCTTGCCCCTGGCAACCACGCGCGGCGCGGCATCTGTCTGGCTGTAGGCGAGGGCGATGGCCTCGCGGGCCGAATTATTCGGCAGGCTGGGCATGCTGGATGAACAGTTTGCTCAGGCTCAGGCCTGCCGCTTCAAATTGGCTGCGCAACTGGTCAGCCCTTTCTTTGAGCTGCGCCTCGCTGCTTGGCGCATCGGTGTTGATGGCAATGCCAACTTCACCATTGGGGCGCAGTTGCAACACGGCATCAATGCCGCCCAGCATGGGGAGCGCGAGTTTGAGTCGAGTTTGCCATTGCGCCATGTCAGCATTTTGGCCGCGTGCGTTGGCCGGGTTCTCGCCAATCTCCCATTGCATTTGCTGGCCCGGCCAGACTTGGCCCTGCCAGGCAAAATTTTGGTTGGCGAGGCCATCGAGTTGTTGTTGAACGATGGGCGTCAATTCGCGCGGGATCGGGTTGCCGGGCTGCGGTGCCGTGTTGGCTTGCTCGTTTGACCGGGTGGCCTGTGCGGGTAGCGAACTTACCGCCTCGGGCTTTGCACTGGCGTTAGTTGCTGCACTGCTTTCTGTGCTGGCAGTTGCCGGCAGTGTTTGAGCGGGTGTTGCTGCCTCACCCTTAAGCGGTGTTTGGGGCAAATTGTTGGGCATGGGTGCCGCTTGATCGGCGCGCTGTGTTGTTGCAGCGTTTAAATCAACTTTTGTTAGATCAACTGTCGATGAGCCCAAATTGTTGTACGCCGCATTCAGCTTTTGCTGAACAGCAATACTAGGGTTTGGCGGTAACGGGTTAGCGTTTGCGCCAGTCGGCGTCGCTTTGATCTGGGTTGCGGTGGTGGGCTGACTCGCTTCGGCGGTGACTAACTCAGACGGTGCCGAAGCCAAGGGGGCAGACGTGGAACTCAGGTTTTGCTGAGCAGCGGTATTTGGGTTGGCCGGGTTAGTGGCGGTGACCGGGGTGGTCGCGATGGCCGGGTTGGTGAGGTTGGCCGTAGTGGCTACATTGCTGGTGGTCGCAATTTTTGCCTCAAAAACGCTGTTGACCGTAACAAGTACTGGTGGCGGCGAATATTTGGCCTGTGGCTCCTGGCGTAAGGCAGCCGTAGGCAACTGCCCGGCGACCCATTTGGCCTGATGAGCCTCGTAGAACATGCCGCTTTGCGTCAGCGCCTGTTTTAACACCGGTACCAAATCTGCTGCATTTTTAGGCATGCTTGCCACTAGCGCCTGATTGCCATTAAGCGGTGTGGCGGGCGCACGCTTGCCCTCGCCGTCAATGCCGGTCATTAAATTGCCGATCAGCTTCCCGGTTGAGGTCAGCGTGGTTGATACTGACTCCTGGCCGGCTTTGGCGCTGGCGGCCTCGGTGCGGTTGGCAACAAACGCCAATGTCAGCTTGCCATCACTCTCCTTGACCTCCAGCTCAATGCTGTCGCCGGCTTTGGCGGAGAAGGGAAGCGCCAGGGTAATGTCGCGCTGGCCAACAATGGCGCGATAGTTGCCGTTGGGGAGAAGTGCCTGAATTTCAGCCAATACGCGTTGGCCGGGAACCAGATTGCTCAGGACATCCGCAATACGCGCCGCTTGCGCTACCGGCTGCGTTCCGGCATTCGTTGCCGCCTGCGCGTCTGGCAGAATCTGACGCAGACTGCTGGCAACGTCGGGGGGGATCATGCTGCGTTATTTTGCTTTGGCTGAAGGTGACTAAGCAAGATGCCCACTTGCTCACGCCACGGCACTAAATATTCCTGAATCGTCTCATCGCAGCGCAGAATTTGCTGGATGATGCCCGCAATCGCGCGTTGTTCGGCATCGGGCAGCCCATTGAGCCGGGGAGGGAGTGAGGCAATCAAGGTTGCACGCTTAGCCTGCAGGTCACCCAGCTTGTCCCAAGCTTGTTCCGTCGCCAGCAAGGCCATCTCCTGCGAGAGGTCAAGCAGGTTCTGGTAGCGGGCCAGAACCGACATTTACGCGGCCGCCTGTTGATTGCCCGGGGCGATTTGGGCCCACGCATCGCGCAGGCCGGTCAAAAGCTCGTAGACCTCATCCAGTGTGGCCAAATTGTTTTTCAAGTTTGCAAACAGCAAGCGCTGAACCATGTATTCATACAAGGCGGACAAACGCTCGGCCAGATCTCCGCCAGATTCCATATCAAGACTGGCCTGCAAGCCACTACTGATCAAACTGATCGCCTTGGAAATCGCCAATCCCTTTTGCTCGATTTCTCCGGCATTCATGTGAATTCTGGCGACCGATATGGCCGCAATAGCGCCATCAAAAAGCATCAATATCAGGCGATGGGGGCTGGCAGTTTCGACCGCCGCATCGACGCTAACGGTTGAATAAGTCTGAGACGGGCTGCGCATCATGCCAAACATAATAGAGATCCTATTTTGCGTAAGAACCAGGCAAGTTTGCCAACTGCCCGGTAAGATAAGTACTTGTATTCTTTAAGCCTGTGACAATTGAGTCGAGGGAACTGAACTGTTTGCGATAACGGTTTTCAACATCGACTAGACGAGACTGAAGTACCGTGGATCGCTTGTTGATGTCGCTAATCAGGCGGTTTGTACTTTCGGTAGCGCTAGAGATACTGCCGCTGCTACTGGTGGCATTGGTGATGCTGGTATTAAACGCGCTGCCCACTTTAGAAACCAAGTCGCCGACGCCAACAAAGTCAGCTTCAATCGCCTTGTTCAGCTTGACCGAATCCAGCTTTAGCGTGCCATCACGCTGTATCTCAACACCCAAATCAGAGAGCGTCTGACTAGCAGCAGTGCCTCCCGCTCTGGTTTGTAACAAGCTACGCATTTCATTTTGCACGCCGCGCAGCGTTGAATTGCCCTGTAAGGCACCTGCTTGCTTGGTGGCAGGGTCGTAATAGCCCAGGTTTTTCATCACGCCGGCTGACTCGTTGTAGGCTTTGACGAAACTCGTTAAGGCCGCGTTGAGCTGGGTGGTGCTGTCCTTGGTTACCGTCAAGGTGGTTGGCGTGCCGGCGGCGGTTTTTTTCAAAAGCTCAAGCGTGACGCCATCCAGCGCCCCGGTCACGCTGTTGCTGCTGCTGGTGCCAGCAATACCATTGATCGAAAAAGCCGCATTGCTGGCTTCCTGGCCGCCTTTGGCCGGGTCTTGCGAGAGCACACTGGGGAGCGTGCCGGTTGGATCAAAATTAAGACCATCAATACCGGACAACTGCATGACATTAGACAAACCCGTCTCACCGGTGCTCAAAACCAGTTGCTTGCCGTTGGTACCGGTGATGATGGTGGCACTCACCCGGCTGTCGCTGGCTGCCGTGTTGATCGCGTCGCGCACCTGCTCCAGCGTGCTGTTGGCCGCTACCGTGATATTCAACTCCCGGGCGCTGTCGGCGGCGTAGGCGTAACTCCCTGTGCTGCCGGTGAGCGTGCCTAACTCAATCTTTAAAGTTCCGCCGGCCAGCAATCCGGCGGCCAGTGTGGCGCTATTTGTTGTATCGGTGCTGTCTGGCGTGGTCAGGCGCTGGTTCACGGCAAGTGAGCTGACTTCAAGGCTGTAACTACCGGCAACCGCGCCCGCGCTGGCGAGCGTAGTGGCAATGGACGTGTCGGCGACTGAAGCACGAAAGCTGGCAAATTTGCTATTCGCTGTCTGGCCCGTAGTCAAGCTCATCGATTGAGAGGCCGTTTGCAGCGACGATAAACTACTGCGCAGATTGCCCAAGGCAGAAATTTTTGCCTGAAAAGAAGCTTCTTTAGACTTTAAAGCGAGCAACGGCTGCCGTTCAGCCGACATCAAGCTAGTAAGGATACCGTTCAGGTCAATGCCCGAGCCAGCGCCGAGTGATGAAATAGCCATGATGTGCTCCCAATAATTGAATCAACAATGATTTTAAACCTTCTGCTGGACCAGCAAGCCCTTCATCTGGTCGATCGCCTTGGCGATACTTAACATTTCCTCAGATGGAAACTGCCGAATCACATCCTTGGTCGTGAGATCAATCACCTTAATGACGGAAATGCCGGTCTCGTCATCGACACTGAAACGAATTGAATCGTTGATGGGTTTAAGAAAATCATTAACCGATTTAACGGCATCTTCCACCTCTTGGCGGGTTGCCTCGGCCTTTGATGTTGAAGTGACAGCCTGCGCCGTTTGCACGGGGGTTGCCGCGCTGTCTGATGGCGCGCGAGCCGCACGAGCTTCAATTGAGGCGGTGGGCGCCGCTGCTGCGGGGGGGCTGTAATTGCTAAGCGAAGAAATATTCATGACCGACTCCTGGCGCTATGGACGAAAGGCGCGGGGCGTTGCCGCCACCGCGCCCGGTGAGTTTTGCCCAGGCCTTGCGGCCCGGGTTTAATCAGTTTTAACGCAGCAGACTCAACACGCCCTGAGGTGCAGAGTTGGCCTGGGCCAACATCGCCGTACCGGCCTGTTGCAAAATCTGCATTTTGGACAGATTAGCGGTTTCTGCCGCAAAGTCAGCATCCAGAATCCGGGCACGGGAGGCGGAGAGGTTTTCCGACGTCGTAGCAAGATTGCTGACCACAGACAAAAAGCGATTCTGCACAGCACCCAAGTTGGCTCGGCTGGAGTTGATGTTGGCCAAAGCTGAGTCGATGGTGGCCAAAGCACTCTGTGCGCCGGTAGCGGTGGTGATATCCACGGTAGATAAGCCAGCGCCGAAGGTGGAGGTAGCGGCTTTGGTTTGGCTCGTCAGACCGGCCGTTGCAATATCTTTACCGCCGACCGTGATACCGCCTTCTCGGGTAGATGTCAGCTTGAGCCCACCGAAAGTCGTTCCATCGGCAAATCCTGCATTAGCACCTTTGCCCTCCCCGTCGATATTGATATTTCTACCATCCTGTGCGGTGAGCGTGATTTCGCCATCTGTATTAAAAGTTGCTTTGACCCCGGTCTTATCAGAAACTGCATTAATCGCAGCGGTTATATTGTTTGCAGCTTCTGTCGCCGTTCCAGCCGAAGCTATCGCACCCAGCGTAACGCCGTTAATTTTGATGAAATCAGTTGAGTTGCCCGCGATTGCATTTCCGGTTGAAGCGGCTGTGCCCGTTTTGACTGTAGAAGTCGCTGTTGCGGTTACACCGGTTTCCCCAGAGACTGCATTGAACGCGGCGGCTTTTGCTATCGCGCTGCTGGTGCCGCCGCCCACTCCAGTCGTGCTTGCTGGTAATCCAGTAACGGTTCCTGTAACAGTAATGTCACGACCGTCAGCCGCACTATAAGTAATGACATTTGATCCTCCAATAGTCGCAACAACGCCTGTGTCAGCGGATTGGGCATTAATGGTGGCGGCAAGAGCCGCCGTGGCTAAAGTTGCGTCTGCGTATGTAGCGGTGTTTGCGGCGAAGGCTACACCATTGATTGTGAAGGCTGCAATTGCTCCGGTTGAGGCAGCAGCACTGGTTGCTGAGGTGACTGCATTGTAAGAAACACCATCAGAAACTGTTGGGCCAATACCAAAACCATTGACTGTGATGCCGCCAGAAGAAATAACGCCGGCGACCACAGCACCTGCGGAGATATCGGCGCTATACGACGAGGTCGTACCGACACCCAGCGCATCTACCTTGGCGCTGGCGATGGAGCTAACTGTCAGTGTTTCGCCGCTATTCGCACCAATCTGGAAGCTTTGTGCATTGAAGGTACCGTCAAGCAGTTTGACGCCATTAAACGAGGTTTGGGTGGAGACGGTGTTGATCTGTTCCACCAGTTGATCGACTTCTTTTTGCAGGGAGGCGCGGTCAGTGGCGCTGTTGGTGGCGTTGGATGCCTGAACAGCCAATTCACGCATCCGTTGCAGCGCGGTGGTGACGCTGTCGAGTGCGCCTTCAGCCGTTTGCGCCAGGGAAATACCATCATTGGCATTGCGCTGGGCAACATTCAAGCCGTTAATCTGGGAGGTGAAGCGGGCAGAAATTGCCAAGCCAGCCGCGTCGTCTTTGGCACTGTTAATGCGCAGTCCAGAGGACAGGCGCTGCAATGCAGTAGCCAGGCCGACGCTTGATTTCGCCAGTTCGCGTTGCGAATTCAGTGACGAGACATTGGTGTTGATTGTTGCAGCCATTTTGATTCTCCTTGGAACAGTTGACTGGTTGGTCGCCGTCAGGGGCAAACCGCTATAAATCTGGTTGAAGCGATGAAATCATCTCACCGTTGAATCAATTTACGGCAGTTGTAAAAAAAACTTTAGCTTTTTTTAGGTGAAGAGACAGCGCTGGGTAATAAATGCAAAATGGCTTCCCGACTTCGATCAAACCTTAGCATGCAATGTCAGGCGTAAGCTCAACATTAACTGGCCCTGGGTCAATATTTAAGGCTATGCCCGAAAATAGTAGTAGCCATTTGGAAAACCGCATGGACTGGCCGTTTAGCGGGCTGAAACTTGACAAATCAAATACCTGCTCAGAGAATGACATATATGTCATTGGGGGGCCATAATGTTTGAAGGAATAAAACAAGAGGTTCTTTACCTGTTGCAAGAAGCGGTTCTGTCCAGATTGCAGGCCATGGGGGATTCGCAGTTCAACGTGGCCAAGTTGTGCGGAGGGACCGCGCTCTCGCGGTGCTGGATGGCGCATCGGCTGTCCTATGACCTTGACTTCTTTTTGCCTCATGGATTTAGGGCAGCCGACCTGTCTGCCGCCCTAAAAAAGGCCGGCATCGTCTATGAAACGAAGGATATCGTGGATGACCCAAGGAGGGCGAATCAACTCCACGGATATGTCATCCACAACGGACAGAGATTGAAAGTGTCGTTTGTGGAGGATGCCTATTTCGAGACTTTCCTGGCGGTTGAAAGAGTGTTTGGAGGCTTGACTGTCCGAACGGAGGAAATCCCAGGCCTATATCACAGAAAACTAAGAACCGTGGCCGGAAGCGGTGCGGAAGGCGATTCGTTTGAAGGAGGACGGCAAAAGGCCCGCGACCTGTTCGACCTGCATGTGCTCTCTGTGGGGTTTAAACCCGTCAGGGAGTTCATGGACTCCCTCCCATACGCCTTTCCTTCCGACGCGTTCGACAATGGCCTTGCAAACATGCCTTGGTTCGAACTGATGGACGAACTTGAGGAGATCGTCTGCGCTAAAGCGTGGAATCAGGCAAAGGATGTTTTGTATCTGCAAAACGCCCTCTACGAGCAAATAGGGGCAACGACCCTGTTTGACGAGATGGAGGAAGTGGCAGCGCAGGAACCTGAGCCTGCCCCTCCGGCGCCGCCAAAGAGAGGCGGAGGATGTGAGCCCGGACGAGGAGGATTATCCAGATGAGACCGCATATGGACGTGGCGTCTTGGGAGGCCGTCAGCAAGAAGGCCTACTGGGATCGGGATGTTCCCCTGGAGAAATGGCAGGACAGGGTTTCCGTCGGCCACCGCTCATATCTGCCTGACGCCGTGGCTCGAATGGAAGTGTCCGAGTTCGCCCATTTCTACGGAATCAGGAAGTTCGTCCGAGATTGGCCTCTTCTTCGTGCAAAATTGCCGGAAAAGGCTGCGAGCAAAGCGGGCGTGTACGATATGGCGTGGAGCCGACTCGCCGGAGGCGGATGGAATCTGCGCCCCACTCCCGATTTCAGCATCATGCCGGAACGTCGCCGCCAGTTCATGATTGCCGTCGCCAAAGCACCAGGAAGAAGCATTTACGAGATAGCCAAATCGCTCGGGATGCAGTATCGGCGAGCCCACGAGCACGCTGCCGACCTCATTCAGTCCAAGAGAGTTCTCGGCAAAGAAGTGGTGGAGGGCGGCCGCCGCAAGACAAAGTTGTATCCGACATACGGGGA
>JAQTZQ010000028.1:8738-31284 GCA_028687645.1 Rhodocyclaceae bacterium
CGCTCGGGATGCAGTATCGGCGAGCCCACGAGCACGCTGCCGACCTCATTCAGTCCAAGAGAGTTCTCGGCAAAGAAGTGGTGGAGGGCGGCCGCCGCAAGACAAAGTTGTATCCGACATACGGGGAGCGCCAATAGGCCGTGTAGCAGCATTTGCTAACTCAAACCACGCGCAAAATATGGAGGCGCGCCGACAGCAGCCAAATGGAAGCTGGTTCAACTCATCTACCGGCGCAGCTGGGAAAAACAGCAAATCATTGACCTGTTTTTTGTACTCGACTGAGCACTCCTATATTCTGCCATTTTGCCCCTGTCGTCCATGGCACTGATCAAATGTATAAAATCCCAGCATGACAAACCTACCGATCTTCCCCAATCAGCCCCCGGACGCCAACGCCGATGGTGCCGACGACTACGACAGCCCATGGAAAGAAGCGATTGAACGCTACTTTCCCGATTTCATGGCTTTCTATTTCCCTGCAGCACATTCCCAGATCGACTGGTTACAAGGCTACGAATTTCTCGATCACGAACTGCGTTCCATCGTTCAGGACGCTGAACTGGGCAAGCGCTTTGTCGATAAACTGGTACGCGTTCACCGGCTGACAGGCGATGAAGACTGGATTTACATCCACCTTGAAGTCCAAGGTAGCCGGCAAACTGAATTTGCCGAACGAATGTTTGTTTATAACTACCGTCTGTACGATCGTTACCAACGCCCGGTTGCCAGCATGGCGGTGTTGGCAGATGAATCTGACGGCTGGCACCCTGAAAAATTTAGTTTTGAAGTGCTGGGATGCAAACACACACTTGAATTCCCAACCGCTAAACTCTTGGACTACCAAGGTCGAGAAGCTGAACTGCAAGACAACCCCAACCCCTTCGCGCTCGTTACGTTGGCGCATCTGCTAACTCAAGCCACACGCAAAAACATGGAGGCGCGCTTTGCCGCCAAATGGAAGCTGGTGCAACTCCTGTACCGACGTGGCTGGGAAAAACAGCAAATCATTGACCTGTTTTTTGTACTCGACTGGATGATGCGGCTCCCTGAGCATCTGACAAAAGAGTTATGGCAAAATATCGACGTGCTTGAGGAGAAAGAAAAAATGCGCTACGTATCATCGATTGAAAAGATGTTTGTTAAACAGGGTATGGAGCAAGGCCTGCTGCAAGGCATGCAACAAGGTATGCAGCAAGGCATGCAACAAGGCATGCAGCAAGGCATGCAGCAAGGCATACAGCAAGGTATGCAGCAAGGCAAAGCCATGGCGTTGCGTAGTTTATTGACCAAGCGCTTTGGCCCCATCCCTGCCTATATCACTGCCAAAATTGACGCTGCATCGAGCGAGCAAATAGATGCATGGTTTGATTTGGCCATTGTTTCAGAGCAACTCGAAGGCGTTTTTGGGCCGGTAGCGCACTGACTCGATCGCGATCTCTCCTAAAAGCCCGGGACGCGATCCGGGATTTTTTCCAGGAAAATTTCCTGCCCCAAAATGCGGACTGCCAATTTCCCAGTAGGCTGGGCACCGATTACCGCCGAACTTTCTCAATGTTAAATCCGTCGCAGCAGGCCAATATCAAAAAAGATAAGTGTGACGGTCAACCGAACAAATCGGCCAGAAATTGACTTAGGCAGCCAGCTATCCAGTCACTCCTGAATGACTGCTGAATGACTGAGAATGTTTCCCCGCACTTTCGATACGCCTTGCGCCGTATGGGTATCATTTAATTAAAAATTTTTTAGGTACTTGCCATGTCCCAAGACGCAAAAGTGTTGCCAGATTCGCCAGTGCCTCCCCTCAAACTCAAGGATAGGTCCGCCTTGTTGGCGATGAGTCTAATACAGGCCCAGTGCTATCGGGAGCTTGGCGATTTTGTGGCTGCAGAGGCCGCCTATCGTGATGTCTTAACCGTGGATGCAAGCAACGCCAAGGCAAACCAAGGCTTAGGCTGTATTGCATTTGCCCAATCTGGCGGCGCTGAGGCGCTAACTTATTTTCTTAAGGCGCTGGAGCAAGACACTGCTTCACCTGAAAATTGGCGAGGCTATGCTCAGGCATTCATTGCACAAGGCATGCATGAGGGGGCGCGAGAAATTTTGCAGACCGCTGCCACGTTTGGGGTAGAACTTGGCGGCTATGAACAACTCTGTGAGTCTGTTCGCTTGCAGGCTGTCTATTACGACTGTCTATCAACGATTCAGCGGCTCTCAGAGGCATTGGACTTTGACAAAGTGATTCAGCTATCAAGCGAGTCGCTGAGGCTGTTTTCAGATGATCCCGCATTGCTGCGTAGCCTGGCAGTCGCTTATATGCATAAGGAGCAAACTACTGATGCGCTAGCGCTGCTCGACCGGCTCTGCCAACGGTTGCCGAACAGTAAAGAGTGCTGGTCTTTGCTGGGTATGGCGTTGCAGCATCTTGGTCGCCATGAAGACGCTTATCGATCTTATCTGCGCGCACTTGATATTGATCCTTACGATGTCTTTATTCTCACCAATCTAGGTAAAAACTTACTAGAGATTGATTTTATTGATGATGCAGCGGTTTGGTTTCGCCTTGCTTCATTGGTTGATCAAAACTCTTGGCCGGCGCGTCTGGATTACGCACGAATCTTGATTCGTTTAGGTGATTTTGCCGAGGCAAAGGAGGTCATCGATTCTGGCGATGTTAATCAAGCTTTTCCTCAAGATGCGCTTGATTTAATTGATGAGATAAGCGGTTTGGAAGCAGAGACCGAGCCGCGTCAAAAGCCGCTGCGCCCAGCACCGCTGTCGACGCCATCGGTTGAAGATACAGCAAATTTAATGATCCTATATGGTCAGGAACGCCATCGGGATATGGGTGTGTTGGCAAAAAAAATATGTGAAGCCTGCCCATTGCATCCTTTTGCATGGAAGGTTTTGGGTTTAGCGTTAAGGGTAGAAGGATATCTTGAGCAAGCCTTAACGGCGACGCGTCTTGCCGTTGCAACCGCACCGGATGATACAGAAGCACTGTGCCACTTAGGTGGCTTGGCAAATCAGCTGAACAAGCTCCCGGAGGCTGAGAAATGTGCACGGAGAGCTTTGAGTTTAGATCAGAAGTCTATTCCTGCAAGAATATTGCTTGGTCTTGTAATGATTAAGCTACAGCGCAGAGAAGAGGGTGAAAAATATTACCGCGAGGTTCTGGAAATTGATCCGGGCAACATAAACGTCATGCCTTATTTTCAGTTTGCAATGAATGCTGATCAAAATACTTCACAAGAAGAAATATTAAGCGAGGCTAAGAAATTCGGGCAGTTAATTCAAGTTAGAAAAGAGGAGATGTATAACTTATGGCGATGCAATAATTATCCTAAAAAGCTGAGAGTGGGGTTTGTATCTGGTGATTTTAGAACTCACCCAGTGGCTCGTTCTCTTGAGCCGTTATTGGCCTATTTAAGTAAAGATAAATTTGAAACGTTCGCTTATTCAAATCATCATTCCGAGGACGATGTAACTGAACGGCTTAAAAAACACTTCTTCGGATGGCGTTCTCTGGTTGGAAAAGGCGATGCTGTTGCGGCGCGTATGGTGCATGACGATAAGTTGCATATACTAATTGACCTGTCTGGCTTTACTGCTTTTAATAGATTGCCACTTTTCGCGAGAAAGCCAGCACCTGTTCAGGTTACTTGGTTAGGTTATTTTTCAACAACTGGCGTGCCGCAGATTGATTATTTTATTTCCAATAAAATTCAGTTATTCCCTCAAGATGCTCGCTATTTTGTAGAAAAATTATGGTTTCTTCCCGGTGCTCCAGTTGTTATATACCCACCTGATATCGAAATATCTACACCAATTGACGTGGGTGATTTGCCCGCACTGGAAAATGAATTTCTAACATTTGGTTCATTTAATAGGCTAATGAAAATAAATGATAATGTCGTCAAGGTTTGGTCAACAATTTTGCATGAGGTTCCCGGTTCTGTTTTATTACTCAACGCAGGAGAACTTGAAAGTGAGACGGAGAGAAATACAACCTATGCAAGATTTTTTAATCAGGGTATCAGCGCTGATAGACTCATACTGATGGATTGGAGACGGTCAAGAGAAGAGCATCTTTCCCTTTATAACAAAGTTGATATCGCACTTGATTCTTTCCCATATTGTGGCTCTACGACTTCAATGGAGGCAATGTGGATGGGAGTGCCGGTTTTGTCGATGAAAGGGGACAGTTTTGTGTCCAGAATAGGGGAGACAACGAATACTTTGGCGGGTATGCGAGAGTGGATTGCGGTTAATAGCGACGACTATGTAGAAAAGGCAAAATATTTAGCTCAGGATATTAAACGTTTAGCATCGATTCGAAAGGGCTTGAGAGAGAAAGTTCTGAGTTCTCCGATGTTTGATGCACCACGATTCGCTAAAGATTTTGAGGCTGCGCTTTGGGGGATGTGGAATAAATACATTCTTGACTCTAGAAAAAATAAAAAAAATTGAGTTTTTCCTGCACCCCGCACTGGTCAGTTCCTTGCACTAAGGAACTGGCGCGGAAACGATCTGCAGCAACCATCTCGCGCACTGATGGAAGTCGTCTGCCAAGATTCCGGCCTTGAGGAAATGCTGCGCCGAAGCTGGCTTCTAGCCGTATGTGTTGTCAAGCACGGCTCGGAACTCACCAGCGTAGATGATGCGGCAGCAGTGCGGGCGCACGAGTATCAGCCTGTCGTGCGCGAGGCGAGCTTGACGTACTTCAGCGGCTGCTTGACCTGGATGCCTGGCGTGATGTGCGGTGCGTTCAGCGGTCGACCGTCGCAATAGTCACATGCGTCGAGTGTCTTTTTTTTGAAGACCAGTGCATTGACCGCCGCTTTCAACGTGGCGTGTTCACTGGGGGCAAGCATGTCGACATTGTCGTTAGGCAGGTCTGGCACCGCACCGAGGCGGTCTACATTGGCGGCGAAAGGGCAGCGGAACAGTTTGCCGCTCATCAGCGTGAAAGTATTTTTGCTGCAGCACTCTCGGAAAATTTGCTGGTTCGCTTCTGGCTGACGATCATGCTTGATGATGCGGGCGCAGTCAGTCCAGTTTTCGGCCGGCCGACGGTGATAGGCGATACGGTGAGTGTCCATGAAGGCTAGCAGCTTGTCCATGCGCGGCGATAGTGGACCGTAGTCGGTGACCAGCATCAGGACTTTCGGATCGGCCAGCAATGGGATTAGTTCGTGGCGCGGAATGATGGTGCCATTGGTGTAGATGACAATCTTGCGGACCTTATTCTCCGGGATCAGCATTTCCAGGACCTTGTCGATTTCCTTGTTCATGAACGGTTCGCCGCCGATGACGCGGAACTCGTTGATGCCGTCGACAACCGAGCAGAGCGACGTGATCGCGCCGCGTATCTCGTCAAGGTCGCAGTTCTCGGCCTTCTCGTAGTACTGCATTAGATTGGCGCAGTCCTGGCACTTGAGAGAGCAGCGCTCGGTGATGACGATGTCGACGCTACGCAGGAAAATCAGTTCGGCATCAAGGTAGGCGTCATGGCATTGCGCGCAGGTGGTCGCCGTAAATTCGGTGAAGTCCTCGCCGGCGCTGAGCGCGTAGCGCGAGTGATTGACATGTCGGAGCAGCGGGCCGCCGGGCAGGATGGTTGTGAAGCCGAGCGCCTGTAACTGGTCGACGATGTCGCCTAGGTCGGCGGCCGAAACGACGACTGGTACGTCGCCGAACTCGGCCAGTGCACGGGCCGGTGGGTAGACGGCGAGGCCGTAGCGCAGTTGGCCGGCGAGGCCACTGTTATTGTCGACGAAGCCGCTGATCTGGATGTCGGCCTCCTCGCAGAGGCGCAACAGCAGTTCGCCGACGGCTCCGGCACCGAAAATCAGGACTGGGCTGCGCTCGGCTAGCTCGCCAAGTTGGGACAGGGTGACGGTAGGTATTTTGGTCATGGCTCAGCGGTAGAGTAGTCTGGATTTGATGGCACAGGTCAGCAGCAGCGGCGTCGCTAGGCGCCAGCGCAACAGCAGGGGTATTAATTGTGAATTGCCGCGTGCAGGCCGGTAAAGGCGCAGGCCGTCAACCAGTCGCTCGTCACCGAGGATGCGCTGGACCAGACTCAGGATGTCGCGCCAATTGTCACGGTTGGCGTGGCCGCACAGGCGGATCAGCATAATGACGGTGTAGATGACGAAGGCTACGTTTAGCTGCTGCGTATGTTCGCCCGGGACGTCGCTACTGTCCAGGTAGGCGGCGATCTGGTGGAAGGCCTCGACGTAGCCGAAATGCTTCCAGCCTGATTCTCCAGTTAATCTTTTGCCGATGGCATGGCCGTCGTGCTTGTCGATGTACTTGTAGAGAATGGGCGTGTTGACGAAGTTCAGACGGTCGACCTGCGGCAGCAGGCCGAAATTGAAGGCCACGTCCTCGGAGGTGTGCAGCGCTTCGTTGAAGGTGAGCTGGTGGGTGCGGACCAGCGCGGTGCGTATCAGGCGGCCCCAGACATAAACCAACAGGTGGTAGCGGTTCGGTGTCTTCAGGTAGAGGTCGCAGACGTAGCGACGCAGTGCTTGGCGATCGAGGGCGGTGTCGCTGCTGAAGGCGAGGCTATGGCCGGAGGGGCTGCACAGGTCGCCCTGGCGGCGGGTGAAATCGCCGACGACAATGTCTGCATTGTTACTGCGCTGGCTGGCAAGCAGCGACGACAGCGCTTGCGGGGCAAGGCTGTCGTCGGCATCAAGGAAAAACAGGAATTCGCCACGGCAGACGGCGATGGCCCGGTTGCGGGCGGCCGACGGGCCGGCGTTGGCCGCATGAACGACGCGTACGCGTTCGTCGCTGGTGGCGTAGCGGTCGCACTGCGCGCAACTGTCATCAGTCGATCCATCATCGGAGAGAATAAGTTCGAACTGGCCGAAATCTTGGGCCAAAATGCTGTCGACCGCGCGGCTCAGCGTCGAGACGGCGTTGTAGACCGGAACGATGATGCTGACGAGCGGGGGAGGGGCAGAAGGCATCGGGGCGAGATACTGGGTCAATGGCGGACGGAAAAGAACTCTTGTGTAATGTGACAATTGTCTGGCCGGCAAGTTCCACTAGCCATGCTTCGATTTCTGCCCGTGAAGCTAGTGCAATCCGGGAGGTGATTCCAGCCGGGATAGGGGAAAATGCGAATCTCCCCAAGGCCACGCTCGCCTTCGACAAGTTTGATGTTATGGCTCACGCTAGCCCCATTGTCGTGTTTCTCCTCGCCAGAAAACCGGACTTCGGAAAACTCAATGGGCATGCCGTATGAGTCATTCTGTGGGTGGAAACTGCTCGGCGTGGTAAGCAATCGGTAATGATTCAATCCGGCTGATGACTTCCTTCGGGTAAATACCGGGGAGCATCACCAGAATCACGTCGATGCCGCAGTCAGGGTCGAGCAGGATTTCTGGCGGCCGTATCCTGAGGTGGGATATTGGCGCAAATTTGTCATGTTTAAATCGGGCCGAGTCGATGATGCAGTCGATCAAGTGGTATTCCGCCAGCGAAAGCAGGGCGAGTGTTCGGTGCCCGGCACCCCAGATCGCGATCCGCTTGCCTTCAGTGGCGAGGGTGCGCAGCTTTTCGTTGAAGCTGATGACGAGCGCGTCCAGTGCCGATTTACTGCTGGCGATTGCACCGCGCGGGCGCTTCTTCGCAATGATCTGGATGTCGTACTGGTTGTTGATGATCTGGCACTCAATCAGTGAGAAGCCGGTCAGGCGCAGCGCGGTTTCGAGGCTTTCTGCGGTGAAGTAGAGCAGGTGATCAGCAACAAATTCGTGTGCCGACTGGCTGTCGAGCAGTAGGTCGAGATTTGGCACCGTTAGCAACAGCCGGCCGTCGTCGGCTAGCAGCGCATGGCATTTCTGCAGAAAGGCGTGGGCGTCCGGCTGGTGTTCGAGGTAGTTGAACGAGAGCAGGAGGTCGTGGCGGCCATGATTTTCCGGTCCGAGATCGAGCAGGTAGGTGTCGGTCACGCCTTCAGGTAGCGATGTGCCGGCTGTTGTCGCAGCGAATTCGATGCCGCTGGCGGCGAATCCGGCATCGCGCAGCAGCGGCAGGTTCTCACCGCCGGCGCAGCCAATCTCGAAGGCGCTGGGGCGCATGCCGAAATATCCACGGAGTTGCCTGAAAAGTGTCAAGCGTTGTTCGCGGACGACCGGTGAAAGGGAGGCGGCGGTGATGACCTGGCGATAGTAGTCGACCGGTTCGTTGAGCAACTGGGTCAGCCCGCAGTCGGGGCATTCGGTGATTTTCAGGACGATTCCCCGGTCGTGGGTGAACTCGTTGGGCGTCGGATAATACTGTGCTGCCTTCGGGAAGGGGCCGATTTGTACAGCGTCAGCGCTGCTCAGAGGCGCGTGGCAGAGGCGGCAGGGATGGGTGGTGGCGGTCATGCGTCGATGGGCAGGTCGAAACTGGGCTTGGTCGTGGCTACTGCCTCCCAGCGGCTACGGTTGAGCCCGAGGTTATAAGCGGGCAGCCCGTGTTTGACGCAGGTCTGGCAAATGCTGGCTTGCTGTTTGCCATGGCTGATCTGAGCTTTGCCGGCGCTCAGGAAATTGTTGGCAACGATGTTGGGGCCACGATTAAAGGTTGTACAGCAGATCGGCACACTGAGGTCCCAGTTGACGATTGTCTGGTTTGCCAGGAAAGGACATTCGGCCGGGGAAATCATTGTATTTTCACGGTCGACCGCATTTGCAGCCAAAATTCCTTCGTTGACACTGACCAGGAGTTTTTTCTCCAGCGCCAGCGTGCTTGGGCTGGGACGACCCTCAAGTTTCTCGATGACGCGCTCAAGTGGCATCACCAGGGCAAAGGTTGTCGACAGGTAGAAGCCAAGTTCCTCGCAGAGCTCTTGCATCTTGTGCAGGTTCTTGCGATTGTTGTTGTTGTAGAGGTGGTAGTTAACATCGACGACGGTATTGAGTCGATATTTGTCGATGTAGTACCTGAGTCGGAGCAGATTGGAACGAACCAGATAAATATCACCACCGCTGTGTGTATCGTTGTAGGCCTCGGGGTAATAGCCGGATAGTGATACCTTGAGATATTCTGGATCTTGTTGCATGACCTTGCGCAACAACGGTTCGTTTTTGATCGAAAGATTGCTGGACAGGGCTGCAGCAATGCCGTGTTGATGCAAGTACGAAACCATCTCGGGCAACGCAGGATTCAGGAAAGGTTCGCCCCAGCTATACAGGCTGATATGCGTAACGACTTCGTTTTCAGCAATGATCTTGTCGATAACATGCTGGTAGGTTTCCAGCGACATTTGGCCTTTGCTGTATTTTTCACCGCCGGCACCATGCGCGCATGAGAGACATTTCAGGTTGCAGGTACCCATTACGTCGACGGTGTAGAACAGGTCACAGTAGTTCGAGTAATTGATGAAGCACTGAGGTGAAAAGCCCAGACTTAAAAGGATTTTGTTAATTTCCTGTTCTTTGGTTGAGGCTGCCACGACAATTTTCAGCTCGGGTTGCTGTGCCCACAATTCAGGTAGTGCTGTCGGAGGATGGCAGGTTAGTCCGGCGATTTTTTTGCCGGCAAAGGCCGGGTCATAGTCGATAAAGCCATCTACCTTTATGCCGTTTGTCCGACACAAACGGACCAGACCCAAGCCTGTCATCCGTGCGCCCCAGATCATGATGGGAGCCCCTGCCAATTGGGTAAGCAGCGTACTTAGTTGAGCCGTCATGCGATTCTGCCGGCAGTGAACTCGGTTTCGTACCAGGTAAAGAGGCGCTTGACGGACTGTTCCATCGGGGTGAAATCGAAGCTGCCAATTTCATCAAGCAAGCGCTGGTTTTGCCCGGTGTACACGGTGTGAATGTCGCCATTTACAACAGTCAGCGTGTTGGTGCGGCCACTGGCCTGATCAATGATTTTTGCCAGATCGACCAGTGTGCGCGGGATTGAGGTGCAGATGTTGTAGGACTTGAACTGATTTTTATGGGCCAGGAATTTTTCGGTGATCCGGGCGAAGTCCTGAATATCGATGTAGTCGAATACCGAATTTCGATTGACGGTAATTATCTGCTTGCGAATCGAGTCACAAATATTGTTCGAGATGAATCGGCGTGTATGGTCTTCATGCTCGCCGAAAACTCCGAAAACCCGCAGGTTGATGATGTCGTGCGCGGATTTTTCAATGTCCTTGGCAATGCAGAATTTTGAGATGCCATAGGTGTCGACCGGAATATTTTGACCAAAATAAGTCTCGGACATCAGCGGGGTGTAATACTTTGCCGCGTATTCCGCACCTGAGCCGATGTTGAGCAGTCGGCCAAAATAGGCCGTGCAGCGTTCGAGGTTGTAGTAGATGCTCAGGTTTGTTTCGGCAGAGTGAATGGTGATTGCACAGTTGATGACGACGTCCGGCCGTTGTTCGCGCAAATAGGCTTCTGTCGCATCCTGATCAAGCAGATCAAGTGTGGCGCGCTTGGGGGTCAGAACCTGGTAGGGGCGATTCGACAAATAGCGTGCGAGGTTTTTTCCAATGAATCCGTTGGCCCCCAGTACAAGTATTTTCATTTGTTGGATTCCTCAAGCAACAAGGGGCGAATTTTTTCCAACAGGCGAGTCTTGTGCGGATCAAGGTCTTCTTCAACACAGACTAATGGGGCTGTGCAGTTCTTGCAGAAATTGATATCGCAACGCTTGCCTTCCAGCATGGCAACTTGAAGAGAACGTAGTAGCTGGCCGTTCCAGATATCCTTGACGGATGTTTCCTTGACGTTGCCGATGATTACCTTGCGCGGCCAGTCGAGTGTGCATGGACTGGTCGTGCCATCACAATTAAAGTGCATGTACATGAAAATGAAGGGGCAGACGTCCTTGTCTGCCTTCACTTTCTGTTCGTACATGCCGGTCTCCGAAAGCTGGTTTTGCTTGTCGAGCTGGACCTCGGCCCATTGGGGCACCACTTTTTCGATAAAAATTTCGTCGCAGATGTTGCCGAATGTGGCGTAGAAATGTTCCCGCTCCTTTTTATTCAGAACGAATTTTTGCGTAAGATCACGGGACAGTGCGCTGGTCTGGTCAGCAATTTTGACGTAAATTTTGCAGTCGCCACGGATGACGTAGAGGTGTTTGACGCCCTCGACAATCGCCGAGAAGCTTTGCTTGACCCCCGCGACCTGTTTATAGCGTTCGTCCGATAGTCCTTCAAGCGAAATATTGATCCGCTGCAAGCCGCTGTCGATCAGTGCCTGGTTGAGCGTTGGCTCAAGCATGGATGCATTGGTGAATAGTTCAATTATTTCTGCTGTGCCGCTATCTCGGGCGTAGCGAATCATTGCCGGTAAATCCGGGTGCAATGTGGGTTCCCCATGATTACCGATCTTGATTTTTTTGATCTTTTGATCAAAGGCTTTCAAGTCGTCGACGATCTTCTTGAATAATGCCAAGTCCATCATGCCGCGCTTGAGGCCGACGGCTTTCATGGCCTTGCTGTCGGCCTGGAAGCAGAAACTGCATTTGTAGTTGCAGACACTGCACACGTCTATATGTACGGAAAATGGTGTACTCAAAGGTGCCAGGTCTTCAAGCGGTACCTTGGCGGCGGAGTGAATGCGTGGCTGAATGACAGCGGCAATACTTGATTCTTTCACGGCAAGGGCCTTTTCTTGGGGTTGTTTTAGTGATTTGGAACGTTATCGGAGAGAACCTGCCAGCGTTTTTCCAGCATCTCAATACGCGCGTTGTCTTCCCGGTGAATGAAACCGTGGTAGTCGCGCTTGTTTTGCAACCACAGTAATTCGAAATGTACTGCCATGCGCAAGCCATCCTGGATGCTGGGGATATTCAGTGCCGATGCACCGAACATGACTTTTCGCGTCTCAAAGCGCGTGAGGTGGGTTTGGTTGATGTTTTTCAGGAAAGGCACTGCATCGGCTGAAACGCCTCCGCCGATGACCAGGTCAAGTCCTTTGTTTTTGCAAATCCGGGAGGCTTCCTGGCAATATTCTGACATGCTACTCGAATTTACCTGGTTGCGTTCCCAACCCAGTGAGCCAACGAAGTCGACCCGCCCCACGACAATGCCGGCTAATCCGCCGCTAATCGCCATGTCCGTCATTTCCTCAATGGACTTGAAGGTTGTGTGGGTTTCAAGATTGAACAGAAAGTGGGTATCTATCTGTTCATCCTGCGAGTAAACATGGTCTTTGGCTTGGATGTATTTACTTAACGCATAAGGCGTTTCGACCATCGGGGCGATGATGTATTCCACACCGAATTGCTTGCTTTCGATCAAATCACGCATTGCTTCGCAACCACCGACTTTAAGACCTATCTTCAGATCAGCCTTGCGAGCGATCTCCATTAATCTCAGCAACTCGTCAACGCGAGTGCCTTCAGCTTCGAATTCAGCTTTGACTGCGACACAGCCATAATCGTTCTTGAGTGCTTTGAGAAGACTCAACATTTTGCGTTCACAGTTATTCATGGTGTGACCTTTTTTTAATAGACGAAAACAGGTTGAAAATTTCAGGGTGATGATGGAGCGTGAGCACGCTGGCTTCGGTTCGGACGCCATCATCGTAGCCTCCGAAAAAGAAGGCGAAACTCGTTCCGCATGCTTCGGCAAGACACTGATCTATCTTGCTGTCGCCAATTACAAGGGTTTCCTCGGGTTGGCTGTTTAATCCTTGAAGGCAGACATTCAGGTTGTCTGGGTGTGGTTTGCTGGTTGATAAGTCCTGGCCAGCACAAACAACATCAAAAAAATCACCTAGGGCGGTTTCAGTCAGAACTTTATCCGTCAGTGTGCGTGGCTTGTTAGTGCACAGACCCAATCTGATGCCGGCGGAGCGCAAGGTGGATAGCGTCAGGTGGACGTCGGGATAAACACTGGCTGGGTCGGTCGGCTGATTCAAATAGCGGGCACGAAAATCGAGTAGCAGGGGGCCAGCCTCTGCTTCGTCGATCCCTAGTGCTGCCGCTATCATGGCTTTGCCTCCGGTGCTCAGCCATGGCTTGTAATGATTAATTGCTAGCGGTGGCAGGCCGTATTCGATACGCAGGTCGTTCAAAAGCGCCGTTACAGTCATCGCGCTATCGACCAGTGTTCCATCAAGATCATAAACAATCGCTGAGTACATTTTGAGTTAGCTCGTTAGCCGGTTTGCCGCAAGTTCATCTCGTTCCAAAAATGGAGACATGTCGTCTAGTGCTGGTGTACTCATCGACCCATCGGGTAGTTTTCTTGAGGCTAACTTTGGGGAAAATGTTTGCTCTGGATCAACGATGATCTCGATCAGGGCTGGTTTGCCACTGGATAACAAGACCTCAGTTTCTGGTGCCAGCCAGTCATCTGCCGTTGCGACGCATCTGGCATCAATGCCCAGCGCCCTTCCAAGGGCGACAAAGTCAGGCAGGCTGACGCCGTCAGCCGGGCTGATGCCGAAGACGTTGTCCGGGAAATATGCGGTCTGGGTCTGGCGAATCGAGTGGTAGCCGTTGTTATTGAGCACGATGACTTTGACTGGCAACTGATAGCCGACCAGGGTTTGCAATTCCTGCAAGTTCATCATCAGGCTTCCATCGCCGGCGAGGCAGATCACGGTCTGTCGATCACGAGCGATGCATGCACCAATTGCGGCCGGCAGGTCGTAGCCCATTGAGGCGTTGCCTGAGTTTGTGAAAAGGCGCTGTCCATATTGCAGTTGGGCTGCTTGAAAGCTCATGACGCATGCCGAGCCATTGCCGGTTACCACAACTGCGTCTTTGCCCAGCTTGAAAAAAAGCAGCTCAATGAAATAGTAGGGATTGAGTGGTTGACCCGCGGAACGCTGTGGTGCTGTGACCACGGGGTAGCGAATGACGAGTTCACGGCACCAATGCAAGTAAGTCTTATGTTCCGGCGCTGTCAGGTAGTCTTTGAGGCGGAGCAGGAGAGCCGGGATGAAATCAGCCAGATCAGCGTGTATTTTGTGGTCGATGGATAATGTTGGCTTGTCCAGTTCGGCTGCATCAATATCCACCATGAACTTGATGGCCTGTTGGGCAAAGCTGCGCCAGTTGTAGCTAATCTGTCGAATGTTCAAGCGGCAGCCTAAAACAATCAGCAGATCGGCATTCTGGACCGTGAAGTTTCCTGCACGGTCGCCAACAGTTCCCGGTCGGCCGGCAAAGTAAGGGTTGTCGTTAGTCAGCGAATCGTGGGCATTCCAGCCGGTGACGACGGGAACTTTCAGTGTTTTGCAAAGCGTGATGAAGGATTCCTGCATGCCTGACAGCCGCACCCCCGTTCCTGCCATGAGCACCGGGCGCTTGGCTGCCTTCAAGGCAGCGATTAGTTCGTCAAGTGATGCATCGGAAATCGCTTGTGCAGGCTTGCCGAGTTCAGCTTTGGTGTTCGGGCAGATGTCGGGGTCATTCAGCAGGCTGGCGATATCTTCGTGATGCCAGCCGGGCAACTTATCGGGTTCGATTGATGTGCTTTGTATGTCCACTGGTACATCAACCCAGACCGGGCCCGGGCGGCCGTGAGTGGCCAAGAAGATGGCCTTGTCCATGACTTGGCGGATCTCACTTGGGTCTTGTATTGTTTTTGCATATTTTGTTACCGGGCGGGCCATGCTGACGATATCTACTTCTTGGTCACCCAGTTGTCGCAGAGGCTGCGGGAAGTTCCTCAAATAGGTTTCACGTTTGACCTGACCAGAGACGATAAGCATGGCGATGGAGTCTACGTAGGCGCCATACACCCCGTTCAGTGCGTTGACGCCGCCGGGGCCGGTAGTGACGTTGAGGACAGCTAGCCGGCAAGTAGTGCGGTAATGCGCCTCGGCGGCGATGGCTGCGGCCTGCTCGTGATGGAAGCAGACGGGCGTCAGGTTAGGATGACGGGCGAAGGCATCGTTTAAGTGCATGGCGCCACCTCCGGTTACCAGGAAGCAGTGCTGTGCTCCTGCACCGACGCAACGTTGAGCGATGTAGTCTGCGACACGCATCGTCTGATTCATTTGTTATAGATTCCGTAGAAGAGATCATGCTGGAGGGCGAGGTCCAGTTCAAAAATCGCCAATTCTCTTAGCCATGGTCTGTGGTTCATGGTGTAGTTGTCACTGTCGTTTGACTCTTCCGGTAACGGGTGTCTCTCTTCGAGGTGGTAGCGTCGTCACAATCCTTGAAACTCGGTTGAACTAAGATGTGTAGGTCGCGGGTATTGGAGTTTGAAGGTAATCTGAAAGTCAAAGTGTTGGCATGTCTTGCCGATAGCTTCGATGATGGCAAGACCATGGGCGACCTCTCCCATATAGCTATTTGCAATCTCAAAGATGTACAGTGGTCTTGTCGTCTTATATTTGTCCAGAGCGGAAGATTGCAGCATTAATTTAGTCTGAAGTGGTCGGGGAAAGTATTTTTTGTTCCAGAGCTAGCAATTCAGGACCGTAAGCTGTGCTGATTTCATTAAACATTTGTGCGGTTTGCTCTGGCAGGTAATCGTGCACCATCCGGTTACGGACGTTACGCATTGTTAGCCAAAGATCGGGGTCACTGATTAGTCTCATCTTTGCCATGCGGTTGAGTAAAGTTCGCGTGGTGTCCGACTGCTCGGCAAACTCGCTGAGTTCCAGGCTGCGGAAATAACGCAGAGCACATTCTACGGCGCGAATAAATCGATCTGACAGCGCATCGTAGGGTTCCAAGGCTTTGGGTGTGTAGGGTGCGCTCGGGTCGAAGGGCTGAAACGCGTTTAGCGAGGCGGCCAATAAGTTGATTGTTTTGAGGGCTTTTTGGCGGTTGACCGTCGCCAACGCTGTCAGGTTGTCGTTCACAGTTCGACCCCTGTGTTTTTTGCGATTTGGTGAATGGGGGTTGGCTGGCTGCCCGGTTGAAGCAGAAGGATGTCAATTTTCTGGTCTCCCAGGGCGATTTGTAGGTCTGTTTCGATTCCGATGGATTCGCGGAAGGCGTTTTCCAACCGTTTGGGCGTTTGAATCAGGAGGTCAATGTCTCCACCTCGGGCATTGTCATCGGTGCGCGAACCGAATAACCACACGCGCGCCTCCTGACCAAATCGCTGGTGCGTGGTTCGGCGAATGATTTTTGCTTGTTCGGTGGTGAGTCGCATCAGATTTGGTAGGGGATTCGGATGCCGGGTTCATCATGTGCAAAATCCTTTGTGTTGCGAGTCACCAGAATGCGTTTATCGACTTGAGCAGTAGCCCAAACGATAGCGTCAGGTAATTTTATGCGATGTTTTTTGCGCAGCACTACTGCCAAGTCGCTAACTTCTTCGTCAATTGGCAAGTTTTCGAATCCGTTGAGGAAGTTGCGTGTGATTGTTTCTGTTTCTGACGTTGCGCCGATCATGACTTCCATCCATGTGATCAGGCTAATGGCTTTGTCGCTGTATCTCTCCATCTCAATTTTTGCCTGATCGACCCCGTTCAGGTAATCGATCAGGATGTTGGTGTCGAATAGGGCGCTTACCATTCAGATCTTGCCTGTTCTTGATAAGTCAGTCCGTCGATCTTGTGTTGCTTCCAAAGCCCAAAGGCTTCCACTGCGATGGGGGTTTGCTTTTCAAGATAAGCAGCGATTGCCCGGCGGATGACTTCGGCACGAGATACGTTTTCGGTTTTGCAGATAGCGGCTAGGTCTTTGATTTGGCGATCAGGAATGTCAATAAGCGTTCGCATGGCATGTCCTATGTGAGATATGGATTCAATATATTACACGGGCTATTTTGATTTGGTGCAGAGGAGGATTTCATCAGCGTCCGCAAAATTCGTCTAGTTTTTGCCCGATATGGTCGAGTGCGGATTGCCCCAGCCCAGGCCAAAGGCCAACCCAGAAGGTTTGGTTCATGATGCGGTCGGCGTTGGTTAGGGGGGCGTCAATCCGGTAGTGCTGACCGGTCATGTAGGGCTGGCGGGGGAGGTTGCCGGCAAATAGGAGTCGAGTACCAATTTTTTGTTGGTCGAGGTAGCGCAAAAGATCAACCCGGTCGAAGGGAGCGTCGTCTTCGAGGGTGATCGGGAAGCCAAACCAGGAGGGATCGCTGTTGGTACTTGCTTTTGGTAAAAGCAGAGGGGCTGAGATCGCGCTTAGCTTTTTATGCAGGTAGGCAAAGTTAGCCCGCCTGGCCGCAACGAATTCTGCCAGGCGATCCAGTTGTGCAAGCCCGATGGCAGCCTGCGTATCGGTGATCTTTAGGTTGTAGCCAAGATGAGAATAGATGTATTTGTGGTCGTAGCCAGCGGGCAGGTTGCCCAATTGCCAATCAAAGCGCTTGCCGCAGGTGTTGTCGCATCCTGGATTGCACCAGCAATCTCGTCCCCAATCGCGGAACGATTCAACGATGCGCTTGAGTAGTGGATCATTGGTGAATACGGCACCGCCTTCGCCCATGGTGATATGGTGCGCGGGATAAAACGACAACGTTGCGAGGTGGCCAAATGTGCCGACTTTCCGACCGCGGTAGGTGGAGCCCAGCGCATCGCAACAGTCTTCAATCAGCCAGAGATTGTGGCGGTCGGCAATGGCGCGGATCTCCTCGGCGGCAAATGGGTTGCCCAAGGTGTGGGCCAGCATGATAGCGCGGGTCTTGTCGGAGATTGCGGCTTCGATGCTTTCTGGCAACGGGTTGTAGGTGGGGATGTGTGAATCGACAAAAACGGGAATTAAATTGTTCTGCAATATCGGGTTGACCGTGGTGGGGAAGCCGGCAGCTGCGGTGATGACTTCGTCCCCGGGTTTGAGTGCGCGCTCGCCGAGTAGGGGTGAGGTGAGGGCGGTAAGCGCCAACAGGTTGGCACTCGATCCAGAATTGCAGGTTAAAACGTGGTTGACCGTAAGATATGTGGCTAGCTTTTTTTCAAATGCTGCATTGAAGCGCCCTGTGGTTAGCCAGCCATCGAGGGATGCCTCCACCATGTTAACGATCTCAGGTGCGCCGATCACTTTACCGGAGGGCGGGATGAGACTCTTGCCGGCGAGAAACGGCTTAGGGGCGTGGCGAAGTTCGGCGAGTTGGGGGATATCTTGAGTGATGAGTTTGCGCAAAACTCGCTCGTAGCTATCGGCATTGAGGGTTGCTACCGGTTTTTCAATTCGGCTGATGTGCAGATTGAAGATTTTGTCGATACGAATATGGCTGGTATGCGCTAGTCCGGGGCCTTGAAAGTCGCTCGCTTGCAACTCAAAGCCTTGGGCTGGCGTGGGGGTGGTTTTTGTAATGAATGCCACTCGCACGTCGTCATGCTCGTCTTGAGGAGCAAGGGCTAAAACCGGTCGCTTTTTTTTTGTTGATAAGTCGCTGAAAGGGAACCAAGCGCTATAAATTTCCCCGGGAACAATCTTAAAGGTCATTCCAGCAGTCCTCATCTGGGTGACTGAGGATGTTCCGGGCGAAGCCCGTTTCTTCGAATACTTTGGCGCTATCGAAGCCATCGCCGGTGTTTGGCTTGTTAATGGCGATAGGCAGAATGATGATTTCTACGTTATCGCCCATTTCTGGGGGGAGAGTGACGTGGATGGTATGGTTGGCATCCGCTTTGGCGCGCTGCCTTAGTGCAATGGTGCTCATCGTGTTTCCTGGTTAATCAGCTCCGTTTTTATCGGCAATTTTCGACATAGCTTGAGCTAAAAGCGTTGATTTGCTGCAGTGTAATGGCTTGCATGTCGGCCCCCGCCAAGTAGGCTTGATGCCATTTAACGACTTGCTCAAGTGCAGTGCTGAGCGTCCAGCGTGGGTGCCAGTTTAGCCGTGCCTTGGCTTTGCTGCAGTCGAGCTTGAGGGTGTTTGCCTCGTGTGGTTGGGCTGCGTTGGGCTCGCTGTGCCACTTGGCGTTGTTTCCCCATAAGGTGGTTAATTTTTCGATAATGGTTTGCACGCTTTCAGCGTCTGATTCTGTTGGGCCAAAATTCCAGGCTTCGGCGTAGCCTGGGCCTTCGGTGTAGAGCTTTTCTGCTAACAGGAGGTAGGCGCTGAGTGGTTCGAGAACATGTTGCCAGGGGCGGATGGCTTGTGGGTTGCGGATGAGTGCTGATTTGCCAGTTTCTAGTGCTTTGAGGATGTCTGGGATCAGGCGATCTTGTGCCCAGTCGCCTCCGCCGATGACATTGCCGGCCCGAGCAGTGGCTAGGGCTATGCCGTGCTTGGCGTGTGATTGGGGGTTGAAGTAGGAGTTTCGGTAGGCGGCGGTGATGATTTCAGCGCAGGCTTTGCTACTGCTGTAAGGGTCGTATCCCCCGAGGGCTTCGTTTTCGCGATAGCCCCAGATCCATTCGCGGTTTTCATAGCATTTATCGCTCGTTATATTGACGATCGCCCGTACATTTTTGGTTTGGCGCACTGCTTCGAGCAGGTTGACTAGACCGACGATGTTGGTGCTGTAGGTTTCTACAGGGTGTTGGTAGGCGTAGCGGACGAGAGGTTGCGCGGCGAGATGAAAAATAATGTCGGGCTGTGCGGCGCGCAATGCGCTAGCCAGAGCATTGGCATCACGGATGTCGCCCATGATGGAGTGCAGTTCTGGTTCAATCTTCGCCACTTGAAAAAGAGAAGGGATAGTCGGTGGTGGCAAGGCAAAGCCAGTAACGTCGGCGCCGAGTTTTTTGAGCCATAAGGCAAGCCAACCTCCTTTAAATCCGGTGTGGCCGGTTAAAAAAACACGCTTCTCTTGCCAAAATTGCTCGATCATTACCAAATTTTCCACGGCGCTTTGCCGGATTGCCAGAGTTGTTCTAACGCCACTTTGTCGCGTAGGGTGTCCATTGGTTGCCAAAAGCTTTGGTGTCGCCATACCGAGAGCTGGTTTTGGGCGGCAAGTGTTTCCATTGGGTGCGACTCCCAAGCGCTTTGGTCGTTGCCGATTAGATCAATGACTTGGGGGGAAAGTACAAAAAATCCAGCGTTGATGGCACCTTCGCTTCCTGGGGGCTTCTCAGTGAACCGTGCAACTCGGGTGCCTTCAATTTCTAAGGTGCCGAACCGCCCTGGCGGTGTTGCAGCGGTTACGGTTGCGAGCCGCCCTTGTGTTTTGTGGAAGCGCACTGAGGCGGCGATGTCGATATTGCTGACACCATCACCGTAGGTAAAACAAAAGGCTTCGTCGTTGTCGAGATAATTGCGAACACGCTTGAGACGCCCGCCGGTTTGGGTGTTTTCTCCGGTGTCTACGAGCGTAATTCGCCACGGTTCTGCGTGGCGTTCGTGGACTTCCATTGAGTTGGTGCTTAGGTCGAAGGTGACGTCAGAGGTGTGTAGGAAATAGTTGGCGAAGTATTCCTTAATGACGTAGCCTTTGTAGCCGAGGCAGATGATGAAGTCGTTGATGCCGTGGGCTGAATAAATTTTGAGTATGTGCCACAGGATGGGCATGCCACCGATTTCAATCATCGGTTTGGGTTTGAGATGTGATTCTTCGCTAATGCGAGTTCCTAGCCCTCCGGCGAGTATGACTGCTTTCATGGTTAATCGTCCTCCTTTGTTATCTTAGCATTTGCAAAACCAAGATTTTTGGTGGAGTGCGATTTGCACCTAATGAACGCGTACGAAATAACTTCCCGAATTCATGGAGTGGAATTTGGTAGAGCGATGTAATTCCAAGCGGGAAGGATCGCATCGGTGACGTCGTGTAGAGAATTTTTGATGCCGCAAGCGACCTCGCTTGCTACCATGAATCAATTTCTTAATGTCCATTTTGTCTCTCCCGTTACTTTCGATTGCACCCCGGCCAGCAAGTCGGCTTGACTCATCGTAGTGAACGACTATACTTTGAACTACATTGTAATCAACTGACTATGAACACCATGACTGCTGACACAGTCCCTATGTCCATCCGCTTGGATGTGACCGCACGGGAAAAGCTCAAAGCGATAGCGGTGCGCCAAAAGCGCACCCCTCATGCCCTCGCTACTGAGGCTATCAATCAGCTCATCGCGCAGAAGGAGCGTGAGTACGCATGGTACGAAAGCTGTGATGCTGCCCTCAAGCACTTCGACGAAACAGGACTACACGCTACGCATGATGAGGTCATGGCGTGGATAGATTCATGGGGCGCGGATAAAGAATTACCTGCTCCCGCATGCCATCCGTAAAGTATTCAGCGCAAGCTATCGCAGACCTCAAACGGCTTCATGACTTTCTGGCAACGCAAGACAAAAATGTTGCCAAGCGGGCGGTTTCGGTGGTTCGTGACGCGCTCCAAAAAATTGCCATCATGCCCGAACGCTTCCGACCCGTAGAGGGCAAGATGTACCACCGCGAGGCCATGATTGATTTTGGTGGTAGCGGCTACATTGCTCGGTTCCGACACTTGCCCAATGGCGATATAACGATTGCCAGAATCAAGCATCAAAAGGAAGATGATTTCAGGTAAGTCATGCTCAGGAATGTTGCCCTGTTTCCGGCGGCGCGAATCCGTAGAGATTTGGCGGCATAAAATGGTAGCGTAATATGGCGTCGAGCGAGAGACGAAATTGGGGCTCATCGAGCATGACCATAGCCCCAACGCAAAAACAGCCACCCCGCGAACGGGGTGGCTGAGAGAGATAAAAATCCAATCACTGGGTTTTCAAACAACAAACCCTGTCCACTCACGCTATCCAGGCTATCACCCCCGGAAGTCACGGAAAATGCCGCCAAGCACCCCCGTGGCCGAACAACAACTACCCTGCAAGGGCCGCCAAGCCCACCACACACTGTGCATCTGCTGCCAGCTTTCGCGTATTCAGCAAGCTGAATTCACCTCAGGCTCGAATCATGAATTCTCGCCATCGGTTCCAACGCTAATCACCAGCGCTCCCTCTCTTGTGCCGTCCCGGGTGCCAACCCGGTCAAATGGCCGTCAGAGATTCCCACGTTATTTCAGTACGTCAAACCCACGATTTGAGGTAGGTCGTCTCAAGTATCCGGCATCGCATACGCTTCATGGCTGCTGCCACTTTCGGCCTACGATGTTCCATAGATTGGCTTACCCGCCAGATACCGTCATCAACGAATGACCCCGCAACAGCCAGGGCCCACCCAAGGGTTTTTACTCAGCAGCGGGACTCCCACCCGCCGTTACACGCTTAAGCTATCCAAAGACCTCACCATTCCCAGTGAGTGCCGGTCAATCCAGGTTTCCCCTCAAGACCCTGCGCCATTTCTGGCTCTACTCATACCATTGCAGTAGTTTTCGATAACCCGTCCATCCGGGTCCGCCGCATCAGCCTACGTGCCAAGCTCAGGTTGCGCCGTTCGATTTCCGAACGCCCCCTGACACGGATTTGCACCGTTTCATACTGAACAGGGATAAGCAAGTCGCCTTGCTGCCCGTGTCCGTGTCGCCCAACTTCATGATAAAAATTACAACCCCCTCACGATGCGTGATCGTGCTCGTTGGTTGCTTGATTGAGTCGAAGAAAGCCTGTCGGCTTCCAGCGCTCGTTTCAGCCGCGCCAGCCAGGGTTACCCGGCACGCAGCTAAGGCAGATTGCTACGCGTTGGCGACGCGTAACGTGACCTTTCGGTCGTGTGTGTTTGCAGTTGGCGGACTGCCCGATCAACCCTCAGCCCGTGAATTCCGCATCGGAAATCCACGGGCCA